>NZ_JJMI01000008.1:0-198029 GCF_000705335.1 Mangrovibacter sp. MFB070
TCATTGATGGTAGCGCCCATCCATCGATCCTGCCGCAGACAGACCGCAGTACCCGTCACAGCGTCTCGTTGTGATTTCCACCAGGCCGCTGCGTATTTCGCTGATCACAGCGACACACTCTGAGTTGTTATCACTCCAGACCCATCGACCTTTCTGACCGGACATGGGAGGAACTGTCCGGGCGATACCTTCCATGTTACATACCCCGGTTGTCTCACCATACGAAGAATTGATACTGAATGCCATGTTATGGCCGTCCGGTGTCAGAAAGGCGGCATTGGGTCTGGTGTATCGTTGCACTGGCGGATGTGGCTGTCAGTATGAGTGCGAGCAGCGCAGTTGTATTTTTCATGGTTCTGTCCTTACTGAGTCTGCGAGTGTTGATAAGCCCCGGCTTCAGCTTTGTGTTACCCGCAAAAGCACCGTGTGTGGACTGAGGGAGCCGGGGACTTTGGCACTGTCTTACTACGATTACAGCCCGAAGACGTTTATCACAAAATTTTTCCCGTCATCCGTATTCTGGATGTTGTAAGTAATCGGGATGGTGGTGCTTTTGCCCGACAGCGTTATTTGCAGGTCAGCACTGCACTGGTAAACATCGGGCGAAGACTGGTGCGAGGTGGTGAGTACGTTGAGAACCGACAGCTGTGCATTGTCTGCGCCTTTCGGCACCATGCCTGACATCTGGGAGTTTCTCATCTGTGCAAACTCTTTTGCCATCTGGCGTTGTGCAATGCTGACAACCAGGTTTTTGGCATCATCGCTGTTACATTTTGGGGTACTGTCATGACAGCCGGTAAGCAACAGACTGGCTGCTACAAGGGCGGATGCCGTTATATGAATCACCTGCATGATAATCTCTTCTTTTATTCAGACCGGTATTTCCCGGCCCGTTGATGAATATTCAGCGGTTAAGAAAATTACTGATATCAATAGCAAGGCCTGCCACATCAAAAATCAGGTTAAGCCCGACAAGCAGCAGTACGGCAATGGCCCAGCCTTTGTTTCCTTCCCGGATAATATTCCATGTGCCCCGCAGGGTCTGTATGCCCACATAAGCAGAATAAACACCACACAGAATATGAAGGTGTCCGGTGCTGACCATAAAATAAAAAATATTCAGAATTACAGTGACAGGAAACCAGTAATACCAGAACAGTTTTGCCAGCCCCTGTTTTCCACTGAGCAGAAGGCGCATTTTCTCCGCATAATTGTCCTTCTGTTTTTTTATATCCTGTCCGTCAGCCATACAAATACCCCGCATAATGAATGTGTTGATATAGAAATAAAATGCATTGCCGTGCCATAACGGCTGGCAGCAATACCGCCATACAGGCTTTATTCCGCCTGCAGTTCTGTTAAATCCAGTTTTACTGGCAGCCCGGTGATGCTGGTCCCTGTTGCGGGAAACCTGCTCGCGCACCGAACGGGTTATTCATTCATCCTTCCGGGCATGGCCGGTGTTATTGCCCTGTGTTGCCTTTATTCCGGTAGCGCAGCGGCCAGATGTCTTCCGGTTTCATCTCCAGAGCGTCGGCTATCAGGCGTTCTGCCCGGGGATAGTGGCGTTCCATTGCATTACTGAGGGTCCGTGCCGCCAGCCCGTGAGAGCGGGATAACTGGGTCAGTGTGATGCCACGCTTGTGCAGGGCCGCCACAATATCGGCGCGGTGCCAGTCTGTAACACTTCCCTTACTTCGCTTTTTCTGCGAAGCTGATGAGTTAGTCATGGTAGTCATTCCACATACTTAGTACATGGATATTAAAAGCGAACAAAGGGAAGTTATCAACTACCTTTTTATGGGTTGCAGTTAAAACTCCGTTAACGCTTTGATATCTGATGAAATATTTTATGGATAACAATATGCAGCATCAGGCCGGAACACTGTCCGGAGAAGACAACAGCAGGGAAGACAGCACATGGCTGACAGCCGCAGAATTCGTCGGAATGGACGGTATGCCTGGCACCCCAAAAGGCGCACGACTGCGACTGGAAAAGCTGGCTGAGCTTCATCCTGAAATCAGGCGCAAGAGAACCAGTGGCAAGGGGTTTGTTTACCATATCAGTGCTGCGGGTATGTCCCTGAAAAGCGAAAGGGAAGCTGTTAAGTTACCTTCAGATGAAAAACTGGCCCTGCTGACTGAGCTGTTCCGGGCGATGTCACCGGCAGCCCGGGACCGGTTACTGAAACTGGCGCTGGAACAGGTTGCTGAAGAGCTTGGTAAACCTGAGCGGGATGAGTAAGTGAAACTTTGTAACTACCTGATTAATAAATGTTTTATTTGGCTATAAATTGCTCTTGTCTGGCTGTTTTGTTATAATAGCTGTGCTGACACGTTTTTATTTTACTGCTGCCAGCACAATGGGTGTATGACACCAAAATATCAAATGCTGCTGAATTATCCTGTATTTCGGGAGGGTCGCTTTTTGCCCAAACGGGTAAGCCGGGAATAAATATGAAAATATGAAGTTCACATAATATATGCCATGAATGATGTATCCGGACGCTGGTCTATATTAATGGCGTGGTGAATAAAGCTGTTGGTTTATATTTTTATTATTTTCGGGTTATTCCTGACGGGTAAATAACGTCTTTTTTCGGCACAATAATGTGGAGAGTATCATGAAAGATGAAATGGCTGTCTGTCAGTCAGGGCTTCACTTGCCCGTAAGCCGGGTGCTGGTACAAATACTGAAAGCGTACTTACCTGAACCGCCTTTTATTCCTTCGGCTGTCACCCTTAATTTTCGTGACCCGCAGTATTCAGCGGAAACCGGTGGTTTCCATCCGGTCGAAATCCGGCTGACACATCAGACTGGAGGGTGGTATTTCGATTACATCACCGACTTCAGTTACTCAGGGCACCCCTGGCCGGAGCTGGAAAAGGAAATCGATTTTTGCTGGAGTCAGGGGTATATCTGGTACGCCATGGGGGGTGACCTGGATGAAGAAGAAGGCGAAGCCCTGTTCGAACTCTGGCAGCGCAACTTCATACAGTACTGCCGGATGAAGATTTACACGGTAACCCTGCATACCGGAAACTGAAAGTCAGCAGGTTAAGTTAAACGCGCGCATCAGCAACAAAGTACTCATGGCGTCATGAGCCATATCGCGAATATTCAATGGCTCAGTATATGAAAGAGAAACACAACCGGGGACTGCGTCCCGCCATTCAGGGTGACCTGGATGCCCTTTGCGGCATTTACAGTGTGGTGAATGCGCTTTACTGGCTTCATCCCGGCCTGAGAAGAAAGCCCCTGTTCAGGGCGCTGGTCAGTTTTTTCAGTCAGCACTATGACATCGCCGACTGCCTGATAACCGGCACGGAATCAGCGCAGCTTGATGCACTGCTGAATTTTCTGCAGTCGCGCCGTGAATCGCGCTGGCCTTTCCACTTCCATAAGCCCTTTGCTCAGACGCGGGGACTGACAACCCGTGACATTCTTGCGCAGTGCCGGAACTGGCTGGCGCAGCACCCCGACCGGGTGGTGTTGCTTGGTGACCAGTATCACTGGTCAGTCGTCAGTCATATGGACAGCAAATGGATGTATTTTTTCGACAGCGGGAGCTACACGCGGGTGCGGCAACGTTACTGGTCACTGCGCGCCAGGCCCGGAGGGCACCAGTTATTCCGCCAGGCCATCTGGTTTATTGAAAAAGGCGAGGCTGATGATGAAAACGCATAAACACCTTAAGACCGGAACGCGACGGACTCACGTGGCATTCAACTGCTCCCGGGAGACGGCGGTGAACCGTGATGCAGTAATGCTGACTTTTGTTAATGTGCATTAATGGGGGCGGGATGAAACGACAACCGAATGTATCGTCAGACGGCTCACTCAGCCCGGCCAGTGTCTGGCTTGAAGGGCTGGCCCCGACCGGGCGGCGCAGTATGCTTTCCTTATTGGCGCTGAGTGCCGCAATACTGCAAAAGCACGCCACAGTGAGCAGTCTCGACTGGTCAGCACTGCGCTATGCTGATGTGGCTGCGGTGCGGGCCGCGCTCTCCGGGCAGGGGTACGCGATAACCACCATCAATATGACACTGGCTGCGCTGAAAGGTGTGGCACAGACCGCCTTTAATCTGGGACAGATGGATGCGGAGTCACTGGCCCGCATCCGGTCAGTAAAAGGTCTCCGGGGCGAGCGGGCTCCCGCCGGGCGGGCACTGAGCAGGGACGAAATCCGCCTGTTGATGGATGCCGCAAAACAACATGCGCACAAAAGCCGCCAGAAGCGGGACCATGCCATACTGCTCACACTGTGTGGTGCCGGGCTCAGGGCCGGGGAACTGGTGGCACTGAACCGCCAGGATTACGATATCCCGACGCGAACACTGACTGTCCGGCAGGGGAAAGGGCGCAAACATCGCAGTATTGTGGTGTCACCCGCGGTCGGAAAGGCACTGGCATCATGGCTGAAAATCAGTGACAGTAACCGTTTCCTGTTCTGCCGCATTCACCGGAGCGGGAATATTACCGGTCTGCCGCTGACGCCATCTGGCCTGACAGGGATACTGCGCCATCTGCAGATAACCGCACAGGTGAGTACGTTTACCCCCCATGACCTGCGGCGCACTTTTATTACCCGGTTGCTGGAGCAGGGTGCGGATATCAATATTGTGCGCCAGCTCGCCGGACACAGTGATATCAGTACCACGGCGATTTATGACCGGCGCTCCGCGCTGAGTCTGTCGCGGGTCTCTTCCTCTGTGCGGTTTTGACATGAAAAAACACAGTCAGGATACATCCTGGCTGTGTTTACATATAGTCTGTCAGATGTGCTCTGCCGCACTATTTTTTACCACCTGGCGCTCTTGTGGCTTTTTTCATCAGATTACAGACGTGTTGTGAATCCCTGAAGGATTTGACATCCTTTGCCTCCCAGGTTTTGTCCACGAATGAAGCCTCATTAGTGCCGACTTTTCGTAGCTGTTTTTCTTTTTTTTCATTCATTTTTTTTGCGATTTGTTTATCGTTCAGACCTTCGATCTTATACATTATTTTAATATCCCGATATTTTTTAAAAATATATGCAGGAATAGGCTCTGTGTGGTCAAAAACATATTCAATGTAGTGCTGGTTGATTAGCTCAGCAATCATTTCACATCGTTCTTCTGTGCCAGGATGCCTACAGCCTGTGTGGATTTTGGCTATTTTGTTGAGTCTTATTTTATTATTTTTCGTCATGTGAAGGGTGACTGAAGGACCAAATTTTTCTTTCAGCTTGGTTCTCCGTTTACTTTGCCGGATGGCATCACTGCTTTTCTTTGGTCGCGATTTTAACATTGTTATCCTCATCTATTGGTAGCGGAGCACCGCATACTCCCCCTCAGTGAGTCACTTGAAGAGTGTGACTGGTACAGCATTTGTATCAAAAACATAACGAAGAAATTTTTATAAAAATTGCTTTTTCGAACAGTCACGCAGTTAACGGCTAAATTGACGTGACTGTCACGGTTTATCACGCTTTTTTTAGTAAAAAGCATGGCGAAAAATGATGTTGTAAATCGCCCTTCAGCCACTCACAAGGAGTGGACTGACTGAGGTATTAACATGAAAAGCTACAAATTGATCGACCTTAAAACAGTTCTGAATATCTACCCGGTTTCACGGGCAACCCTCTATCGCCAGATTAAATCCGGCAGTTTCCCCGAGCCTTACCGCCTCGGAACACGCAGATCTGCCTGGAATCTGGATGAAGTTGAGGAATGTATCAGCGAGCTGAAGAAGGTTGCGTTGAGAGGTAATGGATTGGGCTGCTGATGAGTCAGTCTAATAGCACGTTATAAATGCAAACAATTGGCTGTACAGAGACTATTTACTGAATTTATCAGGTTTATCAATTGCTGGTTATACAGCGATGACGGTCTCTGTACGCACAAAATAAGAGGTATGTGATAATGTTGAATGTTAAAAATATTGAGAGAAATGAATCATTGCGTATTGGGAGTGATAAGGAAGGTCATGAGCTTAAAATGCGGTGTGACAAGCTGACAGTTGTTCTTCCTTTATCTAAAGGAATGGCGAAAGCGGAGGTGATGTATTCTCTTTTGTTAGAAATGAGTGAAGGGAAATACAAGACTTATGATATTCAGTGTAAATATTTAAATAAAAAAGAGGTTAAGCAAAAACATTACTATGCAGCGCTTATTATTCGTCGGAAGTCAGACGGGAAAATGCTGTTACGCATCGACTTTAAGCCTTTTAATAAAAGAACGGGGGCTGTGCGTCTTGATTTTCGCCCTCAGCATATGTCGGCGGAACAGCTTGATAAAATGCTGAGTTGGCTGGATTGTAAGCTCGGGAATGGTCTGTTCCCACTATTGCGTAAATCCTGGGTGACGAAAGTGGATGTTGCACTGGATGTCTATGGCTGCCATCTTCATGACTATGAATGGAGGCTCAAAAGTGCCTTTAGGTATGATTTTTTCGATAAGAAAAGTGGTTTACCTGGCAAACGTCTTGGCAGTAAACGGTCTCCACTGTGTGTCCTGTGTTATGAAAAACATGATGCAACAGGGGATTTGCTGTCCAAATGTCTGCACCAGCCTGATGGAAGTATGGATATGGTTCTGAATGAGTCGTCAGATTTTTTGCGTGTAGAAGCAAAGATACGTCCCGGAGGGCGTCCTGGGTCAAAAAAACATGACTGCCTGATGTTAAGGGGTTTAGGCATGCTTGATTACCCGTTTGAGCGCTTGATTATTTATCCTGTAAACATTGAACGCATCAAAGCGGGGACCTATGGTCAGGCAGTCGATGCTGGACGCGGTACAAAAACCCATATCAAACGTTCCTCGAGTATGTCACCTGATACATACTGGAAATCCCGAAAAGGGAGAGAGAATCTCGAGCGTTTCCGGGTGAAGTTGTTCGATAAAAACCATGTCTGGAGCTTTTGGCCAGAGTGCGTTCAGCGCCTTGGGCGAATCCTGGGTGGTTCAGGCGAGTAAATTTGTTGAGATGGGGCAGGGATGCCCTTAACTGGCTCTGGTTTGGCTCAAGTTGATGGATTCGGTGGAAACGTGCTGTACACCATTGGGTATCAGGAATTAAGTAAAACTGTCGCACGTACCTATAGATACCCCACCCAGGATAAAACATGTCGTTTCCTGGTTAAAATTGGCTTTTTCCCGGATCAGGTCAGCACACACCGGGAATATAAGAAAATGGTTGAACCATTAACCCTGCCTGGTTTGTCACAGTAAATGTTCCACTGGTTAACGACTCACCAGAAGACGCACCAAAGAAAGCATTATAGGGGGTCAAACATTGTTTACCGGTCATCTTTGGCGAAATGCAGACTGCTATGGCAGTTTCTGGCAAGGACGAGTCTACAGAGGCTGACTGGCAGCTTTAAGCCAGAAGCGGAAGTGTTATACCTTTTTTCGGATGGTCGAAAATCGTGAGCCACTCCCCCTAACGACACAGTAGAATTACGGATAATCTGCTGACTTAGCAGTTATTCACTGGACAGCTTTTTTATCTCGCAAACCCGAGAGTTAGGTGTTCACCTGACACCAGTTAAGCTGGTAGATTAAACCTTTACGATATAAATCAACTTTATACTACTCGGCACATTTCTTCTGGTTGCTGTAATTGAGGGTATCCGTGAACTAGATTGCCGAGATGCAATTGGTGAGAGATGGCAGTGCTGCTCGTAAGCAGGCTATTCTGTAGAAAGATTTATGAGGTGCATTCGATAATGAGTAATTTCGAAGGACAGTACGCCCTGTGGGATGAGTTTCTGAAGGTTTGGCCTGCCTCGCGGTTGGCCACAATGACGTTGGACGAATACACTCAAGCAGGTTCGAAGAACAGCTTCACCTACTGGATCGAATCGAGACTGGATGAGCTTGGTAGCATCTGGGGGGGATCGGCGTTCAAGTTTGGTGTGTTTTCGCGTAAGAATACTGATGATAAAAGTTCCGATGCCAAACTAAGCTATTCCGACACCTATGGTTGGTACTCGTCGTTAGGCACTACTGCCGGTGAAGCCTTTGAGAAGATACGCGGTTTCATAGCGCAGGTGGTACATTGGGCTGAGAAAGGCGATCTGGAGGCTATAGATGCCTTCGGGAAACTGGGTGAGGCCTTTAAGTGGAAGATTGCCTTCCACTACCAAGATCGACAAAGCCCTGTGATCGTGTCCATATTTAAGCCTGCGTGGCTGGCATCCTACCTTGGTGATTCTACCATCAAGGGCATGGCTGACTTGCAGAAGGCTACATTGGCCAAGCGATCGAATGATGTCGGGATCCTAGAGTTTGGGCGTCAGGTATGGAAAGTCTGGAGCCAGAAAAATTTGTCAATATGGAAGCTTTCTCATGGTTTGAATGAGTTCTCCGCCGAAGAATTGCAACACTACCTTCAAGCCCGACTTGCTGTGATACATAGAGATACACCCAAAAGTCAGGGAAAGGAATTTCAAGGCGCTCCTCAAGGGACGATTTTTTACCTTTGTCACAGCAATGTAAGCCTGCCACTCATTGGTCAGTTCATTTCAGAATCTGAGCCTTGTAAGAAAGGGGATGGTTGGGTTCAGCGCCGATACAGAGTATTGAGGATGGCTATCGTTGAGGATAGTTATCAAGGTGGTAAGAAGGGGTGGACTCCCAATTACAATTCCACATTCATGCAAGTTACCACCCGCGACCTGAAGGAATTTGAATCTGTTCTGCTAGAGCCCTTCTTTGGTACTGATTTGGCTGAACTGGCTACGCTTGCGAGTGAACCTATCGATGTTGTTAACACAGAAAGTGTCAGAGAGGCAGCGTCTAATTCCACATTAACCCCAATGGTCAAGCAGTCTGTAGCCAATAGCTTCAACCGTATTTATTATGGCCCTCCAGGTACGGGGAAGACTTACACATTGATGCAACTACTCAAGCGTGACTACGAAAAGAAGGTTACGTCGATTTCTCAGGAAGAGTGGGAACACCAGTTTATTGTAGAAAAAATTTCAACATTGAAATGGTGGGAAGGGGTGGCGGCAGCGCTGTATGAGCAAGGTGGAAAATGTAGTCTAAAAGTGTTGTACGAACATCCGTTTATCAAGGCGATTCAAGCCTACAAATCTGGAGTAAATTTATCTTCCAGAGTAAGAAGTATTCTGCAAAGACATACTGTTGAAGAGTCAACGTTGGTAAAACAAAAGGCCATGTTAACCCCATTCATATTTAACAAAGATGATGGATCTGAATGGTGTTTAGCCGGAGAATGGCAAGATGCTTGTGAAGACGTGATTGCGCTGGTCAAGCAACTGAAACAAGGTCCGCACAAAGCCAGCATAATCCAGTACTACAGTTTCGTTACGTTTCACCAGTCCTATGGTTACGAGGAGTTTGTTGAAGGCCTGCGCCCCATTTTGGATGACCAAGACGGCGAGGATAGCGAAGTGAGATACAAGATTCATGCTGGTGCCTTCAAAGAACTCTGCCTTAATGCCCGCAAATTCCCCGACCAACGCTTCGCTATGGTGATCGACGAAATTAACCGGGGCAATATCAGCAAAATTTTCGGTGAACTGATTACGCTGATCGAACCTGACAAGCGCGATCCCCTCAATGGAAATCCGCCTCCTCTGGAACTGACATTAGCTTACTCAGGTCAGAAGTTTTCAGTGCCCGCCAACGTGGATATTATAGGCACAATGAATACGGCTGATCGCTCCCTGGCACTTATTGATACCGCATTACGCCGCCGTTTCGACTTTGTACCTTTGCTACCAGATACCCGCGCCGAGAAAACCGCAGACGATCCATACAGCGCACCATTGGCGGGTTTACAAGTAAAAACAGAGAAGGGTGCGATTGATGTGCGCCGGATGCTGGAACGGATCAACGAGCGTATTGAGGCGTTGTATGACCGTGATCACTGTATCGGTCATGCCTATTTTATCTCATTGAGCGAGATAGCAGACGGTCCAATTCGTTTCGATATGCTGGCTGAAGTATTCCGCAAACGTATCGTTCCGTTGTTAGAGGAGTATTTTTTCGAAGACTGGCGCAAAATTCGCCTGGTGCTTGGTGACAACCAGAAACCAGATGCAGAGCAATTTATCACTGAGAGCGATGCACACGAACAGGATTTGAGTGAACTATTTGGCAACGATCACGGCCTCGACAGTTATTCTACTAAGCGCCGTTATCAAACTCAGTCTTTGGCATTTGTTAATCCTGCTGCCTATATTGGCATTTATCAAACTGCTATATGACTGGTTCAGTGATGACGGGGGTAACGATCTTTGAGTACGACGCATTGGCTGACATATCTGCTGATGGGAATGTAATGCGCAATGTTGAGGGATTGCGTATGCTTCCCAGCCATATTTTCTCTTGGCTGGAAGCACAGGCCTTACGTCTGGCTGAAGCTGGTGAAAATGTCTGGTTGCGTATGACTCAGCGGTGCGGGTGTAGAGTTGTGCAGGTTACAAGTTTCGTCGGAGTAATTCGTTGCCCGGATGGTTTTCAGATTGAAGTGCTGCCCAAACTCGGCAAGGTTAACGGCAAGGTTAACGCACGGCAGTTACTGATCGAGATGCTGCGCTGTCTGGGTAGTTTTCGTCATATTCAGACTGATCGTGCTCAGTTGCTGTCACGTCGAATGCCCTTGCTGGAGGTATTCATCAGCGAGTTTCTGCGCGCAGTGGAGCATGTTGTCAAATGGGGCATGCGCAGCGATTATCGTTCCAGGCAAGACAACATCTTTGCTCTGCGTGGTAAACTGAGTATGTCGGAGCACTTGCGCCACAATCTGTGTCGTCGCGATCGATTTTTTGCTGAGTTTGACGAGTTTTCCCTTAACCGGCCAGAAAACCGTGTGCTACACGCGGCTCTCAGATGTGTCTTGGCATGGACTGCTACGCAGGCCAACCAGCAACTGGCGCAAGAACTCTGTTTTGTATTCGCTGATATTCCTATTTCCGATCAACCCGATGCTGACTTTACGCGAGTGCACCTTGACCGAGGTATGGCGCATTACGATGCAGCTTTGGGTTGGGCGCGTTTGATTCTTAAGGATGAATCACCTCTTACCGGGCAGGGTGTTAATGGGGCTCCATCCTTACTGTTTCCGATGGAAAGGGTGTTCGAGGCTTTCGTCGCCAAGCATCTGTCTCGGCAACTATGTAATGGTTACACCTTGAGAGCACAGGCTCGCAGTTTTTCGCTTGTCAAACATAACAAACAGGACTGGTTCCGCCTCAACCCCGATCTGCTGGTGCAGGCCGCTAAGGTTAACCAGGTCGTTCTGGATACTAAATGGAAGCTGCTTGACGCCCACAAAGCCAACGGAACTGAGAAGTACGGGTTAGATCAGAGTGACTTCTATCAGCTATACGCTTACGGTCAAAGCTATCTCGATGGTAAAGGTGATGTGGTGTTGATTTACCCGAAAACGGACCGTTTCGAACAACCGCTACCGGTTTTCGCATTTCCTAATGGTTTACGATTGTGGGTACTGCCATTTTGTCTGAGAGAGAAGCACTTGCTATTGCCTCCATGCAATACTCTCGGTGTTTTTTTTTCCAAAAAATGTTAAGAACGACCGTTGCCTGGCCTCAATTCTATCTGAAATTATTCAATATAGAGTTGCACTGTAATCATCTGTTCCTCGCTCACAACTACCAAATGCGGCAGACCAGAAAACGGTTGCTGCAGCGCAGCAAATAATCAAATTTTACTAATGCACACAGATACAGGTAACTGGCATTGTAAGCATCCCTGCAAACCGACCCAGAACGGATTTATTGAGAGTTTTAACGGACGATTCAGAGATGAGTGCCTCAATGAACACTGGTTCAGCGATATCGTTCACGCCAGGAAAACGATTAATGACTGGCGGCAGGATTATAACGAGTGTCGTCCACATTCATCGCTGGATTACCTAACGCCGTCTGAATTTGCAGCGGGCTGGCGAAACGGGAAATATGAAGAAAAATCAACCGACATTACTAACTGAAAGTTGTATCTAATCCTGGGGGCAGGTCAATCTTCTAAAAGATTTTAAATTACATCGAAAATGTATTCTGAGCTGTTCATTTATGTCAAAGAATGAAATAAAAAATGAGTTTGATAAAATATCAAGGGGTGAGAAGGTTAATGGTCAAATTACTCAACTGCTATGGATATTATCTTTGTTTTCTCATGCAGTAAAAGAAGTAAGCGCAATTCCAATTATTTACTGCTCTGACTGAATGGGTTTAGGCCCTTCAAAATTTAAGGGCCTTCTTAGATAAATAGTTAAAACTTAGCAGGAACAAAAAATTTAGAATATCTATCATTTTTATATATAAGAAAAGTTGCTTCATCTATGAATATTCACATTGATATGAACCACATGAATTAGCTCTTCACTTGCATGTTTGTGACTACTCTCATATGCCCATTTCATCGAATGTTCTTTGGTAATCCCATGTTGGAACACAGGAAGAGTTTCATCAGCAATAGTGCGGAGTTTAATTACAATATCGGAAATTCCAGGTTTTTTTACATACTCGACAACATAACCACGACTTTGTCGACCTGTTGAATATCGGGAAACCAATTGTACTATGGCTTGCGTATGATAACTCGGTCCTGAATAGATCTTTGCCTCGGCCAAACGACGCTGAGGAGTATTAATGCTTTCAGACTTGATGGTTAGATCAACACGCCCGTTACTATATCCCTCTCGAACCACAGAGAGTCCCGGCATACTTAACGCTGCCGCCAGAAAAGCAGATAGCTTTTCTTCACTGTCTCCATTCAAGTGATGTGCCTCGGCCTCCATACGTTGCACACATTCCTCAAAATGGCGATCAAGAAAATCGTCAAATTCCTCGGCAGTCCTCGCTTCAAAAAGCTTTCTCAGAACAGGAAACCAAGCAAACAATGTTTTCAAACTATCAACCATGTGTGCCATCCTGTGTTTTAGGAAGCGTCCAGCGGATAGACAAGCCTTCTGCCCAGTCGCGGTCCGTTTGCACTACTGAACTCATGAATCGTACCTCATCAAAACTAATCGTGTATTGCGCATGTGATGCATCCATACGTAAAAATTCACGATGTAACAAACCTACATCATTGGCGGATAAAAGATTTAAGACAGGGAAGAGAATATGGCTTACAGAGAATCCACTGCTTTCCTCAATCATGGCCAAATCAGAAAGACCTATGCTGCTGCGCTCATTGCCCATCAAACGATCTATCAAAAGGCTTGCTGCGTTTGACCATATCTCCGCCTCACCGAACCTATCACGAACCAAAACCTGCACTCGTTTCTTTAACTCATCACTAACTGGCTGATTAGACAGATGCTTCTTGTAAGTCACATCAAACACCATGTCTGTCAACCAGCGTTTGAAATTGCTGTTATCGCTGAACTGTTTAAACAGTTCGGTGTGATCGGCCAAGAGTTCAAGCACAACACGGCGAAGTGCTTTATCATGCTCAAGCTTGGCATTTTGCCTGTCAGAATTCACCTGAGCATTCTGGTAAGCCTTATCACGAGCGACGCGTGCAGGGATCTCCTCGGTAAGGACCTTATGAATCTGATCCTCGTCTTTCCAGTCGATATTGCCAAACAGGTCATTGAAGGTCTTAATTATATTCGACAGTCTGTCTATTTCAGGCTCACTTACGCCACCACTGCTGCTGGCAGGAACAGGCTCAACTGCTGCATCTATGTCCTCCATAGCCATCTTGAGTGACGCTTTGGCTTCCACCCGGTAGCTATCCATGTCAACCGACTCCAGCACTCCTTTAGAAAGGTCTTCCTCTTTGGGCGCTGGTAGCTTCGGTATAAGGAAGTTCAGGAAGACCGAAAGCTTCTCCCACGCTGGATGCCCATAGCTCAGGATCGCTGCCAAGAAGCTATAGCTACGCACGAATGCCTTGGCTTTCCCTTTAAATCTCACTTGGCCATCTTCGTCCAGGTTTTCTTTATATTCCTCTACACAGAGGTCGAGGATTGGGTCGAGTTTATCCCGATCTGCTCCTCCTAAATAAAGCATGACTAAATCCTCTACCTGCTGCCAGCTATAAACCTGTGGCCCATCCAGCTCAGCTTTCAGATCGTGCAATTTGTTGGGGTCCGTTTCACCGTTTTGAATTGTGGCACGGTAATAGTCCTGAAATGCAGCCTTCACTGCCTCAGCATTATCAGCAAAGTCCAGCACGAAAGTGTCATGCTTCTGCGGATGGGCACGGTTAAGCCGTGACAGGGTCTGTACTGCCAATACCCCCGCTAAAGGCTTATCCACATACATGGTGTGTAAGAGAGGTTCATCAAAACCAGTGACGAACTTATTGGCTACAATCAAAAAACGATAAGGATCCTGCTTGAGTTTGGCTGGAATATCTTTGCTTGGGAAGTGGTTGAGATCAGCTTCCGTTTTCTTCTCACCACCGATCTCGAAGTCTCCAGAGTACGCAACAATAGCCTTATATGGGCTCTTGATCTGGATAAGGTAATCTGACACCTCACGGAAGTAATCGATAGCTCTGGAAATCCCATTGCACACAATCATCGCCCGTGCCTTGCCGCCAATCTTGTGCTTACCTACGACCTGAGTGATAAAATGATCGACCATAATCTCGGCCTTACTGCGAATGGCCTTGTCGTGTGATTCTACATAGTGGCGGATCTTCTTAAGCGCCTTCATCTTGTCGAATTCGGGATCATCTTCGACGGTCTTGGCAACCTGGTAGAAGCTGTCGTAACTAGTGTAGTTCTCCACCACATCCAGAATGAACTTTTCTTGAATCGCCTGCTTGGTGGTGTAGGTTAATTCCTCCGGTGAACGGAACTGCACTTCGTCACCTATAACGATTCTCTCGCCGAATAACTCCAAGGTCTTATTCTTTGGGGTAGCGGTAAAGGCGAAGTAGCTAGCATTCATTAACAACTTACGTGACTGAATACGCTTCTCAATCTCTGCATTCACTGCAGATTGAGTGGCATCCTCTTCAAAATCCTCCTCACCAACTTTCCCGCCAAGAGCTTCATGCATCCGTGTGGTGGTCTTCCCCCCTTGACTGGAATGTGCCTCATCGATTAGCAATGCAAACTTCTTGCTCGATAAATCGCCCATTTCATCAAGGATAAAGGGAAATTTTTGTACCGTAGTAACGATGATCTTCTTGCCTTTTTGCAAGAAGCTGCGTAACTCTTGTGCATTGTCAGAGTGACCAAAGATAGAGGCAACATGGTCATAGCCCTTGATGGTACGAGCAATTTGCGTATCCAGCGCTCGCCGATCGGTGATGACAATAATTGAGTCAAATTGAGTAGTAAGAGGGTTAGCGGCGGTACGCAGCTCTACTAGTTGGTGAGCTAACCAAGCAATCGTATTGCTCTTACCACTACCTGCTGAATGCTGGATCAAGTAGCGATTGCCAACCCCGTCAGCACGGGCACGGCGCAGAAGGGCGCGGACAGTGTGGAGCTGATGGTAGCGCGGGAAGATTTGTTTGCGCTTCTTGCGCTTCTTACCATTTGCATCGATCTCTTCTTCTTCCACCACCTGAGCAAAACTTTCGATGATGTTGGCCAACGACTCCCGAGTCAACACTGACTTCCACATATAGTCTGTCTTCATGCCATTCGGGTTGGGTGGGTTGCCTGCACCGCTATTCCACCCCTGGTTGAAGGGAAGGAACCAAGACGTTTTGCCCTTCAGTTCAGTACAAAATGCCGCTTCAACATCATCAACCGCAATGTGGGCTACACAGCGCCCCAACTGGAACAACAGCTCTCGGGGCTCCCGTGTTGTCTGGTACTGAACAATAGCGTCCGCCAAGGTCTGCTTGGTCAAAGAGTTCTTCAATTCAAACGTCAGTACTGGCAAACCGTTGATGAAAATCACCATATCTAGTTCATTGCCACAGTCATTGCTATAGCGCAACTGCCGGGTAACGCTGAAGATGTTCTTGTTGAAGGCTTCCGCTGCAGCAGGATTGCCTGGTGTAGGCAACCATTTGTAAAGATCTAGGTGAACCGGTCCATGATTTACCCCTTTGCGTAACACATCAACCACACCTCGTTTGGTGATCTCACCTTGCAAACGGTGTAAGAACTGGGTGCGCTTGATCCCTTCAACCGATAATTCCAACGTTTCCACTGCATCGGGTTGCGTTGTATGAAGGAAAGCGAGCAGTTGCACGACGTCCAAGGCGACATCACGGTTGTAGTCTTTGGCCTGGCCCTGAACATAACCATTATGGGTGGCAGCGAAGTCTGTCAGTGATAGCTCGTGGTTGTCCCTTGGCTGTGACACCCCAGTCAGTCTGCTCACCACGCGTGCCTCGAACCCAAGCTCGCTAGTGTCAGCCTTCGCCATCGTCCTTCCCCTCTTCAACCATACCTTCTTGTTCATCACCGAGCGCAACCAGAATTTCGTCGTTTACCACATCATCGGAGTTAGGCTGCCAATCGCACACATACATTTGTCCAATAACTACATCAGCGATCAGTCGATTACGGTACTCATGAATTAAACCAATTTCATCTTTGGCACGCTGAATCGCTTCGTCGAGGGGCTTACATTCATCAGCAATCCAGCTACAAATAGCCTGTTGCTCAGCAACTGGCGGTAACGGAATAACTGCATTCTTTACATCATTTTTCGACAAAGCGAAGCGAGTAACGCCTGTGGCAAGAACATGAAACTGCTCGGCAATGTGGGCAGACCCAATTGAATAGAATAAAAACTCACTACATACCCGTTCACGAATAGGACGGAGCAGGCCAAGGTGATATGCGCAAATGACATCCGGTATATCTTCCGGCACCCATGCAGGAACTGCAATATCATCAGGCGATTCAGAGTCTTTAGTGATGATGACATCACCAGACCTCAAGGTAAAACGAGAAATCTCTGCTGATGTTGCAGTTGCGCGCATCAAATCCATTTCACTAGTGATGCAGTTATTCTTATAAACGTCGGTGTAATTACAGAGACGAATCGGAAGTTCATGACCATGTGAGTGCTTATCGACGCCACTGAAGCGCACATCTGTAATGTGTTTCAGCAAAACAACATCCCAATGTTCAGGGATTTCACCCAGCCATTCGTTGCCAGAATATTTGAGCATTACCGCGTTATCCAGTCCTCGTATTACTGCCTGGTCAATAATGCACTGCTTCTGCTCGGTCAACAAAGCAATTAGGTCACGCCTGGTCTTAATAAAGTGGGCAATGTGGGCGTCCTTTGCACGCAGGTAGGCGACGATCTGGTCTTGTTCAGCTCTCGGCGGCTGCAGCAATGGGATATCGAGGAACTGGTTCGGATACAAACGCAAACGGGAAGATTGGATGCCAGTCGAGCGCCCAATATACTCGGCGACATAAACGCGGGTACGCAATAGGTAATCGAGATACACTGGGTTAAAACTGTCGGCACTATGCGGGCGATATACACCATAAGCTGGGCTAACAATCCCTGCATGCTTACTCGTGCCGAGCGCAGCCATCCAAGCCCACAAGGTGTTAATCACTATATCACCTGGACGGCACAACTTTGATCCCACATAGCTCGCCGCTTTGAACATGGTTACGTTCTTCTGGCTACGCGGAGTCACGCCGGTAATATGCGATACAGACAATAATTCTTCGTGGCCAGTTTTGGAACGCTCATCTACCTCGTGAAAGAAAGTTTTGGCACGTTGCTCATTCCAATGTTCAGGCACTGGTGGCAGCCAACGCATTCGCGCGGCCCGGTAAGCCGGATACCTTTTCGTTTCGGCCATCATTACGCTCCCACTATCTTGTGCAACAAGCCTTCTGACTGCTGCTCAAGCTCGAGGATATCTGTACGAATCTCCTGTAACGTGCGCAACTTGGCCGGCTTATAGAAGTAGCGGGCAAATGAAATTTCATAGCCAATCTGAGTTTTGTCCATAGCAATCCAAGAATCTTGAGCGAATGGAAGTACTTCTCGCTCAAAGAAAGCATCAATGCCTCCTTGTTCTTTTAGAGGGACTTGCTCAGTATCGCGAAGATCGGAGTCCGCTTCATACTCGACAATGAAGCGATCCTTGCCCACAACTTCTAAATATACGCCGTCGTATCCCTGTTCAAAGAAATCGCTTTCTTTAAGCTTATTGCGCTTAGCAATAACAGGTGGTGCCGTTTCGTCTCGCCAGCTCACCACCTTATAGATCATCTTCTTCTCGGCTGCCCCTATTTTTTTACCGTTCGCCTTTAGCACAGCATCGAAACGAGTGCGGAATTCGTTGTGATCGTCAAAAACGGTCTGGCCGATCTCCTTCTGCGCAAGTAAAGCAAGCTCGACCAGTCCCTTGTCGCGCCCCCATGTCGTGCCATCGAGCAGTTTCTTGCGACGTTTTGCCGGGACTATCTGCTTGGCAGACTTGTTTTCTTCACCCTCTTCATCGCTGTCATCATCATCGTTGTTCTCATCTTCACCTTTCAACCAAGCATCAATGAGCGGCTTGACTTTAGCGAACTCAGTATAGAGTTTTTCACCATGTTCCTGATAAATTTCAGCTCGCAAAGCCTCATCACCTGAGGCAAAGCGCAAGAGCTCAATACTCTCCGACTTAAGCTGGCTCTTGAGACGCAGCGGACGTTCAACAGTGATCTTCCTGTAGCCAAAGTCATCAATATCGAACCACTTACAATTCTCATTTTCCTGTGGCTCGCCTAGGTATAAATCCAAGATATTTTTGATATCCGCTTCGGAGAGTTCACAGTTTTTCCTGCCAAGGTTCCGACGAAGCGGTTGGAACCACTTGCTCGCATCGATCAGTTGTACCCGGCCCTTACGATGTTCGGCTTTCTTGTTGGCCAGCACCCAAATATAGGTAGCGATGCCAGTGTTATAGAAAATGTTGAGCGGCAGTGCGATAATTGCTTCGAGCCAATCGTTCTCCAACACCCAGCGGCGGATATTGCTCTCCCCCTGTCCAGCATCCCCAGTGAACAGAGCCGAGCCGTTGTGCACCAGCGCGATGCGACTGCCCAGCGGAGTATTGTGCTTCATCTTTTGCAACTTGTTGACCAAGAACATAAGCTGACCATCGCTGGAGCGAGTAATGAGCTTGAACTCGGCATCGCCACCATGATTGACGATGAACCTCGGATCACTGAACTCCTTTTTACCGCCCATCCGTTCCAGGTCCGTTTTCCAGCTCTTACCGTAGGGTGGGTTGGAGATCATAAAATCGAACTCACGCGAACTGAATTGATCGGCGGAAAGAGTTGATTTGTCCGCACCGCCTACTATGTTCTCAGCCTCTTCGCCTTCCCCTTTGAGGAGTAAGTCAGCCTTGCAAATGGCATAGGTCTCATCGCTGATTTCCTGCCCGAACAGGTGAATGGACACATCTTTGCCATATTCCTCAGCCAATTCTAGCAAAGCATCTTCAGCTACAGTCAGCATCCCACCGGTACCACAGGAACCGTCATACAGGGAGTAGGTGCTGGATTCTATTCGATCAGCCACAGGCAAAAATAGTAATTTGGCCATAAGCTGTACCACATCACGAGGAGTGAAGTGTTCACCTGCCTGATCGTTATTTTCTTCGTTGAAACGCCGGATCAACTCTTCAAACACTGTACCTATGCCGTGGTTATCTAGCGCCGGGAGCCTGATGCGCCCGTCGGCATCCTTGACTGGTAGCGGCGAGAGATTGATCTTAGGATCGAGGAAGTCGTCGATCAAATAGCCGAGTACTTGCGAATCCACCAGCTTCTGGATTTGATTTCGGAAGTTGAACTTAGATAGAATCTCTTGCACGTTGGGCGAAAAACCATCGAGGTAGGCAATAAAATCATCACGAAGTCTCTGTCCTGCCGCACTGGCTTTCAATTTGGTCAAAGTAAAATCAGAGACATTATAAAACGCTTGCCCAGCAGCCATACGTAGAGCCCCATCTTGCTCCACCACTTTATGGGCATCGAGAAACCTCTTGCGCTCCAGTACCGCTTCTTTGGTGGACTCCAAAACGGCATCCAATCGCCGTAGTACAGTGAATGGAAGGATTACGTCACGATATTTGCCGCGCACATACACATCACGCAGGCGGTCATCAGCGATATTCCAGATAAAGTCAGATACCCACTTGATCTGACTTTGATCTTGTTGTTTCTTATGCATCAATATGTTCCTTAACTTACCGCTAACCCAGTTGCTATTTCGTCATCAGGGACAGCGAGATGCCAATGTTCTATAAATACGTTTAATAAGTGTCGCTGGCGTTTAGCTAAAATCTTTGGAGTCCAATCGTCTTCTGACCTGACCTCTTGGGTTAAAACGAATGGAGATGCGACTCCTTTACCCTTAAAGTAAACGTTCTTTTTGGTAGCAAAGTCATAGTTACTGGCTGCTGGATTCTTGCGAATGTGTAAGGGTACCAGATTAGCGAGACGGTGTGTCCAGTAGTCTCGTTCTTCCGCGTCAGGAAACCAGTTCATCCACTCTGAGGTTAGTGGGGGATTCTGCGGTAGCACATGCTCTAGAGAAAGATGGTCGAAAACCTGTTTTTTACTTCCATCACTGACTAATGCTTCAAGGCGTAAAAATAGTGTCATTCGAGCCTTGGTGAGTTTGCGGTAAATATCACCATCAAGTGCAGCGATAAATTCTCTCTTTTGTACGCCAGTAAGATTTAGTGCCGTCAGATTGGCAACTTCTCCCTGATATGTCTCTGGTTCGATCTCTTTAATAAGTGTGGCGTAGGTCTCAATTCGCTCATTAATGCCCACTTTGGTTACAAGCAGGAAAAAGGTCAAACGTTCCAAGGCCTGTAAAAAGTGCACGAGATTTTGGGGACGTTGCCTGAATCGCTTAAAATAAACTAATAGAGGAGGGACCCAATCTTTGAAATCAACGCGATTCAGCCACGAAAGGTATTCATTAATAGTCTCGGCATATTCAGTTGCCTCAAAATCAGCGTTTCGTACAAAGTTCCACACGTCAGCATAAGGTATTATAACATTGTCAATTAATGCCATAGGGATCTTGTATTCGGGAACGTACTCTTGGAACTCTTTTAACAAAGTGAATTTTTGCTTTTTCTTCGCATAAATACTACGAATGTGGGTGAATAGTTCACCAAATGCATCACGTCCCAAGGAACTTTCAATACGACTCCACACCTTGGCATAAGTACGGCTCTTGATTTCTCCTTCTATAGAACGCAGCAGTCCGAGTACTTGTGCTTTGATGATATCGATTGGAGCTAGATCCAGTCCTCTGTTATTAAGCACGGAGAAGATGCGATATGCAGCATCGAGATCTGGCGTGGAAATGACTACCAACGAGCAATCATTAGCTAGAAATTTCCATAAAGCAATAAGGTCGGTTTGGGGCAGCCCCTTGGCCTTATTAAGGAGCAAAGCTGCATTTTCTCGATACCTCAGACGGCTATCTTCTAGTTTGTCGATGCTTGCGACTAGCTTTGCAATACCGTTCGGTTCCTGGATGTTGGAGCGAAAAAAGTCAGCATCTTCTTCCCGGGCAGTCAATCTATACTCGTTTTTCTCTCCCAGACTGACCTTTCCCTTCTTATAGAGAAAATCGGTGATGTCGTCAGCAGCTTCTGGCATTACTGCCCGTAGCACAGAGAATAACATAGTAAGAGTGGACAGACGTTGTTGCCCATCAACAACAAAGGACTTAGGTTCTCGATCGTTTTTGATCAGAACAATGCTGCCTAAAAAATATTGGCTATTTGCCCCGGAAAGACGTGCATCGAGCATAGCTGAGTACAAATCATCGAACAGTTCTGTAGTCTGTTCGGTTGTCCAAGCATAAGGACGCTGATAATCCGGTATCTCGAACTGATAGCTACCTTCAAAAATTTCACGAATTAACTTGTCATGGGCTTCAAGAGTCTTTGCCATTTAATTTTCTCTATTAGCTTCTTGTTGGACACTGCTTGGCGCCTGGCAATCTTGATATCGTAGTCCGTTAGTTGGCTGTTGTAGCGATTGGCGCAGCTATTCGTTTGGGTAATGAATGGTGCAGATTTAAGTACATCTTTCTACCGCCATGCTCAAACCTATATAACCTTTCCACCACCTATAACTTGCCGAAAATTTTACATAATTAGACCTTGTACAACTATGCCTGATTTCACAGCAAGAGGATGATTTATGATTATTTCTTACTAAAACTAACCTCGACAACGTTATCAGTGATGATCTGCTCTTTAACAAGGCATTGAGTGAGTCCCTGAGAGACTTGAGTGAATTCGCTTGGAAATTTTGGTATAATGTTTGTTCGATGACTGTCCGACCAGATTCTGCTTTCAGGAGTAACTATGAGCAACAACAAAAAAACTCAGGCAAGCTACGCTAAGCCGTCTCGTGCTGACATCGTTCGCTCAGTAGCGACGTCAACAGCTGTTGAAACAGGGCAGTCCTCTGCGAAGATTGAAGCTTCCCTTGAAGTGACGCGCAAAAAATTTGCTCATTTACGTCTTGCGGTTTAATTCCTTCTTAATACTTCTCTGACCCAGTATCTCATCGGCTCGTAGTCCATTGATAAGCCTGCATGGATAGCCGAGATATACTGGGTTTTGTTTTGCTCCCAGCTTTGATAATCCAGCGGTTTATATCCTCCCTGAACGGCCATCACGTCGGCCAGCAGTCGCGACAGGCGTCCGTTTCCCTCTCTGAATGGGTGGATAAGTATCAGCTCGACATGGGTGATGGCGATAGCGGTGATGAGTTGCTCTTCGTCCATGCCGCTACATGGCGTGTATTGAGCCAGATACTTCGTGTCGAATTCGTTCAGTAGTTTTGGCAATTGTGCTGAAGGGGCAAACATAAAACCGCCCTTGCTGATATTGACCGCTCTTTCTTGTCCAGCCCACTCGTAGATGTTACCTAACCAGCGGCGGTGCCAGCTTTTTAGCATGGCTACGCTGAGCTGTCCTTCCGGGAACTGTTCTTCAAAAACAGACTGGTAGAGTTGTTCTAACAGGACAAGTTCAGCCTCATCCATCTCATCGGAAGCAGCGATACCCAGTTTATTAGCCAACACCTGCTCGCCAGAGTCTTTCTCATACTGGCCTTCACTGCTGGATACATGGTATCGGCTCATGGAGATGCCCTGTGTTATTAGAAGGATGGGAAAACAGAGGGAGTATAACGCTGGATGAGTACAGCAAACAATATTCCTAAAATCAGGTGGTTAATAAAGTATAGGTTAAATTATAGTTTTTATTATCTATATAAAAATAATCGTTATTTATCAGTATTAACACACCAATGCATCATTGGGGTGTGGGCGTCGAAATTCTCGGTTGTACTCATCAGGTTGTGATGTCCATTCAATTGAATTGTAATGAGTTTGTGGTTTTATTTTGTTGTTACGTGTTACACGGGCTCATTACATATAGTGAAGACCAGTAAAAGGGTCATAAAAGCGCTGGGGGTATGATAACTAACTCTTAGTGGCAGGCAAATAAGCGGTGAGGACTCTGGGGGTTAAAACGGCAGAAATGATGCCCCAGGAGATAAAGATAAAGCCGGTATTGGTAAGAACTGTGGCTTATGTGTCTGTTGTAACCAGAACAGACACTTACTGTTGTTGCCCAATTTGTTGTGCATAAAGGCACCAGTTATTTATATGGCTGATTGAACACAGGCTTAAAGACTGGGTGGCAATTCATTAAGTCCAGGTTCAGTATTTTTTGCCTCCTGGTTTCAGGCGGCGATTTAGTTCATGCAAGTGTTTCATTGACCTGGTTGTGCGTTGTGAGGATGAAGTTGCGACTGACAATACCAGCATTTCCAGGCAAACCATAACCGCGCCATGTAACGGCACTCGCTCATTTTCTTCTCCGCGTGGCACGTTAACCACGACATCAGCTTCCTGTACAAATAACGAGTCCAGCGCACTGGTGAGAACAATCACGGGTATTCCCAGCCGTTGTGCTTCGCGCAATGTCGTCATTCCTTCGCGGTGTGGTGACTTCTGAACCATCATCAACAGCACATCGCCACGTTGCAACGCCAGTAATTGTTCTGCCAGCCCAATACTGGTGCGGTTCAGGGTACATGCAGGCAGCCCAATGCGATTAAATAAACGCGCTGTATAATCAGCCAGAATACCGGAGGCATTAATACCAAAAATCGCTACCTGACGCGCTTCGCGTAACAGTGCAACAGCCTGAGCCAGCGCAATACGGTTAGGTGTGTCAGCCAGAACAGTACAAGCATGTTTGTGCCCTTCAAGCACGAAATCGATGCTGGAATTGATGTCGCAATTCAGTTCACTGACTGTGACATGCATCTTCTCGCTGGAATTCATAACCGGTTCAAACCACTGCGCCAGCGTTTTTTTCAGATCACGCAACCCGGCAAAACCCAATGCCTGTACGGCACGTACAACAGTGGCATCAGAGGTATTTGTGGCTGCAGCTATCTCCAACGCTGTACATTCCAGCACGGTATCGCGGTTCTCATCAATGTAGTGAAGTACCGCCTGCAAACGTGGTGACAGCGATGGCGCTCGGGAACTCAGACGCTCGCCATAAACATCTACACGACTTTTGACTTTTTTCGCTGGCAACATCAGGGTTTCCTTCATTTCTAATTGCATACCCGTTGGGCAGAACCACACACCCGGTTATATCGTTACTTCTCCTGCCGGAACCGTGGGGTTGCCATCATCGACGTTCACGGTTTTGTCTCGCTGGCAATACGCCGATTCTTGGCAATCTATCTGAGCATATCCGCGTTTTTATCCACTGACAGCGGCAACCCCTGTCTGATACTTCTCTGGAGATTATGTGCCGGAAATTACTGAAATAAATAGTAATAAGTATCATTATCCTCGTGATTTTGTGTGCATCAAATGTAGTAGTCAAGAAAAAAACAAGAATAAAAAAAAGCGGGGTTCGAAGACATATCTATTGCCACTCGTTAAGTGGTGTTCATTTTTTTTCATTGAAAATAAATGACTTAAAAAGTATCAGGGCGATACCGCCTGGTAAAAATCGGCTAACTGAAACGTGTAGTAATAAAGCTGTTTTTTATATTTACTACTACATATTCATGTGGTGGAATGATTATCACTTACACTTGAGTATCATTTCGATTGATAAAAAACACCTGTCATGCTTCACACACTTTCCCCATGTAACAACCGCCGGGAGTATGACGTAATGGCAGCTAAATATAAAAAATTTGAGTTAATTTCCAGGGAAAACATAAAGAAATGAAGCAACATAAAAGCCTTCAACGCCACAAGCACCCACTGGGAAAAATATGGCTTGCGATTTACAGTAGCGCGTTAATTTCGTCAGCCAGCAGCTATGCTGCAGACGATGGCAATACCATAACGGTGACGGCTACTGAACAAAGTGATAACGGGTACACCAGCCCTACCACTTCAGTCGCCAGTAAAATGCCTACATCAAGACTGAATGAAGCGCAGTCGGTTAGCGTGGTGACAAAAAAGGAGCTGGATGATTACCAGTCCAGTAACCTGTCAGACGCCTTACGCTTTGTTAGTGGTATTTCTCAGTCTAATACGCTCGGCCAGACAGAAGATGGGATCATCCGCCGCGGCTTTGGTTCGAATGCTGACGGTTCGATTTTCCGCGATGGTATTCGTAGTAGTCAGGGGCTCAACCTTGATGCCACTACCGATCATGTTGAAGTACTTAAGGGCTCGTCTTCTCTGTTATACGGCATCCTGAATCCCGGCGGGATGATTAATATTGTCAGTAAAAAGCCACAATATACATGGCACACAAGTATTGGTGGGCATTACAACAGCACTGGCGGCGGCGCGGGAAATATTGATATCACTGGGCCCCTGGGTAATGGTTTTGCATTTCGTCTGATTGCCGAAAAACAGGCTCAGAATTACTGGCGTGGGTACGGTAATGATAAACATAATTTGGTGGCGCCATCATTACAATGGTATGGAGATAAAGCCAGCTTTAATATCAGCTACGAAAGTTTTCAATATGATATTCCTTACGACCGTGGTACTGCATTTATTAATGGTAAGCCGATAAATATTGGCTACAAAACTCGCCTGGATGATTATTCAAACCACGCATGGGGGCGTAATCAAACATTTAGCTCTCACTGGGATTATCAGTTCAATGACACCTGGTCAACACGTGTTACTGTAGGTTTGAACCAGCGCCAGTACAGCAGTAATACTGTTACTACCACTGCTATTAATACAACCACTGGAGTCGTGACTCGCCGCCCGGATGCTTTTCGTGGTTTCAACCATAAAACGAAATATGTATCGTGGGATGCCATCGGTACACCAGAAATATTTGGTATGACACATAATCTGGTCGTTGGTACCGATTATGAAATGAATCAGACCTATCGCGCTCATGCTTATAACGGCAAGAAAAATACTGATTTCACATTGAGTAACCCAGTTTATGGATTGGAGACGGTCACAGACAGTAGTACAGAAAAAACTTCTGGCAGTAATCAACTTAATCGGCTCCATAGCCGCTCCGTCTATGTCAAAGATAACATTGACCTGACGTCTCACTGGACTGTTGTGGGGGGCGCTCGCTACCAGCACTATGAACAGCGTCAATCAGAAGGCAACCCGTCCACACTGACTTATGACAGTGAAGGTAATAAGTTCTTACCGCAAACAGGGCTTATTTATAAGCTGACACCAGATATCTCTTTTTATGGCAGTCTGAGTAAATCTTTTACGCCATCCACAAATCCTGACGACAACGGCAATGTTGCAGCGCCGGAACAGGGAACAACCTATGAAATCGGCAGTAAATGGCAGGTGACTCCGGCGCTTTTTGCTACAGTCGCGCTTTACCGTATTGATGAACGTAATATTGCTTTAACGTTAAATGGTGACACCTATGCTGTGGATAAGGCCCGATCAAGCGGTGTTGAATTTGAGATAAACGGCGAGATTTATCCAGACTGGGATGTTAGTGCGAATTATAGCTATAACCAGGCAGAAATTGTTAACGACAAAAATAATTCGGATAACAATGGCAACCGTCTGCAAAATGCTCCACGTAATTCAGGGGCGTTATATTTAAGCCATAATGTGCACTTTAATCTGTTACCCGGTAGTTTCCGCATTGGCGGCGGTGTTCGTTATGTCGGCACCCGTGCTGGCGATCCAGACAATAGCTTCACGCTGCCTGCGTACACCGTAGCAGACAGTTTTATTGGTTGGGATAACAAATTACTGGGTAAGAAGACGCACCTGCAGTTAAATATCAATAATTTGTTTAACAAACACTATTACACCTCCAGTGGCGGAAATTTGCGAGTTGCCGAAGGAGAAACTCGCAACCTGGTGCTCAGCGCAAACGTTGAGTTCTGAGGCTGCACAGCATGCATTTAGCTGGGCTCTCTAACTGGAGAGCCCCTTATCTAAGCGTTGATAATTTAGCGGAGTATAACCAGCCTGAACTGCCATTACACTGGCTGACAGCAGCGACAAACGTCAGTGTTCTTCTCTGAACGAATGGATGAGTATGGCGGCGAAAGCGGTGTTGAGTTGTTCTTTGTCTATACGGCTACAGGCGTGGAATGAGTAAGATACTGCGTATTGAATACGTACAGCAGCAGGTCTGGTCAGTAAGTCGGAAGATACCTAAAAGGGAATAGTCCGTTTTGCCTGGGTACATTACAAGCTGCACCTGATACCAACTAAATACTAACGTAACTGGCTGTCTTTTGAACCCCGGCGGTTATAACCGGAAACCGGTCCGTGTTGTGTATCCAGTGCCTGCTGGCAACTGATACATAACCGAACACCGGGTACCGCCTTGCGCCTGGCCTCTGGAATAGGCTCGCCACACTCCGCACAAAATTCCAGGCTTTCCCCTGCCGGGAGTGCACTGCGCGCTCTGGCAACTGCATCATCAACAGTGCTGTCAATTTGCGCCTGAACGGCACCATCGCCTGCCCAACCTACTGCCATCACCGCCTCCGGGGGAAATCCTTCTTGTACTGAGTATGGATCGGGTTTGTATCCGGCTCAATAGGTGTGTTGGTTGAAAAGTGCGCTATTCGCTGTCAAGAGAAGATAACGCACCAGCAACGCATGGGTGTGTTCCACTCCCTGGCCATTGTTGTTCACAATTACCTTCCCCAGAAAGTACCCTTTCGGTAGTGTTGACCGTATTCCACATATGATTGCTTGCCATGAAAAAACAGGTTGCTGCTTTTATCACTGTTAGTGACTGAAACTGCCCTGAACACGCTTCACCTGAATATTACCAGCAAGGTTATGGTTCATTGTTATGGGATGAATAACACACGTTTACCTTTACGATGCGGTATCAGGATACAGTGTCGTTATACTTGCCTGTCACCACTGTTATCTTTTTGTCATGTAACTGACAGCTTCCTTCCTTCAGTATGGTTTCTCTGAGTGTGTCATGGCCTTCGGAATGCAGGCGTTTTTACCTTGCAGGTTTGCCTGGAGAAAGCAATACAGGCTCGTACTCAGGAAAGTGCTGGTGGTGGAATTATTTACACTGGGGCAGATAACCTAACTAATGAATAAATTACGGTAATTTCATCTGATTAATATCGTGAAGGGAATGAGTGTTGCTACCGCACACATAAACACCCTGCCTCAGCATTCTTATATACACTGTGCTGTATTCTGGATTTAGTGGAGTTTGATGCCACGACCTGCTCCCCGTTGATTAATCACCCGCTTCTGATGGTGGCTGTAGACAAAGCAGATACGTTGTATATGACACAAGATGCTTTTCTAAAGCGGCCGTAACAGAGCACAAAGAGTTAGATCTGATTAAAAGGGCAACCCATATTCATATCTGCTGGAAACCAGAATACGTTAATCAGGTGGTAGATAAAACGGCCACATGTTATGCGAAACACCTTTAGATTTTAAAAAAATACCTGCAATGGAAAAGTGATGACCCTTCGCATGTGTGCCCTGTTAAATGTTGCTGCTTTTATATGGTCACCTTACTGCAACTAACTAATTTTACGGTGAATATTTATGAGTCTGAGCAAAGTCACAGGCTTCGGCATAGTAACTATTTTTTTGTTATCACTGGCCGCCAGTGTCGCCCAGGCAGTGCATCAGCGTGAAACAACGAGTCAGTCACAATGGTGGTCTGCGCGGCGAGATTCGGCAGGCGTCGCTCCCAACCCGGTGAAATACGCTCAGCAAGCTATTGTGCAAGTTTATGCAGCCCCAACCTGGGGCTGGAAAGGGGCGGTAGCAGTACACCCGTGGATTATTTTTAAACGCGCCGGGGAAACGCAGTACACCCGCTACGAAGTCATCAGTTGGGGCTCTGGCGACAAGGTGCGGCGCAACAGTAATACACCGGATGGCTATTGGTATGGCGCTAAACCCCGCTTGCTGGTGTCGCATCGTGGTGCTGAAGCTGCTGCGTTGATCCCTAAAATTGAAGCGGCGATTGCCTCTTACCCCTGGCCGGATACCTACCACGCCTGGCCGGGCCCTAACAGTAATACGTTTCTTGCCCATATCGGCCGGGAAGTACCGGCATTAAAACTGGATATGCCGGCTAATGCAGTAGGGAAGGATTACCGTTCGTTGCTAAACCCGGTTGGCTTACCGCCATCCGGGCGCGGTGTCCAGTTGTCGTTACTGGGTGTGGCGGGTATTACTGTTGGCGCAGAAGAGGGCGTTGAGGTGAACGTTCTTGGTCTGAATTTAGGGCTGGATTTTACACCGTTGAGCCTGCGGTTGCCGTTTATTGGCAGCATTGGCGCGGGTGGTCATTCTGGTGATAACGAACAAGGGTAAGCGTTCGCACACACTGGCCTGGCTGGCAATATTATCGTGAACAACTCTTATACAGAGTTGTTCACTTAGCTCTTCCCAATAAGCTATTTCACATCATCCCAATTGAGCCCAAAGCGCGCCAGGTATTTGCGAAGCCGGTCGGCGTCATTTGGGTTGGCTTTTTTCTGCCGTGATACGGCAAATAATTCTCGCCCTGCCTGGGAAAGGGTTGCGGACCGCCGGCAAACCTCAATTACAGTTTCTAACTGGCGCTGGTCGAACACATCCAGTTGGCTGATATCGACGGGTAAGGGCGGCGCTGAATGTGCAGAAGGGTTCCAGTTTGCCTGCAGCCGGGCAATTTCTTCATCTACCAGTGATTCCGTAATGCGCCCTTGTTCTGCAAGGGTTGCCATGCGAGCGATTGAACTGCCCAGCTCGCGGAAGTTACCGCGCCACAGTGCTCCGGCTGAACAGGCAAAATTTTGGTAGCGGGTGAGCGCTTCTTTATCAAAGCGAATTTGTGCCTGGTGGTCGCGGGCATAGCGCTCCAGCTCATAGCGAATATTTGGCGCGATATCTTCCCGGCGTTCAGCAAGGCCTGGTAAGCGGAACGTCCACATATTAATACGGGCGAATAAATCTTCCCTGAAATGGCCCTGAGCCACCCATTCATGCATATTGCGGTGCGTACCGGCAATCAGTTGGAAGTCACTGTGGACTTCTTTATCTGAACCAAAAGGAAAAAACGTTTTCTCTTCGATAGCTTTCAGAAGCATTGCTTGTTCATCCTGCCCCAGTTCGGCAATTTCATCCAGAAACAGCACGCCACCGTTGGCCTCACGTAGCAAGCCACTTCTGGCCTGTAGCGCACCAGTAAAGGCACCTTTCACATGGCCAAATAACGCAGACATGGCGTTATCGCCCCGCAAAGTTGCACAGTTCACGGCGACAAACTGCCCTTTAACTAAATGGCGGGCCTGGCGTAACTGGTAAATACGCCGGGCCAGAAACGACTTCCCGGCACCGGTTGGCCCGGTAAGCAATACCGGTGCAGATGAACGCAGTGCCACCCGCTCAATCTGGTCGATAGTCCGGTTAAAGTCTGCATTGCGGGTTTCAATGCCAGATTTCAGAAATGACACCGACTCCTGCTGTTCATGCAGAAAGCGGCTGGTGAGTTTAGTGTAACGGCTCAGGTCGAGATCAATTGTGGAACAGGTGCCTGCGGGAGAAACCGGTTCATCTCCCTGGCGTTTGGCCGGGCTGGTTTGTAACAGGCTGGCGGGCAGGTAGCGGGCCTCGGTTAGCAAAAACCAGCAAATCTGTGCCACATGCGTACCTGTGGTGATATGCACCAGGTACTCTTCATGCCTGGTGTCGAACGGGTAGTGTGTGGCGAAATCGAGGAATGCGGCATACACCTCTTCAAAATCCCACGGGTCATTAATCGCAATAGCATGGGTGTTTACCGTCGTTTTTGGTGAAACCTGTTGAATATCCTGCTGCACCGCAGACACCAGGTTGATATCTGTGGGCTGGTGTAATAATTCCAGACGGTCAACCGGCATGTCTTCCTGCATGCACAACCCAACAGTCGGGCGCCACTTTTTCATCCGGTTGGCGCGTTTTCCTCGCCTGTCCAGTTCAGTTCCCAGTACACCTATCACAACCCGGCGTTTATTCATGTTTATCCTAAAAGATAAAATACGATAAATAAGGATATAAAAATGCCTGGTGGTGAACAAGTGATATTCATCTTTTATATTATAAATAATATATTTTTCAATTGGTTATGAATTTATTTTGCGCTTTTCTGGTTTTTGGCACGGAACTGGCAATGTTATCTACGTCAGCATGCTGGAATTGCCGGAGTTAATAACTCTCCGCCAGCGCACCTGGAACGATACGGTCGTTATCCGGGGTGTGTTCCGCCAGCAGAACGGCATTAGCGAAAAGTCGGTCATGCCAGGTTCGATTCCTGGGTTCGCACCTCACTGTCACTGAGTGAAACAACTTTCGCAGTACAACGGGTTACAGCCAGTATGGAGTAGCCCCCAGGCAACCACCGGTAATGGTGCCGGGCCGTGGGCAAAACAACGTTTCCCCTGCGGTTTCGCCCCTGCATCCGTGGTTGCACCGGTATTAAGAAAAAGGAAAACAACATGGCTAAAAAAATCACAATACGGAAAGGTCAGATTGGTTTGCTGGCGCAACACGAAGAAATTGAAAAAATTCTGGAAGCGGGCCAGCACCGTTTACCCTGGTTTTCGGCTGCTGAAGTGCAGTTGATAAAACTGGATGGCAGCATGGTGGATGAAGAGCTCAGTGGCTATTTACGCCACTACAAACCCGAGTGGGTGGCGCGTTATTGCCTGGAAGCAGACACCGGTGAAGATGAAGTGGGTGTGTTGTACTGCGATGGCGTGTTACAGGCACTGATTCCCCCTTCAACGCGCCGTCTGTACTGGCAGAACCAGGGCGCATTACGCCTGGAACGCGTAGAAGTTCAGGATGTGAAGTTGCCAGAAGCGCTGCAAAACCTGCTGGTGAAATCACGCACTGGTAGTGCAGCGGTTAAAGGCCGCGACCTTGTGCTGAGCGTACAAGTCCCTGCCTGGCATACCGGGGTACTGAAAATAGATGGTGTAACCCAGGAACTGTTACCACCAGGCGTACATGCGTACTGGAAGGTAAACCACCAGGTGGAAGCCGAAGTGGTGGATATGCGCTTACAGGCGCTGGAAGTGAGCGGCCAGGAGATCCTGACGAAAGACAAAGTCAGCATTCGCCTGAATATGGCGGTGAACTGGCGCTACCAGGATGTATTGAGCGCATTTGCACAACTGACTAAGCCACTGGAATACCTGTACCGCGAGGTCCAGTTCGCGCTGCGCCAGGCTGTGGGAACCCGCTCACTGGACGAATTGTTGGAAGACAAACTGGTGCTGGACGGCATCGTGGGTGAGCAGGTAACACAGCGGCTGGCTCCCTTTGGTATTGAAATTGCGTCTGTCGGCGTGAAGGACATTATCTTGCCTGGTGATATGAAAGCGATTTTAACCCGGCTGGTGGAAGCGGAAAAATCAGCGCAGGCAAATGTCATCCGCCGCCGTGAAGAAACAGCAGCAACCCGATCTTTGCTGAATACAGCCAAAGTGATGGAAAACAACCCGGTCGCATTGCGGCTTAAAGAAATGGAAACCCTGGAAAAAGTGGCTGAACGTATTGATAAAATTTCAGTATTTGGCGGGCTGGACCAGGTATTACAGGGTTTAGTGAAAATTAATGTGTAACCCGGCAACAGGCTAAAAAAGGAGAAGAAAATGGCAATATTAGCAGTGGACGCCGCCATGCAGAGCCGTGTGCGGCACACATTACAATCTGTAGAAAGCCGGTTTGGGGTGAAAGTGCTTTATGCCTGTGAATCCGGGAGCCGTGGGTGGGGCTTTGCCTCACCAGACAGCGACTACGATGTCCGGTTTTTATATGTTCACCCGGCCGAGTGGTACCTGCGGGTTGAACCGCAACGCGATGTCATCGAGCTTCCCATTGATGATGAGCTGGATGTCAGTGGCTGGGAGTGGCGCAAAGCACTGGGGCTGTTAAAAGCCGCCAACCCTACATTGCTCGAATGGCTGAACTCCCCGGTGGTTTATCAGCAGGATGAAAGTGTGATGGCCGAGTTGCGTGCACAGCAACCAGACTGGTTCTCACCTGTCAGAGCTCGCTGGCACTATTACTCAATGGCGCGGAAAAACTTTCGCGGTTATTTGCAGGGCGACTCGGTACGGCTGAAAAAGTACTTTTATGTGCTGCGGCCTTTACTGGCAGTGCGCTGGATTGAGGCCGGGCTTGGGCAACCACCAGTACTGTTCCGCGAATTACTGGCAAAAACAGTTACTGATGCCAGTCTTCTGGCAGAAATAGACCAGTTACTGGAAATTAAACAGCGTACCGGGGAAGCCGGGTATGGCCCGCGCAGGGAGCACTTGCATGCGTTTATTGAACACGAACTGGCAAGAGGGGAAATCCCACCGGAATTACCCCTGAGCGCAACGGGTAAAACAGGGGCGCTCGACAGCCTGCTGTACCGCACGGTAATGGGGTAACGGCACCTGTTTGTGGTCTGTACAACCTTTTTTGGTGGGGAGCATCTTCTATTATTACCCATTGTTTTATAGCAAAATAGTGCACTTTTCCGCCGCCAGAAACCCTGGCGGCGATTTACCTGATTACGATGCAGGGACGCTAAATGACACCCCCCGAATTACTTCCGTACCCGGGCTCCAACCGGTTGATGTCCGGTGTGCGGCGCTTTTTCTTTGAATTGTTGTGGTTTGGCCTGAAAGAAGCCCGGGCCTGCTTGTTTGCCGGGCTTTTCTTTCTGGCGATGTTTGTGGTGCCACGCAGTGGGGTTGGGCCGCTGGCGCGTTATGATCTGCTGCTGATTATTGCCCTGGGTATTCAGGCACTGATGCTGGCAACCAAACTGGAAACCTGGGATGAGTTTAAAGCCATCACCTTGTTTCACATCGTTGGGTTTATTCTTGAGTTATTTAAAACCTCTTCTGCTATTGGTGCCTGGAGTTACCCGGATTTTGCCTGGAGTAAAGTAGGCGGCGTGCCGTTATTTGCCGGGTTTATGTATGCCGCCGTTGGCAGTTATATTATTCAGGCCTGGCGTTTGCTGGATTTACATATTCGCCACCACCCGCCTCTGGGGTTTGCGGTTATTGCCTCATTATTGATTTACCTGAATTTTTTCACTCATCATTATATTGGCGATTACCGCTGGTATATTACTGCGCTGGTGGTTGGGCTGTATGCGCGTAGTGAAGTGGTGTTCACGCCTTACGATAAACCCCGCAAAATGCCGTTACTGGTTGGGTTTATGCTGGTCGGTTTTTTTATCTGGCTGGCGGAGAACATCAGCACATTTATGGGAGTGTGGCGTTACCCCAACCAATTGGGTGCCTGGTCAGTGGTTCATGTGGGCAAATGGAGCTCATGGAGTTTACTGGTATTAATGAGTTTCACGCTCACGTTATTTCTGAAAGATGTTAAAAAGCGCATTCATGTTGCGCGCTGAAACCACGGCCTGCAATAACAGCAGGCCGTGTATTTCTTGCCTCACTCACCGCAAATAGCACGTTTTCCCCCTGTCACTTAACTGAAACCGTTATACCTGGTGCCGGGCTTTTATATGGAGGTGGATAATGGGAATACGTGTTTTACCTGCAGCTTTACTGTCGATTTGTTGTGCTTTTCCTGTATGGGCACAAACGCAACCCCCCAGCTATGGGCTGCAACTGGAAGGTTTTAACTACGCCTGGCCTGCCCGGCATTTTACCTTTACCTCCCAGGGGCAGTCCCTGGAGATGGCGTACCTGGATATTCGCCCGGAAAAAGCGAATGGGCAGGTGGCGGTACTGATGCATGGTAAAAACTTTTGCTCAGATACCTGGGAAGGCACCATTCGCTTGTTGTCAGAACAGGGCTACCGGGTAATAGCGCCGGACCAAATCGGTTTTTGCAAATCCAGCAAACCGGCAGCTTACCAGTTTAGTTTTCAGCAACTGGCAGAAAATACCCACCAGTTGCTGAACCACCTGGGAATAACCCGCTTTCGCCTGATGGGGCACTCTACCGGTGGGATGCTGGCGACACGTTTTGCACTGATGTACCCGGATTCCGTGTCGCAACTGATTCTGGTGGACCCGGTTGGTCTGGAAGACCTGAAACGTAAAGGCGTACCTTACCGCACTATCGACCAGTGGTACCAAAAAGAGCTGAAAACCACGGCAGCTTCTATTCGCAAATATGAACAGCACACTTACTATGCCGGTGAGTGGCAACCTGAATGGGATAAATGGGTGAACATGCTGGCGGGTATGTATAACGGCCCGGGCAAACAGCGTATAGCCTGGAACTCGGCACAACTGTACGACATGATTTACACCCAGCCTGTTATGTATGAATGGGGTGATTTACACATGCCGGTGCTGCTTATGGTGGGTAAGAAAGACAATACCGCGCCGGGTAAAGATGGTGCGCCGCCTTCGGTGCAGGCCACACTGGGTAACTATGCGGTATTGGGCAAAGAAGCGGCCAGCAAAATGCCTCACGCCACGTTGGTTGAATTTGATAATCTGGGCCACGCCCCACAAATTCAGGACCCTGCGGTGTTTAATGCCGCGTTATTAAAAGGTATGGCTGCCGTCAGCGGTAAATAACATTCTGAAAATACTGCCCCAGTTGATTATGCATGGGGCAGTTTCCTTTTGTGGTCAGTGGATTTTCTGCCGGATATCCAGCACAGCCAACTGGTTGGCACTCAGTGTTTCATCGACCGTCAGTTTGCTACAGACTTACCGGGGAATAACTTGAAGGGAATACGCAGAACATGTGTGTGCGGTTGCGGCTGATTTATGTGTATTAAAACCGCACAAAAATCGAAGCCCGGTTACACACCGGGCTGAGTCTGATGACAAACCTCATGTCCGCACAGAACGAGAGGATGTCACCCAATAAAAAACCAGGAAAATCAATTTATTGATTTTCAGCTGCTAACTAAAAAGAAGAAAAAACCACGCTTTTTCCTTCTTTTTCATCAATCTAAGCCCGGTTATATACCGGGCTTAATATGAGCTTAACTGTGCATATCAAAAAAACAGTCGTTATCCAGCTGAATAGTAGCAACTTTCTGTACCGGGCCACGCATTCTGACCTGGAAATCTTTATTCAGCGTAATGGTGAGTTGCCCGCCAGGCATATGCACAGTAACTTGTTCATCCACTAACCCCAGTTTGTACATGGCACTGGCGGCGGCACAACTGCTGCTGCCGGAAGCCAGGGTATAACCGGCTCCCCGCTCCCAGATACCAATATTGATATTATTGCGGTCCACAACTTCCACAAACTGCACATTGGTGCGCCGGGGGAATAATGGCAGGGTTTCCACTTGCCCACCCAACTGCCGAACCTGCTCCAGGTCGAGCTTTTCCACACGGATAACACAATGTGGGTTGCCCATGGAAACCAGGGTGGCCTGCCAGGATTTACCGCCCAGCATTAATGGCAGAGCCAGTGCTTCTGTGCCTTCTACTAATGCTGGCAGGGCGGCCGGGTTAAAGCGGGCTTCGCCCATATCGACAACTACCTGATGTGCCCCTTCTTCCACCAGGCAGGAAACCTGGCCGCCCAGGGTGTTTACCTTAAAAGGCGTGTGCGCTACACGGCCGCAATCGAACAGGTAACGGGCATAGATCCTGAGCCCATTTCCGCTTTTCTCGGCTTCAGAACCATCGGGGTTAATAATACGCAATGTGGGGATATCGCCGTCATCGCCATCCACCAACAGGCCATCGGAGCCAATGCCGTAATGGCGGTCACAAATGCGCTGGATCTGCTGGTTAGTCAGTTGTGCCGCCACACTGTGGTGGCAGACCAGGTAGTCGTTGCCAAGGCCGTGGTAGCGGTGGAAGGTAAGCGGGTTTTCCATGGGGAGTTCCTGAAAGTCATCAACAATTTTCATCAGCAAACCATACCGTTTTTTGCCGGTTATGCCAGTGTTGCTGTTCTGGCAGAAAGAATGTTCAGCATCGGGCTACAGATATTAGTCATTCTGATAGCCATGACGGTATTTTTGCTGTTTTTTCCACCAACTGCCACAGCGGTTGTGGGCATCTGTCACTAACTGCAACTGCGAGCCTTTTATAGGATGGCAGTTGCTGCCTTTTTCATCACTTTTTGGGCAGCCCTGACCACAGTTTTATCGCCCACGTACTTTCCTTGCCCCATCACAAAGCAACTCTGCTGTTTTTTGCACCACATATGGTCAATAAAAGTTCATATCATGCCGCTAATTGCTTTAAACGTGCTGTGTTCTTACAGTTTTTCACTCTGGCACAAAAATGGCATAACCAAGAGAAACTTAACCAACCAGTCAAAAATTGACAGGGGGAGCAGGGGAATGAGCCAGCTAATGTATGAGGAAGAGTCTGCCGTGGTGTCCTTAAAGCCTGCCACGGCACGGCCAGCCGTTACGGTGCGTGATGTAAATGTCATTTACCCGGCGGCAGACCAGCCAGTACATGCACTTAAAGATGTGAATCTGACAATTCGCCAGGGTGAGTTTGTCTCTTTCATTGGGCCGTCCGGTTGTGGAAAAACAACCTTACTGCGTGCCATTGCCGATCTCGAACAGGTGAGTTCAGGTGAGTTGCTGGTCAACGATATGTCTCCTTCTGAAGCCCGCCAGGCCGGGGCTTATGGTTATGTCTTCCAGGCACCGGTATTGCTCCCGTGGCGCACGGTGCTGGCAAATGTCATGTTGCCGTTACAAATTCAGGGTGTGCCGCCAGGCCGGTGTGATGAAATTGCCCGTGAGCAACTGGCCCGTGTTGGGCTGAAAGGGTTTGAGAAAAAGTACCCCTGGCAGTTATCCGGCGGCATGCAGCAGCGTGTCTCCATTGCCCGTGCTTTAGGTTTTGAACCCAAAATATTGATGATGGATGAACCTTTCGGCGCGCTGGATGAACTGACCCGCGACAACCTTAACCAACAATTGCAGCAACTGTGGTATCACGAGCAACGCACTATGGTGTTCGTGACCCACTCCATTTCTGAGGCAGTGTACCTGTCCACCAAAATCGTCATTATGTCTCCACGGCCCGGGCGCATTATTAAAGTGATTGACTCGCCCCTGCCTGCTGAGCGCGACCTGTCAATCCGCGACACAGCTGCATTTATGCAGCTATCTCAGGCGGTGAGGGAAGCGCTGGTGGAGGGGCATCATGACCACTAGAACGCTCTCCTGGGGCAGGCGTTTAACGTTCCATACGCTGCCCGTCAGTGTGGTACTGCTGGCAGTGGTCGTGTTGTGGTACGCCCTGGCTGTGGCGCTGAATGCCCATGGCACTATTGACCGGGTGTTGTCCCACCGGGCTTCCTGGAACACGGCAGACCTGATTGTTGCCTCACTGAATGCCACTCGCCCGTTACTGCCAGCTCCCCACCAAATTGTTGCTGATATCTGGAACAGCCTCACTCAATGGCCGGTGACATCGCCACGTAACCTGCTGTTGCACACCTGGGTGACGGCCAGCGCCGCATTAACCGGTTTCGCCATGGGGGTGGCGCTGGGGATTTTGCTGGCGGTGTGTATCGTTCATTCGCGCACCCTGGATAAAGCATTGCTGCCGTGGATTGTGGCCTCACAAACCATTCCGGTACTGGCTATTGCCCCCATCGTACTGATAATTCTCGGCAGCATGGGGATAACCGGTATGTTGCCCAAAGCCACCATCGCCATGTATTTGTGCTTTTTCCCGGTGACGATAGCCACTGTGCAGGGGCTGCGTTCCCCGCAGAAAATGGAGATGGAACTGGTACACACCTGGGCGGCCAGCCGGATCCATATCTTCTGGATGGTGCGCCTGCCTTCCGCTTTGCCTTATTTGTTCCCCGCTTTTCGTGTCGCTATTGCCAGTGGGCTGGTGGGCACCATGGTGGCGGAACTGCCTACAGGCGCGCAGGCCGGGTTAGGGGCTCGCCTGCTGACCGGTTCTTATTACGGCAACACAGTGCAGATTTGGTCGGCACTGGTGATGGCGTCGCTGCTGGGCCTGGTATTAACCGGCATGGTCACACTGGCTGAACGCCTGGTCATGCGTAAGCGTAAGGGGGCGTGATGAAAAGTAAAACTATTCCGGGTGTTATCTCACTGCTGTTGGCACTGCTGTTACTGGCTTTATCCCTGGTCCAACTCTCTGTTGCCTCGCCGGTGAACGGTGCGCTGGTGGCGGTAAATCTGGTGCTGATTACCAGTGCGCTGCTGGCCTGTTCACCCACATTGCCGGTCTGGCGCATGGCGGCTTTTGCTATCACTCTGGCGGCAGGTACCGTGTGGCTTGCGTGGTTGCCGCTCAGCGGGTTAACTCTGGCGGCGGTGGCATTACTGGCGGTGGTCAGTGTGCAGCGCCTTGCCCGCACGCCACTACCGGCAAGCCTGGTTGCCAGCCTGTTAGGGCTGTGGATCCTGGTGTTCTGGCAAATCCTGGTCACGGCATTTGATGTGCCCCAGGTCATCTTGCCTGCGCCGCTGGCGATTGTGTCTGCGCTGGTGAGCAGCTCAGGCATGCTGATGGGCGATGTCCTGCAAACAGTGATTAAGTCTGTCCTGGCGGGTTATGTACTGGGAAGCGGGCTGGGTATTGTGGTTGCTTTGTTGATAGACCGCCTGCCGTTCCTGCAACGCGGGTTGCTGCCAGTGGCCAACCTGACCAGTACCGTGCCATTAGTGGGTGTGGCGCCAATAGCGGTGATGTGGTTTGGTTTCGACTGGCCTTCCAAAGCGGCTGTTGTCACCCTGGTCACCTTCTTCCCGGCTTTGGTGAGTACCCTGGCAGGCCTGAAATCCTGCGGGAAAATGGAGCAGGAACTGATGTATTGCTATGCCGCCACGCCGCGCCAGAGCCTGCTTTCCCTGCGCCTGCCTGAAGCCATGCCGTTCATTTTTAGTGCCCTGAAAGTGAATGCGACGCTGTCATTAATTACCGCCATTGTTGCGGAGTTTTTTGGCTCGCCCACTGCCGGGCTGGGCTTTCGTATTTCTACTGAATCTGCGCGCATGCATATGCCGGTGGTGTGGTCTGCCATTGTGGTGGCCTCCGTTGCCGGCTCGCTGATGTACGCCCTGGTGGTCCGCCTCGACAGGCGGGTGAATTTCTGGCATCCCACAGTGCGTGGTATGTCGTAAGCGAAGTGAATGAAAAATAACGTTAATTAATGATGCTTAGCACGTTTGTATTCCCTTTTTAATACCGGTGGCTGGTAGCGGTATGCCGGAATGATTCTGGGGATATACATACCTAACCCGAGGAGTTACTCAATGATAAAACGTTCTGCTTTTCGCCGGGGATTGTTGCTGGCGGCAATGTCTGCGACGCTCGCCTTTCAAACCTTTGCCGCAGAGAAAGTGACACTCCAGTTAAAATGGGTGCCGCAGGCGCAGTTTGCTGGCTATTACGTGGCTCAGGCGAAAGGTTTTTATCAAAAAGAAGGGCTGGATGTCACTATCAAGCCGGGCGGGACGGATATTTCGCCAGTCCAGGTGATTGCCGGTAAATCTGCAGATGTCATTGTTGACTGGCTGCCTGATGCGCTTGCTTCCCGCGAAGCTGGCGTTCCATTAGTGAATATTGCCCAGGTGTATGACCGCTCGGGCATGATGCTCACCTGTAAAAAAGCCAGTGGCATTAAAACCCCGGCAGACTTTAAAGGCAAAACCCTCGGTGTCTGGTTCGGCGGCAACGAATACCCCTTCTTTAACTGGATGAACAAACTGGGGCTGAAACCGGGTAAAGATATCACCATCTTAAAACAGGGCTTCAACGTTGACCCATTGTTACAGGACCAGGCTGCCTGTATCTCCACCATGAATTACAACGAATACTGGCAGTTAATTGACGCCGGGCTGAAAAAAGATGAACTGATTAATTTCCCGTATGAGGACGAAGGGGTTTCAACCCTGGAAGATGGCCTGTACGTGCGTGGCCCGGACCTCAAGGACCCGGCGTTTGTCAGCAAAATGGCGAAATTCCTGAAAGCGTCATTTGAAGGGTGGAACTATGCCGTTAAACACCCGGAAGAAGCAGCAAAAATTGTGGTTGCTGAAGATGCCTCTGGTGCTTCCACCGTGGAAGGGCAAACACGCCAGATGGAAAATGTCGCCAAACTGATAACCAACGCGAACACACCTAAAATTGGCTGGCTTGACCCGGCAGCCTACCATCGCACCATTGATGTTCTGCTGCACAGTGGCGGCGATACCCCGGTGATTAAGAAAGACCCGGGCGATGCTGCTATGTCCCACGCAGTATGGGACGCTGCTGCCAAACTGCAGTAATGCTTTTGCGCCAGGGAGGGCGCTTTTCATTCGTTTCGGAGGCGTAAGTTAACTGATGAATGATGTATTGCTCAGTGGCGTGGTGGAAAGCCCGGATAAAGGGCGCATTCGCCAGGACAATGAAGCCGTTATCCTGCCTGCGGCTGAGCGGGTGTTTGCCCGTTATGGCTTTCGCGGTGCGACCATGCAACAAATAGCCGATGAAGCCCAACTCCCGAAGCCCAATCTTCACTATTACTTCGGCAATAAACAAAACCTTTATCTGCGGGTACTGGAGCGCATTCTCCATGACTGGCTGGCGCCACTCGAAGTCATGGTGGCGGACGCAGACCCTAAAGCGGCGCTGGAAGCTTATGTACGCAAAAAAATCCGCTTCAGCTTTACGCGCCCGGACGCCTCAAAACTGTTTGCCAATGAAATATTGCAGGGCGCACAGGTGGTGCACCCGTTACTGCAAAATCAGTTACGCCAGTTGGTGGCTGAAAAAGCACGCATGCTGGATGGCTGGATAGCGCAGGGAAAATTACGCGCAACTGATACCACCCACTTCTTTTTTACCGTCTGGTCGATGACCCAGACCTACGCCGATTTTGATATTCAGATAGCCGCAATTCTGGGGAGTGATGCCCACAGTGAAGGCGCTGAAGAGCGTGCAACCCAGCATGTGCTGAGTTGTGTTTTACGGATTTGCGGTCTTGAGTGATGGCATGCCTGTTGCCTCTTAATGTAGCTAAAAGTGTCAAAAATGGTGCGAAATGCACCAAAATGAAGAGATATTGTGCATTGATAAGCGTGTGTTGGTGGTCTTAAGCCTTGTTTTTAGCAGGGTTAAAGGAAGATGAAATAAATGGCATGCAAATCGCATGGGTATTCCTGAAAACTTAACCATTTGGTCAAAAATTTGCAGCCGGACTTTTCGTGAGCTGCATCTTTCAGGAGAAGCATAATGAGCAGAGACGTCCCGCAGTATGTTGTTGTTCGTTGCCCCACCGAGCTGCCCCTGTTTCATTTTTGGCAAGTGCAGGAGGTGGCTTGTGAATAAACATGCACCTTTGGGTATTGATCTGGCTGGCGTACAGGCTGGCAGATTAGCCCCGGCAGATTACGCGCGTGAGTTTGCCGATTGCGAAGCCCCACTCACAGCACACCAGGCTGTAACAGAAGCCGACCGTTGCCACTACTGTTATGACGCACCCTGTAGCCAGGCGTGCCCGGCAGATATCGATGTTCCTGGTTTTATTCACCGCGTGGCGCAAAACAATACGCGTGGTGCAGCCGAACTGATCCTTAAAGCCAATGTGCTGGGTGGTATTTGCAGCCGGGTTTGCCCAACAGAAAACCTGTGCCAGCAGGCTTGTGTGCGTAACGCTCAGGATGGCAAACCGCTGAACATTGCATTGCTCCAGCGTTTTGCAACCGACCAGTTCTTTGCTGATGGCGGCAAGCCGCTGTTTGTTCGCGCTCCCGCCTCCGGGAAGCGTGTGGCCGTGGTTGGTGCAGGCCCGGCAGGCCTGGCTGCTGCCCATCAACTTGCAGTTGCAGGCCACGAAGTGGATATGTTTGACGCCAGCCCGAAAGCGGGTGGGCTGAATGAATATGGCCTTGCCCGCTACAAAGTGGGCGAAGATTTTGCCAGCAAAGAGGTGGCGTGGCTGCTTTCGGTGGGCGGCATTCATTTTCACCCACAAACCCGCCTGGGGCAGGACGTGCACCTTAATACCCTGCGTGAAGAGTATGACGCCGTTTTCTTGGGCCTGGGGCTCGCGGCTGTTAACGATGCCAGCCTGGGGTCAGCAGAACCTGCAGGTGTTATGGATGCCGTTGATTTTATTGCCCGTCTGCGCCAGAGCACAGACCTCAGCCAGTTGCCTGTTGGCCGTAACGTGGTGGTGATTGGCGGCGGGATGACGGCGATTGACGCCGCCGTTCAGGCGAAGAAGCTCGGTGCGCGTGACGTCACTTTGGTATACCGCCGCGGGGCTGAATCCATGAAAGCTTCGCCCAAAGAGCAGGCGTTTGCCAAAGACAACGGTGTCACGCTGCGTTACTGGTCTGCGCCGCTGGCGTATGAACAGCAAAATAACCAGGTGACTGGCGTGACATTCAGTGTGATGGCCCAAAGTGACACCGGCCTGGCAGACAGTGGGGAGCGTTACACCCTGGCGGCGGACTGGGTACTGAAAGCGATTGGCCAGGCTTACGACCCCGCCCCGGCAGGAACGGCGATAACCCTTAAACAGGGCCGCATCTTAACCAATGAACAGGGCCAGACCTCGTTGCCGGGTGTTTGGGCCGGGGGCGACTGTTGCTTCGGTGGCCTTGATCTCACGGTTGATGCGGTGCGGCAGGGAAAAATCGCCGCAGTTTCCATTGCACAGGCACTTTCTGTTGCTACATCTCATGCTGATTTCGCCGGGGAGCACGCTCATGGCTGATTTACATAGTAATTTTTTAGGCATCCACAGTCCTAATCCTTTCTGGCTCGCCTCTGCGCCGCCAACCGATAAAGCCCTGAATGTGGAACGCGCATTTGCCGCTGGCTGGGGTGGCGTGGTGTGGAAAACCCTCGGGCTTGACCCCCATGTCGTTAACGTAAGCGGCCCACGTTACAGCACGTTGCGCGGCGCAGACCGCAAAGTGCTTGGCCTGAATAATATTGAACTTATCACCGACCGCAGCCTTGCCATTAACCTGGAGGAAATTGCTCAGGTGAAAAAACGCTGGCCGGACCGGGCGATTGTGGTCTCTATCATGGTGCCCTGCGAAGAAGACGCCTGGAAAACTATTCTGCCGCAAGTGGAAGCAACCGGCGCTGATGGCATTGAACTGAACTTTGGTTGCCCGCACGGGATGAGTGAACGGGGCATGGGCGCGGCAGTAGGCCAGGTGCCGGAATATATTGAGATGGTCACCCGCTGGTGCAAACAGTATTGCAGCCTGCCGGTTATCGTCAAGCTGACCCCAAATATCACCGACATCCGCTACCCCGCCAGAGCTGCGCGGGCTGGTGGCGCAGATGCCGTTTCACTGATCAACACCATCAACTCCGTGATGGGCGTTGACCTGGATTCCATGCTGATGACGCCCCATACCGGCAATAAAGGTTCCCACGGCGGCTATTGTGGCCCGGCGGTGAAACCCATTGCCCTGAATATGGTGTCTGAAATTGGCCGCGATGCGCAAACCCAGGGGTTGCCGATTTCCGGTATCGGCGGGATTTCCACCTGGCGCGACGCGGCGGAATTTATCGCGCTCGGTTGTGGCAACGTTCAGGTGTGTACAGCCGTGATGGTCAATGGTTTCCAGATTGTGCGCGACATGATTAGCGGCCTGGAAAACTACATGGATCAGAAAGGGTTCCGCACTATTGAAGATTTCCGCGGCATGGCGCTGGGCAGTGTTACTGACTGGCGTTACCTCAACCTTAATCATGTTGATAAAGCCGTAATTGATCAAAGCCTGTGTATTAAATGCGGGCGTTGCCACCTGGTGTGTGAAGACACCTCTCACCAGGCCATCTCTACCTTACAAGACGGTGAACGCCACTTTGAAGTGCGCGAAGAAGACTGCGTTGGCTGCAACCTGTGCGCCTCTGTCTGCCCGGTAGAAAACTGTATTTCTCTGCGTAGTTTGCAACCCGGCGAAGTGGATAAACGCACCGGTAAAGTGGTGACCGACCAGTATGCCAACTGGACAACGCACCCCAATAACCCGATGGCAACCACCGCCTGAACCCTGAACAGAAAGGAGAAAACAATGGGTAATGTGTTGATTAAAGGCGGTACGGTGGTGAATGCCGATTACCAGCAACGCGCCGATGTGTTGTGTGCGGGCGGGAAGATTGTTGCCGTGGGTGATGCCACTCAGTGGGATATTCCGGTGGGCACTGAAACGCTGGATGCCGGTGGGTTGTACGTGATGCCCGGTGGCATAGACCCGCATACACATATGAATTTCCCGTTTATGGGCACCACCACGGTAGATGATTTCTACAGCGGTACTTCGGCAGCTCTGGCGGGAGGCACCACAACCATTATTGATTTTGTGATACCAAACCCGCAGCAGCCCTTGATGGAAGCTTACCATCAGTGGCGCGGCTGGGCAGAAAAAGCCGCATCTGACTACAGCTTCCATGTGGCGATAACCTGGTGGGATGAGAGTGTCCGCCGGGATATGGGCACGCTGGTGCGCGAAGAAGGGGTGAACAGCTTTAAACACTTTATGGCCTATAAGAACGCCATTATGTGTGATGACGAAACCCTGATGAACAGCTTCCGCCGTTGCCTGGAGTTGGGCGCAATGCCCACCGTCCATGCGGAAAACGGCGAAATGGTGTATCTCCTGCAGCAAGAAATGCTGAAACAGGGGATTACTGGCCCTGAAGCTCACCCGTTATCGCGCCCGCCAGAAGTGGAAGGCGAAGCCGCCAACCGGGCAATTACTGTTGCCAGCATTATGGGCGTACCTATTTATGTGGTGCATGTTTCCTGCCGTGAATCTGCCGAAGCCATTGCCCGCGCCCGCAACCGTGGCCAGCGGGTGTATGGCGAGGTGCTTGCCGGGCACCTGGTTATTGATGACAGCGTGTATCGCCACCCCGATTTCACCGTTGCCGCCGCCCATGTGATGAGCCCGCCATTTCGTGATAAATCCCACCAAAGTGCGTTATGGCACGGGCTGCAATCCGGCCAGTTACATACCACTGCGACAGATCACTGCACGTTCTGCGCCAGCCAGAAAGCCATGGGCAGCGACAGTTTCACCAAAATTCCCAACGGGTGCGGTGGGGTGGAAGAGCGTATGGCAGTAATTTGGGATGCTGGTGTCAACAGTGGCCGGCTGACACCCAGTGAGTTTGTGGCAATCACCTCTGCCAACACCGCCCGCTTGTTTAACCTGTACCCGCGTAAAGGCTGTGTTGCGCCGGGTGCGGATGCAGACCTGGTGTTGTGGGACCCGGCAGGCAGCAAAACGTTATCTGCCGCCACCCATCACTCCCGTAATGATTTCAATGTGTTTGAAGGCCGGACGGTCACCGGCGTTCCAGTGTTTACCCTCAGCCAGGGGGTTGTAGTTTGGGCTGATGGTGAGTTACGTGCCCGCGAAGGTGCCGGGCGCTATATCAAACGCCCGGCATTTGGGCCGGATTTCAGTGCGGCAGCCGCCTGGGAACGCCAGCGGGCACCGCAGGCAGTAGCGCGTTAATACCCTGTTATTCGAATTCAATGAAGGAAGGAGAAAGTCATGACAAGTGAAGTATTATCCGCAACGAAAAAAACGGCAGATACCCAGAGCCTGCGCATTAATGGCGAACGCTTGTGGGATTCACTGATGCGCCTGGCTGAAATTGGTGCCACGCCTAAAGGCGGTGTATGCCGCCTGACACTGACGGATCTCGACCGCCAGGGCCGCGACCTGGTGGTGTCCTGGGCCAAAGAAGCCGGGTTATCTGTAGAAGTTGACCAGATTGGTAATGTGTTTATGCGCCGCGCCGGGCGTGATAACAGCCTGCCACCTATTGTCGCTGGCAGCCATATCGATACCCAGCCCACTGGCGGCAAGTTCGATGGTAACTTCGGTGTGCTTTCCGCCCTTGAAGTGATTCGCACTCTGAATGACTACGGTATTGAAACTGAAGCACCGGTAGAAATGGTGTTCTGGACCAACGAAGAAGGTTCCCGCTTTGTTCCGGTGATGATGGGATCCGGGGTGTTTGCCGGTATTTTCACGCTGGAACAGGCCTATGCCGCCACCGATACCACCGGCAAAACTGTAAAAGATGAGCTGCATAAAATTGGTTATGCCGGGCCGGCAGTTCCCGGGCAACACCCGATTGGTGCCTATTTTGAAGCTCACATTGAACAGGGGCCGATTCTGGAAGACCAGGATATTTCTATTGGTGTGGTGCAGGCCGTGCTGGGGATCCGCTGGTATGACTGCACCGTTACGGGAATGGAATCCCATGCCGGGCCAACCCCAATGGCCATGCGCCAGGATGCACTCCAGGTCTCCACCCGCATTATGCAGGAAGTGATCGCCATTGCCGGGCAGTTTGCGCCCCATGGGCGGGGAACAGTGGGTATGGTGCAGGTGTACCCCAACAGCCGCAACGTGGTGCCAGGCAGCGTGAAGTTCTCCATTGATTTCCGCAACATGACCGATGCTGATGTGGATAACATGGATACCGCCCTGAAAGCCTTTATTGCCAAAGTGGAACAGGAAAGTGGCCTGAGCGTTAAGCTGGAGCAGGTGTCTCACTACCCGGCTGCGCCTTTCGACCCGGCCTGCAAAGATGCCGTGCGCCGTGCTGCTCAGCAGTTGGGCTATTCCCATATGGATATTGTCTCTGGCGCCGGGCACGACGCGGTATATATGAGCATGCTTGCCCCCACCGGGATGATTTTTATCCCCTGCAAAGACGGTATCAGCCATAACGAAATTGAGTATTCCTCACCAGAACAGGTCGAAAAAGGCGGCAATGTGCTGTTGCATGCCATGCTGGAAAAAGCCGGGGTTGTTGGGCTTAAGTAAGTTACAGTTCAGTTTTAACCAGGCATTGGGATAGCGGGTGTCTGCCCGTTTATCCCGCCGTGTAAGACGGTGACATATTTTCCCGCTTTGGCCTGTTAGCCCCGGGTGCTACAGTCAGTCAGTAACACTCAGGTTGGAGAAACCAGCGTGACCTCTCAGGGCTTAGTGGAAAACCAGGCCAGCATCATTGTGCTGGATGACGAAAGTGAATTGCGCCAAATGTTGCAGCATTACCTGCAGGCGCATGGGTTTCGTGTCCAGGCTATTGCGGACAGCGCCCGGCTTGATGTTCTGCTGGCCCGCACCCCCTGGGATTTACTTATCCTCGATTTAATGATGACACCGGAAGATGGCCTGAGTGTGTGCCGCCGCATACGTACAGAAGGGCACACTTTACCGGTGTTGATGCTCACCGCCCGTGGCGACCCGGTAGACCGGATAACCGGCCTGGAAAGTGGCGCTGATGATTACCTCGCTAAGCCCTTTATTCCACAGGAACTGTTGGCTCGTGTCCGGGCTATTTTGCGCCGCCAGCGTATGCTGGGGGGCGAAAACCCGGCTGCGCCCAAAAAAGTGCGCTTTGGTGAGTTTGAGCTGGATCTGGCGCAGTCACTGCTGACACATTTGGGCACGCCTGTGGAGGTCAATACTGCAGAAATCAGCCTGTTGGTGGCGCTGGCGACCACGCTTAACCGCCCGGTAAGCCGCGATAATTTAATTGCCCGCGCGCGCGGGCGCAGCTATGTGGCACTTGACCGCAGTGTGGATGTGCAGGTGTTGCGTATTCGCAAAATCATTGAGCAGAACCCGTCCGAACCACGCTGGTTGCGCACTGTGTGGGGGAAAGGCTATTTGTTATCCGGTGAGGTTATTGCCTGACAACGTGCCAGTGCTCACCTGCCTTTAAGCGCTCAAACCTGCCAGGTCTTAACAAACCAGGCTTCATTCCCACCTGGTTATTCTGAGTAACAGGAGCACACATGCCAGGCTCTGTGTTCAGCAAACGCTTATTTCGGTCTCTACTCGGCCGCAACCTCGCTTTGCTTATCCCAATGGTTTTGCTCTGTTTTGCTTCTGCGTGGTTCGTGTGGATTCGCCTGGTGCAGTTTCCCCGGGTAGATGATGCAGCCGCACTGGTCAGCCAGCAGATCAGCATGATAAACCAGTTGTTCGCAACACTGACGCCCGAAGAGCGCCGCCAGCAATTAATCAATATGCATGGAATTCCTGACAGCGAACTGCCTACAGCCGCACGGCATGACAGCCTGCCAGAAGGCATGATGCTGCATCACTTTTTCGCGCAACTGTCGCGCCAGTTACCTCCCGGTGTGACACTGCATTGGGAATATGGTGAGCAGCGGCGTTTGTGGGTTCGCCTGCGTAAAGATGATGGCTGGTGGATAGCCTTTTCGGCTCAGCATATTTCCAACCAGATGCCTGCTGCCGGTGTTCTGGTCGCTTTTATTATTATGCTGTTTCCCGTTTTGTGCGCTGCGTGGATCCACTGGCGTCTTTCGCGCCCACTGAACCAACTGGCTGCGGCTGCGCGCACGGTAGCAACCGGGGAGTGGCCTGCGCCGGTTCCACCACAGGGCCCTGAAGAGCTGGCGACAGTCACCCGTGCGTTTAACCATATGGTGAGTACACTGGCGCGTAGTGATGCTGCCCGGGAAGAGATGCTGGCGGGGATTTCACATGATATTCGCACCCCTCTGACCAAGCTACGCATGGTGGTTGCAGAACCTGCGTTGTTTCAGTCCGGGCAGAAAGACGCCGAGCGTTACATTGCGGCCATTGACGCCATTTTGGGGCAGTTTATTGATTTTGCCCGTAAAGAAGATAACGAAGTGGCGCAACCGGGTAACCTCAATCACCTGGTAGAAGCGCTGGTGGCAGATTACGCGGGCCTTGGTGTGGATTTCACTGTGCAACTGGCAGAGTTACCCGAGTTCACCTGGCGGCCAGTTTCCGTTCAGCGCGCGCTGATGAACCTGATGCAAAATGCAGTGAAATACGGCCAAACGGGTTTGCATGTGTCTACGCGCCTTGAAGGGACCATGGCTGTGGTGGAAGTGGCAGATAGCGGGCCTGGGATCCCACCAGAACAATGGCCTGATATTGTTCGGCCATTTTACCGTGGTAAGGCGCGCCAGGATAAAGGCGCCGGGCTGGGGTTGTCGATTGTTGAGCGCATTGCCCGCCAGCACGGTGGGCAACTGCGTATATCTGCCTCCGCGACTGGTGGGCTGGCGGTAGCTGTTCTGTTGCCGCTGAACCGGTAAATGGGTTTGCCGCTCACGCCATTTGTCAGGGCGATTGATTCGCCCATACCCTGTTTTTCACCCTGGGTCTGTTATTCACCCAGCGCCTGGCGTAATGTCAGCCAGGCCTGCAAGGCTGCCGTTTGTGATGTGACCAGCGCCGACTGCTGCTGGTATTCACTCAGCCGGGCCTGATTTACGGCATCCTGAGTACCCATTCCTGCACTAAACCGCGCCTGTTGTTGTGCAGTAAGCTGTGCCGAAGCGGTGACGAGTCTGGTGGCGGTTTCGCTGCTGGTTTTGCTGATTTGCAGAGCGGTTAACCCTTTATCGACATCACTTAATGCCTGAATCACTGTGGCCTGGTAATTATGCGCGGCTTCTTCAAATTGTGCCGTTGCTGCCTGGTAATTTGCCTGCAGGCGCCCGCCGTCAAACAAGGGCTGAGAAATTCTGGCACCTAACGACCACAGCAGACTGCCGGAGCTCAGCAAAGAAGAGAGGCTCGATGACTCGGTACCCAGGCTGGTGGTGAGATTCAGTGACGGGAAAAAATCAGCCCGGGCGACTTTCACCTGAGCACGGGCAGCATTCAACTGGTCGGTATCACGGCGAATATCCGGGCGCTGTTTGAGCACGCTGGCGGGCAGACTGGCGGGTGTCTGAGGTAAATTCAGCGGCCAGTGTTGTGAGCTGCGTAAACCAGCCAAACTACCTGGCATCAGCCCGCACAGTACCTCCAGTGTATGGATATCGTCACTAATATGCAGGCTCATCGCCCGTTGCTGGTTATTCAGCGCAAACAATGCCATTTGTGCCTGAGTTGCTGCGGTCAGGTCGGTGATTCCCGCCGACTGGCTGGCCTGGCTGTTTTCGAATAATGCCTGTTGTACCGCTTGTTGTTTACTGAGCAGTTGTGCACTGGCCTGGTCGGCCCGCAACTGGATGTAACCCTGTGCAACCGAGGCAACCAATGATAACCGGGCGCTGCGCAGGTCTTCCTGGCTGGCTTCTGCTTGTGCCCCGGCTACATTTTCACTGGCTTGCAGTTTTCCCCACAGATCCACTTCCCAGCTCAATTGTAACGGTACCTGCCAGTCGGTGGCATAGGGTTGAGTGTCCAGAGACAGGCCGCTACTGCTGAGGGCACTTTCTTGGCCGTTGCTGCTGACTTTCCAGGGTTTATCCGTTGCGGTGGATGCTTTGCGTCGACTGGCTTGTGGCGACAGTGAAAGTTGTGGCAACCGGTCTGCATGGGCCTGGGCTGTCTGAGCCATTGCGGCGCTCAGGCGGTCTGCTGATGCGGCAATATTGGGGTTATTTTCCAGCGCCTGGTGAACCAGTGAGTTGAGTGTTGTGTCATTAAACTCAACCCACCAGTCCGGGCGCAGTTGTGCTGTTGTGGAGGCGCTGCTGGTTGCGTTAAACCGGTTGGGAATTGCCAGTGTAGTGTCTTTTGGCAGCGCAGGGGCATGGCACCCACTAAGGCTCAGAGCAATACTCAGGGCAGTCAGTGAGGCACACAGAGTGTTCATAACACGCATGGTTCAGTTTCGCTTATCGTGAGTTATCATGCTATTCATGGGGCGTTCAACTAACTGGCCGTCTTCCATTTCCAGAATTCTGTCTACCAGGTCCAGGCAGCGGTGGTCGTGAGTGACCAGCACTACTGCGGTATCTCGCTCATGCGCAATGTTATGAAACAGCGACACCACCTGCCGCCCGCGCTTGCTGTCCAGTGCTGCGGTAGGTTCATCGGCCAGTAGCAGCGGCGGGTGGTTTGCCAGAGCCCGGGCAATCGCCACGCGTTGTTGCTCACCGCCAGATAATTGCCCGGGGTAGTTATTGGCCCGGTGCTCAATTTCAAGCCAGTTGAGTAAATCCGCGAGTGTTCGGGCTTGCTGTGGTGCCGGCACATCATTGATTTCCATGGCCAGGCGAATATTCTCCTGGGCGGTAAGAAAGGGGATCAGGTTGGGTTTCTGGAAAACGAAGCCAATATTCTTGCGGCGGAAATCGCGCACGTTACCAATTGCGGCATCAGGGCCACTGGCGGATAACCCGTTAATAGTCACTGTGCCCTGGGTTGGGGATTCCAGTAACCCGGCAATCATCAGCAGGGTGGATTTACCCGAGCCACTGGGGCCGAGCAGGGCAACAACTTCACCGGCATACAGCGTGGTCGTGACATTGGCGATGGCGGTAACCTGGGTGAGGCCCTGTCCATAGCATTTGGTAATACCGCTGAGTTCAATGACTGCACGTTTCATGACAGCACCTCGCGTGCTTCCACCTGCATGGCACGGCGGATACCGAGTAACGCACCAACAATGCATAACAGCAAAACAATAACTGCAAACAGCAGGTAATCATTGAGTGTCAGTACCAGGCGGCGTGGAAAGAAAGGTGATACCACAGGAATGAGCACGGCAGCCATGGTGTAACCCAGAGCACCCAGAGCAATAGACTGCTGTAAAATCATACTGATAATGACACAGTTGCGTGCGCCAATCAGTTTGAGGAGCGCAATTTCGTGGAGTTTTTCCAGTGTCATGGTGTAGAGCGTCACCGCAATTACTACGGCGGTCACTACCAGTAAAATGGCTGTGAACAGTACTATCTGGCCCCGTAAACGCTCCAGCCTGCCATACAAAAAGACTTCTCGCTCCTGTTCGCTGGTCAGAGCGATAACGTCTCCCCAGCGGTTTACTTGTTGCTGCACTTGCTGCAGGTTGGCTCCGGGGACCAGAGTTAACAGGACTGCGGCAATATTAGCTGTTTTACTGGGCACCTGGACGCGCCCGGTATCGCGCGAGATATACACACTTTCTTCCGGGCGATGAGCCTGGATATCCAGCGCATCATTAACCGACACAGCAACCATGGGGTTACCGTTGTAGTCCTGGTAGTTTTTTGCCACACCCACCACGGTGAGAGCTGTTGTGCCGAGGCGCAGTGTGTCACCGGTATGCAGGCCGGTACTTTGGTCTGCAATGGCTTCATTGCGCCCGGCACGCAGGTGGCGGCCTGCGGATAATGGAATAGTGCTGCCGGTATCTGTTGGGTAATCCAGCCCAACCAGTGATGCGCGCACTGTTTTACCGTGCACGCTGAAACGCTCTGATTGCAAAGTAAACTGCCGGGCGGTTGCGACATCCTGTAAGGCCAGAGAGCGGCTCAGTACGCTGCGGTCAATGAGTGAGCTTTCGGCGAACGGGCCTTCGGTTCCGGCTTCAATTACCCATAAATCTGCATGGGCGTGGTCAATAATGGATAATGCATCTGCCACGATCCCCTGATACAACCCAGTCATAGCCAGCGATGTCATCAGCATTAAACCAATCCCCACGCAGGTTAGCGTAAAGCGAAACAGACCCGCGCGAATGTCTTTAATCGCGAGATTCATTTTCGCTCCTGACCGGGCTGATACGCCGCCCGGGGCGGTAGTGGGCCGGTGGCAGTACCAGGCTGTCTGGTGTTACCCCTTGTGTGATTTCACTGGCCTGTTCGGTGTGTTGCCCAATTTGCACTTTGCGCAAGACCGCATGCTCTTTGTCCAGCAGCCAAACCCAGGTTTCTCCGTTTGCATGGGTGAGCAGGTGCTCTGGCAGGGTAAGAACAGGCTGCGCACTGGTGTGGTGAAGAACTACAACCGCCCGCTCACCCAGCGCCCAGCCAGGGGGCAGGGCCGGTAACCCAATATTGGCGGTGAATTCGCGCGTGTCGCTGTCTACGCTGCGGTTTATCCGCTCCACATAGCCGTGCAGGGCCTGGTTCGGGTGTGAGCGCAGAAAAACCTCGCAACTGTCACCCACCTGGATGGTGCCCAGTACTGATTCATCAAAGCGTGCACTGATGTACAGCGATTGAGTATCGGTTAACTCAATACAGTCTGTGCCGGGGGAGATAATGTCGCCTTCACTGCACTTTCTGCCGGTAATTAAGCCGCTGAATGGCGCCACCATTCGGGTATCCGCAAGGCGCGACTGAGCGGCGCGCCATTGTGCCTGTGCCTCTGTATGGGCGTGTTGTGCCTGCTGCCACTGGAACCGGGCTGACGCCAGGTCTAGCTGGGCTGTCTGCAGGCTGGTTTTGGCATTTTCCAGGTCGCTTTGTGAAATCGCGCCTTTACCTGTGCGGGCCAGAATATGTGCGCGGCGGTCATCATCTTTGGCCTGTTGCTCGATATGCTGTTGGCGCAGCCAGTTGGTGTGTGCCGCGGCTTCACTACTCACAGCTCCATCAAGGGCGGCTTTGGCTGCCTGCTCATCTGCCTGCAATTCCTGGTCATCAAACTGGGCAAGGAGTTCACCTCGTTTGACTTTATCGCCCGTATCAACCAGCAGAGACTGCAGGCGCAATGGCGTTTTGCTGGACAGTTGTGCCTGGTTAAGTGCTGCTATTTCGCCTGCGCCGTGGAATGACTGGTGCAGGACTTCACGCGTTGGGCGAAACACCTGGGTGCGTTTAGGTAACAGATACCCAATAGTGCACAGCATGGCAGCCAGCAGCAAAAGCACGCTGATTTTGCCTGCGTTATTGAGTAACGTTTGTTTGAGAGTAACAGGCCACTGCATTATCGTTACCGTTCCTCAGGCATGTGTGGCTGGAGCAACAGACCCCGGCTCACCTTGTTGTGGAGCGCCTTGCGGCTGTTGTGGCTGCCCGGGTTGTTGTGGTGAACCTCCCTGCTGCCCTGGTTGCTGTGGTTTCATTCCAGGTTGCCCATTGGGTGCCATTGGCTGCCCGGGATGGCCTGGCTGAGAAGGCCCATGAGGGGGCCTGGGTTTCCAATACATCCCACGGGGCATTCTGGGGCCCGCAGGAGGAGGTGGTGCTGCCACTAACAAACGCGGGGGATGTGCCGGGGTAATAATAACCAGCCTGGCAGGAGAAACCAGGTTGATGTGCCCCGGCTCTTCAGCCATAAGCCTGGGTGCCACGGTTATTGACGTGCATAATAACCCCAGGACACCGATAAGCTGCTGGCATCGTTTATTATTCATTGGTTTATTATTCATGGTGCTAAGCCTTTATTAATAAATAATGAATTTCAGTTTTTAGGTTGATAATTAAGTGGTTGCTGTGTGTGGCCTGTATTTATTACCAAAAGTTTATTACCGAAAATAATGGCCTGTTGCGCTCAACTGGCCATAGCTTGCTCTGCACTGATTATTCTATTTTTATTTTCCATACTTCAGAAGTGGTGAATTATGTCATGGCATGTCACTGGTTTTATTTATAGTGACATCAGGTGACATAATTTTATTCTGGTAACCATAAATAAAATTGTGGTGAATAAATAGCGCCGCAATTCTGCGAAAATAAAAGGATGCTCCAATGAAAATACGTACATTTTTAATGGCCGGGTTGTTACTGGCTGGCAGTACCACACTGGTTGTTGCTGCCACTCAATCTGCAAGATTGGCTCAGCGGTTTTCACAAGCGGATACCAACCATGATGGTAAGCTGACATTGCAGGAAGCGCAGGCGGGCATGCCGATGGTGGCGAAGCATTTTAGTGAAATTGATACCCAGGGTACGGGCAGTATCACTCAGGCGCAGATTGAATCATTTGTCGCCGCCCACCGTTAGTATTCGCGGTGCGGTGATACACAGTGGTATGTGGTACATAAACAAACCAGAAAGAAACCTGCGGGTTTCTTTCTGGTTGTACTCTTCAGGTAACCTTTTCTGAGTTTGGTTACCCCGCAGTTGGCGGGGCGTAACACAATTAACCAGGTTATTTACCCGCGGCAGCCATAGCCTGTTTTACCCAGCCATCGAAGGTGCTTTGGTGCGCTTTAATCCAGCCATCGACCTGTTGCTGAACATCCTGCGCTGAGTCCTGGCCTTCATGCATCCGTAGATTCTGGGCGTTCACATCTGCCAGGGGGAGTTTCATAATGGCAAACAGTTTGGCTGCCGCCGGGTTTTTCTCCGCCCACTGTTTATTTGCCACAATGTGTTCGTTATTAACGGAGAAACCATAATTCTTGCCATTTGGCAGTGTGGTATCCAGCCCTTTTAATCCGCCAGGGTTGGCGGAGAATGGCACGGTGAGCCATACCACATCCTTACCCGGTTTTAATACAAAACTAACCCAGTAAGGTGTCCAAGCATAATATAATACCGGTTTGCCTGCTTTATAACGAGTCAGGGTTTCTGCAATAATTGCGGAGTAGTTCCCCTGATTCTGCTCAACAGTATTGCTTAACCCATATGCCTTTATTTGTGTGGCAATAACCGACCCACAATTCCAGCCAGGGTTACAACCGGTTAAATCGGCTTTACCATCGCCATCCGCATCAAATAGTTTGGCTATTTTCGGGTCTTTAAGCTGTGAGAGATCAGTAATATGGTATTTATCTGCTGTTTTCTTATCAATTAAATACCCTTGTGCGGCACCACTAATATAAGTCCCTTTGCGGTAAAACTTCTTGTCGCCGCCGGCCGAGTTGTACATGTCTTTCTGTAACGGCTCCCAGTTGACTGCCATATAAGTGGCATCGCCCTCTGATATGGCTGTATACGCAACGTTGTAATCCACTTCTTTGGTTGGCTGAACATCGTAGCCTAATTTTTCAAGCGCGCGGTTCACCAGTTCAGTTTGAAAGGATTCTTCCGGGAGTGGGCTTTGCACAGGGTAAACAGTGACACCTTTGCCGGGTAAGTCAGCAGCCTTTGCGGACCCGGTTGCCATCAGTACGGTGGAAATTAAGGTGAGTGCAACAGGAAAGGTCTTTTTCATGGAACGGTTCCTTATGATGTTGTGCATATTATTCTCCGCCATAGCAGAGCGGATTTATGATTTTTTGGAGCACACATCAATAATGCGGCGGCGCTGATATGCAGCAGGCGTATTATTGATTTTTGCTCATGTGGATGATGGTGAAAACAAAATTAACGCCATCAATTTTTAACGGTTTTTTGCATTGTGCTAAAATGAGGATGGGTGTTTTAGTTATCTTGTTTTTTCCTGTGTAAATATGTTGTTAATATCAACCCTACCATAATCTCTCTTCAAAGCAAGTGCTAATATTCTGCTTAATTTTCCCGGCTGGCTAACTAATGCTGGCAATTTTAACCTGCAATTGAATATAGTGTAATATTTTATTTGTTTTGAAAAATATAAAATATATCAATGCGTTAGGTTGAGTGTTTTGTGTGGTGGGTTTCGATAAATTAAAAGAATAATTCCTGCCTGATTATTGGCCTGGTAAGGTGCTGAAATGGCGCGTATAACCTTAGCGATATACGCGCACAGTGGTCAGAATAATGATGCACCACCACAAATAATGTATTCCTGGCCGGTTATTGCCCCCGCTTCTGGCGAAACCAAAAAATTGACCAGTGCAGCCACTTCTTTTGGGTCGATATAGCGGCCAATAGGGGGAAGTTTAGGGGGCGATGAAACACGGCCTGGTTGAGAGAGCATTGGTGTAAGCGTTGCACCCGGTGCAACAATATTTGCTGTTATGCCGCGGGGGGCCAATTCTGCGGCCCAACTGCGTACCATACCAATTACTGCGGCTTTGCAGGCCACATATTGTGAACGCCCGGCGGCACCATGGGCGGTACGGCTGCCAATTAGCACAATGCGCCCACCTGTGGGCATGCGTGGTGCCAGGGTATTAAGTAATACTTGTGGTGCCAGAACATGGATGCGCCACAATTGTTCACTGAGTTCGGCATCCAGCATACCCAGTGGGGCAGCAGCCATAAAACCTGCAGCATGAATGACAGCATCAACTGTTTCAAGGGCTGTTACCGCAGCGGTGAGCGCGGGTAAATCGTTCATGTCCACATTCAGGTTATGAAATGCCTGGCTCGGGTAGCTGGCCGGGCGACGGCTGATTCCTGTCACTGACCAGCCGCTTTCCAGAAGCCGTTCTGTAATGGCTGCACCAATTCCTGAACTGGCGCCAGTGACCAATGCATGTGGCATTACATGTTCTCCGAAATGAGTGTGCGTGGAATTTTAAAGACCGCCTTGCGTACCCCGGCAGGCTGCCCGACAGCACACAGTGCCTGGTGTGGCTCACCGGGGAATAAAACAGCGAAATAACCAGGTAACAGCCTGATACTCTGGGTTAAATGTGGCGAAGGAACAATAAACAGATCCGGTTTTTTCTCCACAAAGTCCGGGTGGACTTGCGGCAAAGGATCAGCATTTATCTCTTCTTCCCCATCCAGCATCAGTTGGATATCCAGCCAGTCGTTATGGTATTCCGTATGGCGTTGAGAGCCAGGCTGGGTCATTGCCGGGCCGATTGTGCAGTACCAGTCTTCACCTTCCGGTTGCCAGCGGCCATCATCACGGTGTTGCAATGCACTCAGTGCACAGTCAGGCCGGGAGAGAATTGCCAGCAGTACGCCGGGTAACCCTGCCAGTTGCAGGGTGTCAACGTGTCCAATTATCATACTTACCTCGTTATGCCATGACCCATTCTGGTGTGATGCAGACGTATTTAATCGCCTGGCGGTACCAGGTATAGGCAATGTGCAACTCACCGTTCAGGCCCTGCTTAATGCTTGGGTAGGAGAATTCACGGTTGAGCTTTTCCTGAGAGTTATTGGTCATGCAATAACCATCACCTTCGTCCAGGTTTTTCATCCATGGCCAGGTTTTGCCATTATCCCGGGAAATGGCGACAGTCATTGGTGCCCTTGGCGCACCCCAGAATGCAGTGCGCCCACTGGCGACTGGCTCGCTGCGGCTGTCATCGCCATCATCAATTTCATCGTAGAGAGATGCGCGGCGCTCCGTTGCCCCGGCTGCACTCATGTTATTAAATACCAGCGCCAGGTCGCCGTTTGCCAGTGTGGTTACCTGAACAGAGGAGTTGTTATTTGGCAGCGTGGTTGGCTCAGGAATGCTCCAGTGCCGCCCTCCGTCTTCGGAGTGGCTACGGTAAATATTGTCTGCCCATCGGCTTCTGAAAAAGGCCAGCAGGGTGCCGTCATTAGCTGGCGTGATGTTCATATGGACACACCCCAGGCTTTGCGGAACTTCTACATCCTGCCAGGTTTTGCCTTTATCGCTGGAAATTTTCACGCCGCTGATATCATCGTTACCCACCCATTTTTCACCGGGCTGTGTGCGGCAATAGAACACTGGCAACAGCCAGTCGCCATTTTTCAGCACAACGACAGGCTGGCGAATGAAAGTGCCTGGCTGGTCGAGCAGTGTGCGAATTTCTCCAAAGCTTTGCCCGAAATCCGTGGACTGGCGATAGCGAACAATCGCGGTGTCCTGGTTACCGGAGATTTGCGCAGTCCACAGTAGCCACAACACGTTGTCCGGGCTAAGGAACAACACCGGGTTTTGTTCCGAGCGGCTCGGGTCATCTGAAAGTTTACGGGCCTGCGACCATTGCTGGCTGCCTGCTGGCAACCGGGACATCCACACCGAGATATCCGCTATACCTTCCTGGGTACCGCCAAACCAGACACAAAGCACATCACCATTGGGCAGCGGCAACAAATTCGCTGCATGATTTTGCGGGCATGACGATGGCAGCATAGCGGTTGCATAAGGTGAATCACTTGCTGGTGTTTGGATTACGCCATCCCGTGTGGCACAGAAAGCTTCAGACATATCAGACTCCGTTATTACTCATTACGGTATGTGGATTTTGTACTTTGTTTTTATGAGGCACGATGCGGTCAATAACCATGATGACTGCTGGTGTTATCAGAGCGATATACATGTTGTTGATACCAAATGGGTCGCCCAGCAAGTACCACAGTGATGTCATGACACAGGCACCGATTAAACCAGCGTTGGCACCGCGCGTACTTTTGAACATCGGCGAGTAGAAGGCAATGACAGCCACAACCGATATCGACAAACGGATTGCACGGGTGAAGAACGACAGTTTAAGAACCTCAGGAACAAACAAGACAAAGATAAGGGGCAGAAAACCAATGACGAGTGAGATCCAGCGTGTGGCGCGGAACTCCTGATCAGGTGTTGGGTTTTTCATTGGCACATAGAAGTCTTTGACTACCAGAGAAGCAATTGCCAGCGCAACGGTACTGACGCTCACAAAGATAGAAGCAACCAGCGAAGTCGTTACCAGCCCTGCCAGCCAAACCGGCATGTCCTGCAGGAACACTGGCAGTGCATACAAACTGTGGATTTCCGGGTGCAGGTATTTTGCGGCGACACCAATAATGGCGATTGCCAGAGCAATGGGCAGGCAGAAGAAAAACGCAACCCAGGTTGAACGTTTGGCGGATTCAACATTTTTGGTGGACGATATCGCCTGAATAACAAACTGAGTACAGAAGATAGAGCCTACCGTACCAATCACCCATGCGACGATGGTGCCGGCACCAAAGTTGCCATCCCATGTCCAGTAGTAATCTGGCATGTTTTTCACCATAGGTGCAAAACCATGGGTTTCGTACAGAGCAAAACCAAGAATAACCAGAACACCGACATATTTAAGTGCACTGTGCAGCATTGTTACCCACGCCACGCCTTTCATACCACCAAAGGCAAAATAAAATGTACTGACAATTGCGGTAATAAAGGCGGCTTCCGGAAGATTGATTTTCAACACCGTGGAAATGGCTGCTGCACCACTGACATAGTTCCCGACATTCACCAGCAACAGCGCGTAGATCATTATCAGGGATACAATATTCTTGGTTGAACGGCCATATTTTTCAGATATTGCACCAGAAATAGTGATTTTCCCGGTGTTGTAAATCCGTTTCACCAATAATAAACCAAATAAAGGGAAACCAATTGCGGCACCAAGTACCGACCAGGAGGCAGCAACACCGGATTCAAATGCTGCCTGTGCAGTACCGATAGTGGATTTGGCACCGATATATTCAGACATCAACAAGATCCCGACAATAAAGGCCGGCATCGCTCTGGAGCCTTCCATGAAATCGCCAGAATCTTTACTGCGTAATCGGAACGTCAGCCACGTTGTAAACAGGATATAAGCAACGACGATACCGACAATATATAAGGTATCTTCAGTGGTAAAATGATTCATCATAGCCTCTCTTTTGGGCGTATCAGACCTGGGCATCCTGGGATGCCCGACTGCATTTTTGACGAAAGCGCAAATGGCTTTAGTGAAGGTACTGGTTCACTATCTGGCGAATTTGCTGTTGTTGGTCTGGTGTAAAGCTCACACCATAGCGGCTGGCCCCCACGTCATGGCCCATCAACACCAGTGCCTCTTTAACGACGGCAGGCGAAAAGGCAATTTTGTACAGGTCAGTGCGTAGTCCCGTAACGGCTTCCTGTGCATGGTGTGAGGCCGCAATATCGCCGTTACGGAAAGTTTCCCAAATAGCGTTGATTTGTGTGGGGGCTACATTTGCCAGCCCTGAAACGCAGGCCTTACACCCTTCAACAAAGCCGCGGTGAATTAATGAATCCGGGCCATTCAGTACGGAGAACGCGGGTAAATCTTGTGTGGCGTGGAGAAAACCACTCAGGCTGTCGTAACTGCCTGCGCTGTCTTTAATACCAACAATGTTGGGGTGTTCCGCCAGTTGGCGTACGGTTTCTGGTGCCAGGGTGTTACCGGTCCGGGCCGGAATATTGTAGAGATACAAAGGTACTGTCAGCGCATCCGCGACAGCCAGGTAGTGGCGTGCCAGCTCTTGCTGGGTGAGGGGAACAAACCAGGGCGTAACAGCCGATACCGCGTTGACACCCGTTTGCGCGACTTGTTTACCCAGGCGAATGGTATCCCGGGTTGATATTTCGCCAATATGCCCGACGACCGGTTTACGCCCGGCAGATTCGGCAACACAGATTTCAGCTATAGCGATTTTTTCCTGCTCACTGAGCACAAAAAATTCGCCATTTGTGCCGCCGCAAAACACGCCATTACCAGCCTTGATTTGGCGCTGAACTTGTTGGCGTAACTGGGCGGTATTCAACTCACCTTGTTGAGTAAAGGGTGTGACGATGGCGGTCAGTACCCCGGTAATGGGTTCAGACATGTTATTTTCCTTGAGTAAAAAGCGTTTCGTAGATGGCCTGAATATTTGCTGCACTGACAGGGCAGGGCACATTTTTAATCAGGCGCTGGACATTCAGCGCACCATCCACGAGGTATGGTACGTTATCCGGGCTGATTCCCAGTGCTTCCAGTGATGCCGGGAGTTGTAGTTTTTCTACCAGTTCGCCAAACCAGTCGACCAGGCGGCATGATTTCTCTTCTGCACTTAACTGCTGGTCGCTGCCGGGGATCAGGTCCCAGACTTCGGCAAACTTCTCAACAACGGCCGGGCGAATAAAGCGCATGCAGGGGGTAAGTAAAATGGCATTAGCAACACCATGGGGCAGGTGATATTTCCCGCCCAAAGGGTAAGACATTGCGTGCACCAGGTGCGTCCCTGCGTGGTTAATCGCCACCCCGCCATAATAAGAAGCCCAGAGCATTTCCAGTTTGGCAGACAGGTTCTCCGGGTCTTTAACTGCGTTTTCTATATTGCGGAACAGCTTAAACATCCCCTGTAACGCCACGTTATCGCTCACCGGGTTGGCAATGGTGGCGGTAAAGCACTCAATCAGATGGCACAGGGCATCAATACCAGTCGAAGAGGCGATATGTGCTGGCATGCTGGTGGTGAGTTCTGGCAGTAGCGCAACGTAATCCGGTAATAACACAGGCGAAATGATGCCCACTTTTGTTTGCTGTTCCGGGATGGCCAGAATTGCGTTGGGAGTGGCTTCTGAACCGGTACCTGCAGAGGCAGGGATCAGCAAAGAAGCCAGGCGCGTTGACGGTTTTTCGCCAGCAAGCAGGGTTTCCAGTGTGGGGGCACTGGTGTGGCAGAGCACAGACAATAACTTAGCGACATCCAGTACGCTGCCACCGCCAACACCCACCACCAAATCAAACTGGGCACCCTGGAGTTTGCCCATAATCTGGTTCACGTCATCGCGGGCGGGTTCCGGGGGAACATTGTCAACAATGCTCACGTGCCGGTTATTGGCCTGCAAAAGTTCTGACAGCGCTTTCACCGGGGCCAGTTTGATAATGTTCTGGTCACTGACTAATAAAATGCTTTTTTTATCTGCCAGTAATGGCTCTATTGACGCTATGGCACCTGCGCCGCTAATAATGGTGCTGTTTATTGTACCCACGCTCCTCTCCTGTCTGGATATGCAATGTAGTGATTGAATTCAATCAATACAGCATTGCTGTTTCACAACATGGCTAATTTTATAATTTATCCTCGATTCAATTAACTTGATCTTGCTCACATATAATCAAATGTGATTGAATATAATCATTGGCAACGATAATGATGAGCAGGAGAGACCATGGAAGCGCAGTACCAGGGAGACAACGTCCTGATCCTTGCGGATGACTTCACTGGGGCAAATGATGCCGCAGTTAACTTCGCTCTGAATGGCGTGCAGGCAATGGTGATGTTCCACCCGGAAAATGTGCCTCAGGCGCAAGTGGTGGCAGTCAATACCGACAGCCGTGCGTTGCCCGCAAACCAGGCTGAACAGGCAATCAAAGCAGCCATCAATACTGTGGGGTTACCGGGCCATTCCCACTGGCTGGTCAAAAAAATCGATTCAACGTTGCGGGGCAACCCCGGTGCAGAAGTTTCCGCGGCATTACAGGCATCCGGTTTAGCCGGTGCGGTAGTGGCGCTGGCTTCACCGGGCCTTGGGCGTACCACCACCAACGGGCAGTGCCTGGTAAAAGGTATACCCGTCAACCAAACCGAATTTGCCAGCGACCCGAAAACCCCGGTCACCGATGCCGACATTATTCATGTGCTGCAACAACAGGCGGAGCGGGTCTGTTACCTGGCAGACCTGGCCTGCGTCCGCCAGGGTAACCTGGCCGCAACACTGCAGGCGTGCTTTGCCCGCGGCGTGGAAGTGGTGGTGGTGGACAGTGAAACTGCACCAGATCTGACGCGAGTCATTGAAGCGGTTGCTTCATTACCAGTTCGCCCACTGCTGGCAGGGTCTGCGGGAATTTGTGAGGCGCTGGCGCAGTATCTGTTTCCACAGGCAGCAACATCGCCGCTATTGCCCCATTCCAGCGGGCCGCTCCTTGCCGTAGTTGGCTCAATGAGTGAAATCGCTCAACAGCAAATGCAGGCAGTCATGCAGCACCCGCTTGTTACCCACATGGCTCTCAGTGCAGAACAGGCGCTTTCTGCGGGCAGCGAGAGCTACCTGCATGAATGTGTTCAGGCGGCAGTTGCCGCGCTGAATAGTGGCCGCCATTGCGTTATCAGCACCACTGAGCACCATGATGCCAGGCACCAGGTTGCCCGGTTGTGCCAGCGTTATCAACTGAACCGCGCTCAGTTGGGCGAAAAGCTGTGCCTGTTTTTGGGCAGGCTTACCCAGGCCATTTTGAGTGATGCCACACCTGGAGGGATGTACCTGTCTGGTGGTGATGTGGCGATAGCCGTAGCCCGGGTGCTCGGAGCGCAAGGTTTTACGATTCATGGCCGCATTGCCGAATGTGTGCCGTGGGGAGAGTTCACAGGCAGCCAGTATCTGCGGCCGGTAATGACCAAAGCAGGCGGTTTCGGTAACACGGACACCTTGCTGGAGGTTGTGCATTTTTTTGAGGAGAAGACTAAGTGACCAACGTTATCGCAATTACCATGGGTGACCCGGCGGGCATTGGCCCGGAAATTATCATCAGTGCACTGGCTGAAGGAGAGTTATCAGGCATTCCAGCAGTTGTTGTCGGTTGTGCGGCAACGTTACGCCGTATTCTGGCGCTACAAATTACCAAACCTGCAGAATTGCGCATTATTGACCAGGTGAGCCAGGCCCAGTTTGCGCCCGGGATTATCAACGTGATTGATGAACCCCTTGCAGACCCTCAGGCCCTTGAACCCGGGAAAGTGCAAAAGCAGGCCGGTGATTTGGCTTACCGCTGCATCAGGAAAGCAACTGAGCTGGCAATGGCAGGAGATGTCAGTGCAATTGCCACCGCACCACTCAATAAAGAGGCGCTGCATGCCGCCGGGCATTTATACCCCGGGCATACTGAGCTTTTGGCTAAGCTCACCAACAGCAAAGACTATGCGATGGTGTTATACACCGACACGCTGAAAGTGATTCATGTTTCCACGCATATTGCACTGCGTAAGTTTCTCGATACGCTTAACCAGCCGCGTGTAGAAACCGTGATTCGCCTGGCCGACCAGTTCCTGAAACGTGTTGGTTTTACCCACCCGCGTATTGCTGTGGCCGGGGTGAACCCTCATGCCGGGGAAAACGGCCTGTTTGGTGATGAAGAGATTCGTATTGTCGGCCCGGCTGTTGCCGCAATGAAAGAACAGGGTGTGGATGTGTATGGCCCGTGCCCACCAGATACCGTCTATATGCAATGTAATGAAGGTATGTATGACATGGTGGTGGCGATGTACCACGATCAGGGGCATATTCCACTTAAGTTGTTAGGCTTTTATGATGGGGTGAATATCACTGCCGGGCTCCCGTTTATTCGTACTTCGGCCGATCACGGCACCGCATTTGATATTGCCTGGACAGGTAAAGCAAAGTCTGAGAGCATGGCGGTTTCGATAAAACTGGCGATGCAACTGGCTTAGGCGTAAGAGTGCTCATGAAGGGATATAACCGCCTTGAACAGATTATGGATTATCTTAAAAGCCATAATCTGGTAACTGTGGATCAACTGGTGGCCGCTACGGGGGCATCCCCGGCAACGGTGCGCCGTGATTTAGTCAAGCTGGATGAAGAGGGTGTGGTCAGCCGTACACACGGTGGCGTTACCCTCAACAGGTTTCTCCCTTCGCAGCCCACTACGCTTGAGAAAATGCAGCGTAGCCAGCAAGAAAAGTATTTTATCGCCAGTGCTGCGGCAAAGATGGTTAATGCCAACGATGCCGTGGTCCTGGATGCTGGTACCACCACCATGGAACTGGCCCGCCAGCTTACTCACCTGCCTTTACGGGTTATCACCAGCGATTTGCATATCGCGTTATTTTTGAGTGAATTCAAACAAATCGAAGTCACCATTATTGGTGGTCGCATTGATGACAGCAGCCAGTCATGCATTGGTGAACATGGCCGCCGGTTGTTACGCCATATCTGCCCGGATATCGCCTTTGTCAGTTGCAATGGCTGGGACTGGGAGAAAGGCGTAACAGCGCCAACGGAAGAAAAAGCCGGTATCAAACAGGATATTATGATGAATGCCCGCCGCCGGGTATTACTGGCAGACAGCAGTAAGTATGGTTTGTGGTCACTTTTCCATGTAGCACGCTTACCTGCTTTTACTGATATCGTGACTGATGCCGGGCTTGAAGCGCATTGTGCCCGGCAACTGGAAGGTGAAGGTGTGCCCCTGGTGCTGGCGGATGCCGCATCAGCCAGAGGCACAGTGTAACCTTTCACGCTTTACAACTGTTTACTCCCGAACGCGCCCTGCCAGTCTTGCTCAAATTTCTCAACAGCCGCTGTTACCGCAGGAGCAGAAATAAATTGGGTCGCCACATCTACAGGCAGCGTAATGGCGCCGCAACCTGCCAGCAGGCAGTCCAGCGCCTGGCGTGGGGTTTTAAAGCTGGCGGCTAGCACTTGTGCCTGGGGTGCGTGCTGAACTAACAGTGACTGCAGGTCATTCACTAATTCAATACCACTCCCACCCTGGGCATCCACCCGGTTAATGTATGGTGCAACATAGCGTGCACCTGCCAGCGCAGACAGTAACCCCTGAGCTGCACCATAAACGGCAGTGCCCAGTGTGGGAATACCTTCTTTGCTCAGGCACTTAATCGCTGCCAGCCCTTCTGGCGTTACCGGCACTTTCACGACCAGATCCGCAATAATTGCCCGTAGTTTTCTTGCGTCATCCACCATTCCCTGCGCGGTATCAGCCATCACCTGGGCGAACAATTGCCCGGTTCCCCCGAGCGCATCATATAACGCAGGCAACAGGTTTTCTGGCCGTTGTTTACTGCTGGCAACAATACTGGGGTTGGTCGTCACACCTGCAAGAGGAAGGATGCGGGCCAGTTTTTTTACAGCGTGGATATCAGCGGTATCGAGGTAGAGCTCCATATTCAACTCCTGAAATTGTGATGGTTCGCGGCTTTTCATCATCATAGGCCAGCGAGCAGTGTTTTTGTTGTCGGAAATCAAATTTTCTTTCTTTCGAAAGTGTTTTTATTTTTATACGAAACACAAAGGGGAGGCGAGATGATTTTCAATATCCAGCGGTATTCCACCCATGACGGGCCCGGGATCCGCACTGTTGTCTTCCTGAAAGGTTGCTCTTTGGCTTGCCGGTGGTGCCAGAACCCGGAAAGCCGCAGTGCAGAACCAGAAGTGTTGTTCGATGCCCGTTTATGCCTTACCGGTTGCGCGTGTTGCTGCCATGCAGCGCCTCAGGCAATTAGCCGTAAACCGGGCGGCGCGCTGGATATCGCCCGTAGCAAACTTTCTGGTAATGCTGTTAATGCGCTAGTGAAGTGTTGCCCGAGCCAGGCGCTGACTGTATGCGGGGAAAACCGCACGGTAGAAGACATCATGCAGGTAGTTTTGCGTGATAAGCCGTTTTACCAGCGCAGTGGTGGTGGGGTGACGCTTTCTGGCGGCGAACCTTTTATGAACCCGGAATTAGCCCGGGCACTGTTGCAGGCCAGCCATGAAGCGGGTATTCACACTGCCGTGGAAACCTGCCTGCATGTTCCCTGGCACAATATTGAACCCTGCCTGCCTTTTACCCGGCTTTTCCTGGCCGACCTGAAACATACCGACGCTGAATTATTCAAAACCTGGACCCGGGGCTCAGCACGGCGGGTTATGGCTAACTTGCAACGCCTTGCAGAGCAGGGCGCACAGGTAGTTATCCGTGTGCCTTTAATTCCTGGGTTTAATGCCAGTGAAGGTGCTGTGCGCAACATTGTCGATTTTGCTGCCGGGTTACCCGGCGTTGAACAAATACATTTTCTGCCTTACCACACCCTGGGCATGAACAAATACGCCCTGCTTGGCCTGCCTTATGAAGCACCGGAAAAGCCCCTTGATAACCCGGGCTTACTTACTTTTGCTCAGTCATATGCACACCAAAAAGGCCTGGCAGCCACTTTACGAGGATAATTGTATGACACAGTTGAAACTTGATGTCCTGACCGACCGAATTAAGGCACATAAAGCGGCTCTGGTGCATATCGTCAAACCCCCTGTTTGCACCGAGCGCGCTCAGCATTACACCGAAGTGTACCAGCAGAATATGGACAAACCGGTAGCCGTGCGCCGTGCACTGGCTCTGGCGCATCACCTGGCGCAGCGCACTATCTGGATTCAGCACGATGAATTGATAGTGGGAAACCAGGCAAGCGAACTGCGTGCCGCCCCCATATTCCCGGAATACACCGTTTCATGGATTGAGAAAGAAATTGATGAACTGGCAGAACGCCCCGGAGCCGGGTTCTCCGTAAGTGAAGAGAATAAGCAAATTTTGCATAAACTGTGCCCGTGGTGGCGTGGGCAAACGGTGCAGGACAGGTGTTATGGCATGTTTACTGCCGAGCAAAAGGCCATTCTCGATACCGGTATTATCAAAGCAGAAGGCAATATGACTTCCGGGGATGCCCACCTGGCGGTGGATTTCCCGGTGTTGCTGGAGAAGGGGCTGGACGGGCTGCGTGAAACAGTTAATACCCGGCGTGCACTGATTAACCTGACGGTGCTGGAAGATTTGCATGGCGAGCAGTTCTTAAAAGCGGTGGATATCACTCTGGAAGCGGTCAGCCAGCATATTACCCGCTATGCGGATCTGGCCCGGCATATGGCAGAACGCGAAACACGCGCTGAACGGCGGGAAGAGTTGCTGGCTGTCGCCCACAACTGCGATGTTATTGCCCATGAGCCGCCGAAAACCTTCTGGCAGGCACTGCAGTTGTGCTATTTCATCCAGTTGATTCTGCAAATTGAATCCAATGGGCACTCTGTTTCCTTCGGGCGCATGGATCAGTATCTCTACCCGTGGTACCGGCGCGATGTTGAACTGGAGCAGTCTCTGAGCCGCGAGCAGGCCATTGAATTACTGCAAAGTTGCTGGCTGAAACTGCTGGAAGTTAACAAGATCCGTTCTGGTTCGCATTCTAAAGCCTCTGCGGGCAGCCCGCTGTACCAGAATGTGACTATTGGTGGCCAGAGCCTGGTGAATGGCAAACCGGTGGATGCCGTTAACCCGTTATCCTGGTCCATTCTTGAATCCTGTGGGCGGTTGCGTTCAACCCAGCCAAACCTGAGTGTGCGCTACCATGCAGGCATGGGCGATGACTTTCTCGATGCCTGTGTGCAGGTGATTCGCTGTGGTTTCGGTATGCCGGCATTTAATAACGATGAAATTGTTATTCCTGAGTTTATTCGCCTGGGTGTGTTGCCGGAAGATGCTTATCAATATGCAGCCATTGGGTGTATTGAAACTGCTGTTGGGGGCAAATGGGGCTACCGGTGTACCGGCATGAGCTTTATTAACTTTGCCCGTGTCATGCTGGCGGCGCTCGATGGAGGCCGTGATGCCACCAGTGGCAAGGTATTCCTGGCTCAGCCAGAAGCCCTTGCTTCCGGTAACTTTGCTGATTTTGAATCTGTGCTGGCTGCCTGGGATAACCAGATTCGCTATTACACGCGAAAATCCATTGAAATTGAATACGTCGTGGATACGGTTCTTGAAGAAAATGCCCACGATATTCTGTGCTCAGCGCTGGTGGATAACTGTATTGAGCGGGCGAAAACCATTAAACAGGGCGGGGCAAAATATGACTGGGTTTCAGGTTTGCAGGTTGGGATAGCTAACCTGGGTAACAGCCTGGCCGCAGTGAAGCAACTGGTGTTTGACGACCAGGCAATCAGCCAGCCACAACTCGCCAGCGCACTGGCCGACGATTTTGCAGGTGCGGAGTTTGAACAGCTACGCCAGGTACTGATTAACCGGGCTCCGAAATACGGTAATGACGATGAATCTGTGGATGCATTGTTAGTGCGCGCTTATCAAACTTATATTGATGAGCTGAAGCAGTACCATAACCCACGTCACGGGCGCGGGCCTGTTGGCGGAAATTACTATGCCGGTACTTCGTCTATTTCTGCCAATGTGCCATTTGGCGCGGCGACGATGGCAACCCCGGACGGGCGCAAAGCCCATGCGCCGCTGGCAGAGGGGGCAAGCCCGGCATCTGGCACCGATCACCTGGGCCCCACCGCGGTTATCAGCTCTGTTGGCAAATTGCCTACTGGCTCAATTCTTGGGGGCGTGTTACTTAACCAGAAGCTCAATCCTGCTACCCTGGATAACCCGGCAGACCGCGAAAAACTGATGTTTTTACTGCGCACTTTCTTTGAAACCTATAAAGGCTGGCATATTCAGTACAACATTGTTTCCCGTGAAACACTGGTTGAAGCGAAAAAGCATCCCGACCAGTACCGCGACCTGGTGGTGCGGGTGGCCGGATATTCGGCGTTCTTTACCGCACTTTCGCCGGATACCCAGGATGACATAATCGCCCGTACTGAACATGTATTGTGATACGGCAACTGGCGCCACACTTGCCCTGAGTGTGGCGTGAATCCTGCACAGCATAAGTGTTATGTATTAAATATGAAGTAATACATGTGAAGTGATAAATATTAGGTGGCAAGTGTGAAAGTGTGCGGGGGAAGGGGATGTGAATAGTCACCGGCGGCTACACACGCAGCCACTTTGATATGAAGTAATACTTCACACTTATGAATGATGCGTTTATGAATGACGTAGTTATGAATTTCGCATTTATGAATGATGCGAATATGAATAAATACCTATCCATTCTCATAACAATGCTTTGGTACCAAACCCCACGTGCTGCCGGTTGTACGGCGCCGTGGGGTTTGTTTTATTACGGGTGGTTTTTAAAGTATTCCGCCAGCGCGTCACGAACCAGTGCGCTGACACTTTTCGGGTCGCGGCCACTGCGTTTATTTTTCAGAGCCGTATCTTCGGTTTTATCCAGCAACGATGCAGGCAGTGAGATAGTAGTACGCTTGAGCGGGTCTTCCGCTTCTGTAACCGGTGTACTGTTACCTGGTGAGCCGTAAGGTTTGCCAGCCAGGCGTTCTGCCAGTTGTTCTATGTCCTGGTCGCTGGCGTATTTCCGGGTGGCAGATGCCTGCTGGCTGGGTTTTTTCAGTGCCATCAGAACACCTCCTTAATCAGTGCAAGTACTTCATTTTTCGCCTGTTCATTACTGGTTTCCATAACGGATTTCCCCTGAGGCATAACATCACGGTAAACCTTGCGGAAGCAGGCTATTGCATTCAGTGGGGTGATTTCCGGGAATTCTTTAATGTATTCCAGAAACTCATAGCGTTCGTTGCCGCGAATCAGCGGGTTGGTGGTTGCCATTGTCTGGTAACCGAACACTTTCAGTTCCGGGTTAAGGTCGCGCCAGGAGATAACCTGCTGTTGCAACTCAATAAGCGTATCAAGATCCAGTTGCGAACTTTGGTGCGGGGCAATAATGACATCGGCCACAGTACCACCGGTTACCAGCTCACGGCTGTTACGCCCGGTCACATCAACAATAACGTGGGTATATTTCTCGTTCAGGCTTCGCAGTGTGGCGGCGATGTTATCCCGTTTTTCCACCAGAGTGATAGCCGGGCTTAACCCCGCTTCTTCCCGCTCGCTAATCCACCTTGCGGCAGAGCGTTGTACATCTGCATCCACCAGGCACACATCGTTGCCCTGTTGTGCAAGCCCAACAGCAAGGTTAATCGCTGTTGTTGTCTTGGCGGCACCACCCTTGTTACAACCCACAATTGTTATCACTGCAACCTCCAATGTTAAGTATGAAGTAATACTTGCTACTTCATACGTATTACATATTCTCTACTGATTAGCCTTCCCGCAAGGGAGGGCAGTAAACGGGTTTAGTATGAATGAATCATTATGAGGTGTGAAGTGTCACTTCATAGGTGATACTTCATAAATAATATGTGTGAAGTATTACTTATGAAGTGATATTTATGAATCGGCAGAAGTTAAAGCAGCGCCATAATGAGGCTGTGAAGCGGTATTCCTCTGCCTTATTTTTAGCAGGTAAAGCCGTTGCTATAAGGCTTTGCGCTGTTATGCAATAGCAGTTTCGTCGGCAACCTGGTCTACCTGAATACCTTGCTTTTGCATGCATTTCAGGGCGTCTGAGGGCAGTCGGGAATCGGTTATTACATGGCGAAACCCATGGTTTTCTGTCGATAATGGGTAAGGGTGAATGATTCCGAATTTTGATGAATCGGTTAACGCGATGGCTTCAATGCCTTTATCCAGCAGGGCACAAACTACGTCACTGCGCATCATATTGCGCCCGGTAAACCCGGTATCTTTATGCCAGCCATCAACTCCAATAAACGCTTTTTGAAAATGCACATGCTGGATACACAGGCGGGTTAATGGGCCAACAACAGACTCGCTCCCTTTCTGGTACAACCCGCCAAGGACGATAACTTCACAACGGGCATTTTTCAGGAGTTGAGCAATATAGTGGCTGACAGTGACCAGGGTAATTGACGGGTTATCTGCCAGGCTGCGTGCCAACAGTGCGTTAGTACTGCCGCCTTCAATAAACACCGATTCACCGTCTTTCACCAGTGAGGCTGCGTATTCGGCCAGGGTCTTTTTCAGTGGAAACCGGGTATTCATGCGTGCGCCGACATCTTCCAGATCCATGGCAATGGCAGAACCGTGAACGCGCTTTAAGTAATTTTCGCGCTCCAGTGCTGTCAGATCCTGGCGGATGGTGACTTCAGAAACACCAGTAAGGTGCGATAATTCGTTAACGCTGACGCTGCCTTTGTCGTTCACTAACTGGATGATTTTTTGATGGCGTGCATTCATGTTTCAGTTCACTGATTACCCTTGATTTTGCCAGTGTAACAAAAAGGCAGGCCTGGCAGAAAGGCGCAGCGGTTCTGGCGCCCTGTAAATAGCAGAGCGCCAGACCGTTATCAGATGTGGTGCTGGCTCAGCCCTAAGCTGCTGCGGCCATTCTCGTTTAAATCCGCAGTCAGAAACCGGTCCTGCCAGTGCTGTTCATAGTTTTCACGGGGAAAATCGCCGGGTGAAGCGCCTCGCTCCAGCGCGTCGGCTACGCGCCGGGCATAGCGGCGGTTTTTATCACACACGGGTGCTGCCGGAATATACATGACATTACCGAAGCCTTGCTGGTTTTCCACCGCTGCTACAGCGTGAATAACATCGCAATGCCACCAGACAGAATCACCCGCTTCCAGTTGCGGAATGCTGCACAACCCGTTTGCCAGAAGCGGATGCCATTGCTCACTTATGGGTAACACACGGCCTGGTGCCACGCCACAGAGTTCATCTTCCGGAACATCATTCAGTAACGGGCGCAAGAGTACCAGCGCCATAGCTTCAGGGACCGGAACAACATGCAGTAACCCCTGGCCTGGCTGCATATCTGACAGCGCAGTCCAGCCCTGAAAAGTGCGGAAAACCGAGCATTTAGTCGTGTTATCGACATCATATTCGTCAACGTCTGTCCGCCAGGCTGCATCCCACGGGTCATACTGGTCAAACTGGTTATTGAAGATATGGCGGAATACTTGCTGGTAAGCCGGTAATAACCAACGCTCCAGTGCGCCTGAATCGGTGTGGGCACCCAGGCCTTTTGATGTAGTGCCGGGTAAACGGCGGCGGATCCGGTCGGGGTAAATAATGCTGACATCTGGATCAAACCACTGTTTTCCTTGTGATTCAAATGACCACAGGCGATTGAGAAATGACTGAACACCTGCCATTGAGTCACTTTGGCGGGCCTCCATTTGGGCACGGGACCAGTAAATGGGGTAAATCTCCGGGCGTGAAGCTGCCAGCGAACCAAAAAAGTTATCACCCGGTCCGCGGTAAATGTCGTCGAACTTATTGGTGTCCAGGTAGTTCAGCATAGACTGATCCCATGCGAGAGCCTGCTCGCGGGGGAAATGCTGTTTAACCACCAGGCACCCGCGCCGTTTGATGTGCGCCCGCAGGGTATCATTGATATTACCCGACAAAATTTCTTCCCGGCTGGCAACCGGCCAGGCCGTGCCAAAGCGTTGCTCATCTTCACGGGCTGCAGCCAGTTCATGAGTAATTTTGGCTTCAACTTGTTTAAACAGACCGGCTACATCACCAATTTGGGCTCGCAGCGCGCGCTTCATGTTCACAATGCTGGCTTTGATATCTTCAGGCAGAGTCTGTGCAGTGAATGTATCTTTCATCGTTGGCTCCCATTTAATCTTCGAATGAATTTTATTTGCTTTCATTCGTAATTTTGGCGAGTATAACAACTATGAAACATTTAAATGCGAATAAGATCACAAACTGTTGAGGATCACAGCAAAGGGGAAAGGCAAGTGGAATGGCATGCTAAATGAAGGGGTAAGAAAAGAAACAACACGGTGGCTCAGGGCTCACCGTGCTGGTAATAAAGGCAAGAAAGTTAAACTGCGCGAGCCATTAATGCTCGTAAAAAATATTACCTTCTTCTGCGCGCAGAACTTTGCCTTCGGCATTGGTGATTAGAACATAGTCACCACCCATGTAGGTCCAGTGGCTGTCGGCCTCTGGTGCTGGCAGGTGGCGGAGCTGCCACTGGTCAATTTCATAGGTCTTAGAGCGATAAAGTTCAGGCACGATGTCGCCAATCGTGAAACGCTTAAAATCAGCAGTGAACGATGTAGCGGCGTAAGGATCCTGCCCGCTGGTTTGTGCTGCTGGCGCTGTTGTTTCATCATCAGCATGCGCACTGGCAAATGGCAACACGCTGGCGCTAAGCAACAGCACGGATAACAGTAACGGTGTGGACTTGGACATAACCTCTCCCGATGAAACTGCTTTGAACATGGACAAGTAGCGCATCGATAAAAATAAATAAACAGGACTGCATTAGACACGCCCGCTATGAATTAATATGCATGGATTTTGTTTCCTGATGTAACCTTCTGTACCTTCAGGTAAGCACCTGTCTCGCCATACGGATATAAGGCAAGCCTGATTTCTCGAAAGGAGCAGAGCAGGGGGCAAAACCCAGTTTCTCATAAAATTCGCAGGCAGTTTGCCGGGCGTCCAGCTCAAAACGCAGCGCACCTTGTTGTTCCAGTTGTTTTATCACTGTAGCCAGCAGTATTGTGCCAAATCCTTTGCGCTGCCATTCAGCTACGGTAGCGAACTTGCGTATTTGCCAGAGTCCTTCAGCCAGGGCAAATGCGGAAAGGCAGCAGATGAGCTCACCTGTGTGATATACGCCAAAGTGCAACGCAGCGTCATCACCAGGTACAGCGCTGAATGCCAGCGGTTTATCTGGCCACAACACTTGCTGGCGCAGGGGCATATATTCGCCATTTTCCAGCACAGCAATATGCCAGCCATCACCGCAGCCGGGTTGTTTTGCCTGGTAGCTTGCCGTGTGCCGGGTAACAGCAAGGCGCTGCCTGGCGAATGCCTGGTTAGTGTGTTGCACCTGTGCCAGCACATCGCGTGGTGCCTGGCCTGGCGTGCCACTGTTAAACGGTGGTTGTGGGGCATACTCCAGTTGTAGCTGAATTCCCTGAGCGATGTCTGCTCCCCAAATATCACTTATTACGCTAAGCGCAAAATCGATACCCGATGTGACACCAGCCCCGGTAATTCTGTTGCCATCACGCACCACTCTTTGCGCCAGCGGAATGGCACCGAGCAAGGCAAGTTGGTCCAGTGAGGCCCAGTGCGTTGTTGCCTGGTAGCCATGCAGCAGCCCGGCGGCCCCCAGCACTAATGCACCGGTACATACCGCCGTGATAAAACGCGCCTGCTGTGCCCGTTCACGCAGAAACTGCAGGGTTTCAGTGTCGTCCATCAGCGGGATTTGTCCGGGGCCACCGGGTACACAAATCAAGTCAAGCTGCGGGCAGTCGGTAAAGGTTGCCGTAGGTTGAATACCCATACCTTTGTCAGACTGGACAATCTCACGCGTCTTCCAGATAAGGTGCACCTGAGCGCCTGGCGCACGGGAGAACACCTCCCACGGGCCAGTTAAGTCCAGTTGCGTCACGCCCGGAAAAAGAAGAAACCCAATGGAAAATGGGTTCAAAACATCGCCTTGTGTGGAGGAAGCCATGTGTCACCTTTTTTACCGTCTCTGCCCACGTTAATAAGCCAGCCTATAACAGTATGAAAGTATTACCAATCGGTAACAGATGTGTGTTGCGTTTTTATTTCCCGAATATAAGAAAGTGATCTGGATCGCACTTTTTGCTACTCTGCTAATAATTTCCAGGGTTATTATTTCACCCATCGAAGGCACGGCGCCTTTTACCAAGATTGAAAGATGGATTGAATAAGGAACAAGACCATGAAAATGATGAAAACTCTTTTTGCTGTTGCTGCGTTAACCCTGGTTTCTTCTGCAAGCTTTGCACAAACTGTGACTGCCACTGCCAGCACTCTGGATGGTGCAGAAGCAAAAATTGCTGCTCAGGCTAAACAGGATGGTGCGTCTTACCACATCACTGAAGCCCGTGATGGTAACCAGGTTCATATGACCGCAGAACTGACCAAATAATTAATGGTCGCTGAGGGAACAGCCGGACGAAGCCGCGTGAGCGCGGCTTTTTCCGGTTGTTTTGTATCTGAAAATACTCTTTCTGCCAGAGCGGTAGTGGCGTTATAAAATGCCAGCCTGCCAGAAGTCTTGCAGGTTAATAGCCCCTGCCAGTTTGTGATTACTGTCAGTGACGGGTGCAGCGCTGATGCGCCGGTTCATAAGTTGTTCTTTTGCTTCTACAGCACGGCTGTCGGCATTCAATGTAAACCCGCCACGGGTCATTGCCTGCGTGACACAGTCTTCCAGTTTGCCGCCACCAACCAGCCAACGCCTTAAATCACCATCGGTAAAGACACCGCTGACTTCAGTGTGGGTATTAACGACGGGGACCATTCCCAGGCCGGTACGGCTTAATTCCAGCATTGCATCCATTACTGTTGCGCTGTCTGCCACCTGCGGCACATTTTCGCCCTGACGCATCAAATGGTGTACCCGGTTGAGTAAGCGTGCACCGAGCGCCCCGGCAGGGTGAGAGCGGGCAAAATCTTCTTCATTAAACCCGCGAGCCTGCATCACCGCCATTGCCAGCGCATCGCCCATCATCAGGGTATTTACGGTACTGGAGGTGGGAGCCAGGTGCATGGGGCAGGCTTCACGCTCAATCGAAATATCAATAACTGCGTGCGCTGCCTGAGCCAGGGGAGAGGTGTTCTTGCCAGTTATCGCCAGTAATAACACTTGCTTTTCAGCCAGGCGGGGAAGGATAAAATCCAGCTCTTTTGCTGTGCCGGAATAGGAGATAAATAACAGGATATCGCGCGATTCAATCATGCCCAAATCACCATGCAGCGCTTCTGCCGGGTGAACAAAGAAAGCCGGTGTCCCGGTACTGGCAAGTGTCGCGGCCAGTTTTCTGCCAATATGGCCGGATTTACCCATCCCGGACACAATCACTTTTCCATTGCAGTGCAGCACTGCTTTGGCTGCTTTCAGAAAGCCTTCATCAAGACGCTCTGGTAATTTACTGGCTTCATGTAACTCCAGAAGCAGGGTGTTTTTGGCGGCGGCGAGCAGAGAATCACTCATTATTTTCTCCTGTAATAATGACTTTTATCCCGGAGTCTTCCAGTGCTTTGTGGAATTCCGGGCTGATGCCATTGTCCGTTATCAATATATCTACCTGGTCTAATCCACACACAACGTTCGGGCTTTTGCGCCCAAATTTGGTGGAGTCTGCCATCAGAATAACCTGCCTTGCGGCGTTACACATTGCTTTGCTGACAGTAAATACTTCATTAAACGTGGTTACGCCTGCATTCAGATCAATACCATCGGTACCCATGAATAATTTATCGAAGCTGAAGTGCTCAAAGGCGTTTTCGGCCAGTTGCCCATGGAATGAGGCGGATTTTTTGCGAAATGTGCCGCCCGGCATCAGGATGGTCTGTTCGTTGTCCAGCTCAGAAAGCGCATTGACGATATGCAGGCTGTTGGTCATTACCGTGATGTTATTAAAGTGCTCAAGCAGCGGCACCATCTGCAATACGGTACTCCCGGCATCCAGAATAATGGAGTCACCATCCTGAATAAAACCAACAGCGGTGTGGGCAATTTCTTGTTTTTGGTGGGTATTAATCAGGGTTTTGTGATCAATGGGCGGATCGGCTTCGTCTTTGTTCAGCATCACGCCACCGTAAGTGCGTATGACGGTACCGGCGTTTTCCAGTGACACCAGATCCTTGCGAATGGTGGTTCCTGTGGTGGCAAAGAACTGGGCCAGTTCTTCTACCGAAGATTTACCTTGTTTCTGCAGATGCTCAAGAATGGCGGCCTGGCGTTGACGTGGTTTCATTAGCTGACCTTACAAAATTTGCAAAATGATAACTTCGCAAGCCATAAGCGTTCAAAACGAAATTATCTTTGTTTCAGTTTAAGCGCTAATAATAGAGCATTCTGACAGTTCTGATCATTGGGAAAGATCACATCAGATTGTAATTGTTGCTTTGAAAGCCCCTGAATATTGGGAAGTGCCTTGGGTTTTGCAAAAATAGTTAGCCCTTTCATCAGAAATGAATCAATAACACGTTCTTGTTCATCGAGAGCAATGGCAACCAGCACTCTGGGGCGAAAACGCCCTCCAGAACGGCCAACACCTACCCGGCCTTTCAGGCACAGTGCATCAAATGCCCGGTTAAAACGGTATATTTGCCATGCTCCCAGAACCATCTGGCTGAACCAGGCAATGGCGGCGAGAGTAATCAGCGCGCTAACCATAGATGTCTCCTTTCATTGTGCTTATTCTGTTACCTGCAAGTGTTTAGCTACTACACATTAGTAGCTGCACCTGAATAACCACGGTGCATGAATAACCGCATAGTGCTGTACACTGGCAAGGGCCACTTACCCACAGAGAAGTGGCCCGCACAGCAGGGTAAGGCATCATGTAGTGTTAAAACATGACCTGCCCACCAGTTACGTTGATTGACTGCCCGGTGCAATAAGAGGCTTTGTCACTGGCGTAAAACAGCAATAAGTTCAGTACATCCTGGTAATCACAGCCGCGTTTTAGCGGAACTTTATCAATGTAATATTGTTCAACCTGGTCTGGTTGGATCCCGAGTTTCTGTGCATATTGCGGTAACAGTGACTGGAACATAGGGGATTTCAGCAGGTTGCCAAGCATTAGTGAGTGGACGGTAATCCCGTATTCAGCCAGGTCCAGCGCCAGCGATTGTGTCAGCCCTACACCACCAAATTTTGCCGCACTGTACCCCGAGTTATGTTTGCTCCCCACTTTCCCGGACTTCGAGTTAATCTGAATAATACGGCCCTGGATATTGTCGCGAATCATCAGGCGTGAAAACTCACGCGCACACAGAAAGTACCCAACCAGGTTTACTTGCAATGAGCGGTCAAAATCGCCCAGTGCGAAGTCGGAAATAAATGCGGCTTTAGCAATACCGGCGCTGTACACCAGCAAATCAACCCGGCCAAAAATCTCATCCACACCACGAGCAACCGCCATGACGCTTTGTTCGCTGGTGGCATCGGCGCCAAACCCGCAGGCTGTGCCTTCACCAAATTCATCGTTAATGGTTTGTGCAACGCGCGAGGCTTTGTCGCTTTGAATATCAACAACCGCTACGCGATACCCTTCTTGTGCAAGCCCATGGCAAAGGAACGCGCCAAGAGTTTGTCCCCCACCAATGACAACGGCAACCTGATTCATGTGTAACTCCTTAAATAACCTGTTAAGCAATAAATTTGATAGTGCTGCCCGTGGGAATGTCGCCTGGCGTTTGCCCGGCAACATGAACACACCCGGGGTATTCCGCCTGTTCACTGCCATCGAAGCGCAAGGTGATATGCCCCAGCTCGCGTAAGTTTTGCCCGGCAACGGAGCCTACTGCTGTGACGGGGTAGTTGTGCCCGGCCAGTTCCAGTGTGCAACCGGGTACCAGGTCTGCATTCAGCGCGCCGTGGTTATGGATAAAACAGAACGCTTCAATGTCTGCCGGAGCCCCTTCACGGAAAGTAATCAGCATGTTGTCGAGCAGTGCGTCACACGCGTTTTCGCCAATATGAGTAATGGTGGTCTGATAAATAGTTTGCATTCGGTACCTCACTGATAAATAAAGCCGGACACCAGCCATGCGATTAGCACGGTTGGCGCGCCTGTCAGGAAACGGCCAACCAGCACGGAAGGCACCCCAACCCGAACGGTATCCTGGCGTGCTTCTGCCAGTGACAACCCAACAGGTACGAAGTCGCAGGCGGCTTGTGCGTTGATGGCAAATAAGGCTGGCAGTGCCAGATGCGGTGGAATATTGCCAAGGCCAATTTGCACGCCAATCAGCACGCCGATAACCTGAGCGATGACCGCACCTGGGCCGAGAAAAGGTGAAAGAAACGGAAAGGAACAAATCAATGCCAGTATGACCAGGCCTATAGGGTTGCTTGCCAGAGGTGCCAGACCATGGGCAATCCAGTCGCCCAGGCCGGAAGCCATAATGATGCCTATCAGAGCTGAAACAAACGCCATAAAAGGCAAAATAGTTTTCAGAACGGTATCAATGGTATCGCGCCCGGCCTGGAAGAAGACCGCAACAACAGAGCCCATCCCCATACCAATTTTTGCCAGCAGGCCATCACTTTGTTCGGTGATTTTTTTGCTGGTGTCATAGTCCCGGGTTGTTTGCTGTTTTGCTTCTGCCTGTACTACGGGGTTGGCAACAGAAGTGGGCTGTGAGGGTTGTGCTTCGCCTTCGCCCACCAGTGAAATGTTGTGTTCTTTCACGCCGGAAACATAAATATCTTCCACAATAAATTGGGCAAGTGGGCCCGATTTCCCGGTTGAATGAATGTTGACGGTTGGGATACGGCGTTTAGGGTAGATACCGCACCGCAAGGTGCCTCCGCAGTCAATAACCGCGACACCAATCTCTTCTGCGGGGGGCTCACCTTCTTTAAAGCCATCCACCGCTTCCCATCCGGTCAGTTCGCTGAGTTTATCCACAATTGCCGGGCGCGTTCCTGCAGTGATGTAGACAATCTTTTTACCCGGTTCTACGGCCAGTGTGAGTGGGCCACCCCAGCCGCCAGTGCCTTTAACAATTTGAACGGTACGCATAATGGTTGTCCTTTAGAGTTGAACCTGACGGGCTAACTGGATCCCCATTTTTTTCTCAAAAATGGAGGTGGTGAGATCGGTTATCCAGCCACGGAAGAAGTTAGTCACCATGCCGACAAATAAATAGCTGACGGCAAGTGGCGCCAACGGCAGGCCGAGGGTTGTCAGGCCATTGGCAATGCCCAGGTAGACGAAAAGCTCACCCGGGTTGATATGTGGAAATAACCCGTTCATTGAGTGGCAACTGTAGGATGCGGCGGCGTAATAGCTGGGTTTGTATTTTTCCGGCATAAAACGCCCCAGGCTCAGTGTCATTGGGTTACAGAACACAAATGTGCCAATAACCGGCAGCAGCAAGTAACGTGATACCGGGTTACCTGCACAGCGTTGTGCCAGGCGTTCAATTCTGTCCTGCCCAATGAAATTGATCAGCGCATTCATGACAACCAGCAAACTGATCAACAGCGGCAATATGCCTGTCACCATGCCGGTGAAGACGGTGCCTCCCTTCTGAAACAGCCCGATAAACCATTCGGCACTGTGTGTTATGACATCAATCATTCTTATTCTCCTGTCGGGTAGTGAGGGTCACTTGTTATGAAGTGATGGCTTATCATAATCAAAATGAAACATTAAAATGTGTTAACTTGATCTCATTGTGAAAGATAAATATTTCGATGTGAAAGGTTATTGATCGTGATCGAGCCGTTTTTATCACCGACTGAGTGGGGGGATGCGGTATGTGGAGGAAGGGCGGGGAATTGTGCGTGGAGGCAGGCAGTTGGTAAGAGTTTTTGCTCAGTAAAACCCATTTCTCATTTCCTGGCACTTTTCTATTCTTGATTGATTTATGTCAGGTGCCAGAAAGGACTTTATATTAGTATGAATTTCCATTTTCATTGATAAATAAGGAAATTTATATGCCAATTCCTGGTTATTTGTGGCTGTATGACGATGGCGGTTCACACATCAAGGGCTCTGTTGATGTCCAGGGGCGGGAAGGTAGCATTGAAGTTGTTGGTTTTAGCCATGGGCTTAATCTCCCTGTTGACCCGGCAAATGGTAAAATTACTGGTACTCGTAACCACTCACCGTTCATGATTGAGAAAGAGTTCGATGCATCCAGCCCATATCTGTATAAGGCTGTTTCTCAAGGGCAAACACTTAAAAGTGGTGAATTACGTTGGTATAAAATAAACGATGCCGGACATGAAGAGTGTTATTTCATTATGCTGATTGAAGGTGTGAAAATCACTGGCGTTAATCCGGGAATGCCTAATATTAAATATGCTGCTAATTCTCAAATAAACCATATGGAATCAGTAGGTATGCAATATGAAAAAATCACCTGGCACTATGTAGATGGTAACGTAAAACATACAGATGCATGGAATATGCGTTAATTGCTGGTGCGCCATTATTGGCGCACTTTTCTGATTACCCACATCACTATGTTATAGGAGACAACAGCACTTATCATTGATAAACCTGCATTCACAACAAACCACAGATCATCATAATTTTCCGGAGCCCGATAGCCGTGTAGCCATTCACCAAAATGTGCTGATTTGTCATAACTGATAAAAGTTGATGCATCTATCAGCCTTGCTGCAATGGTAAAAATTGCGAGAAATAAAACTATCTTACTGATTACGACACCCAGTACTTTAGCAATTTTTAGAACCATTTATGATAACCTCAATGCTTCCATAAGCTTTTAAATTCTTCATGCAGGGAACAGAAATCTGGGGGGTGTTTAATAATGCATTTCGTAACCGGGAGTAATCGGAATTATGGGGAAGAGTAATGCACCCTTCAGAAATCGTTCCCGGGTGAAGACGGAAAAGGCCGCGTTGAACACTATTAACCCATGTATAATCGCTAATACTGATACCATCGCGATAGAGTGCAAACCATTCAGAGCGCATGAATTCGGAACCGCTCGCAATCTTGTTATATAAATCTTTCACGCCTCCCCACATTTTAGATAATCCGCCTCCTTGCCCTCTTTCCACGATCCAGTACTTACCCGGTGGAATGGGGCCTTCTGTCGGAATATGCGCACAAGCCCCACGATTGCGATACGCTCCCTTACCAGAAAAAGCCATAAAAGTGCCGACGCCATAAATCGTTAAGGGGGAGAAATCAGCATCATTGATTACAAACTTACCATGTAGTGCCACGGAAAATCCTTTTATAATCCATTGAAATTTATAAACTAATTTTGTTTTATTTAGAATAATTTGACTTAAGTCAATTAATGCCTTTGTTCATGTCTGCTGAGGTGTTTAAGTGAGATTTTTGTCACGCTTGTGGTTACATTAAAAACACCATATTGAGAGGATGAAAGATTTCTCTTTTATGTAACATTGGTGACAAATCCACTATCGTTGCAAACTTCTACTGTATCTCATACCTGTCGAAACTTTTCGGTGCGCATTGTTTGTCTCGTTGATAACTTTGACAGGCTTTATTCGGCATAACAGGTGTTTTGTTTGTGTGTGAAGGGATGAGGATGAAAACAGGACGAATCGTAAAAACCTGTGCTTTCACGCTTGTTACGCTACCTGGCAGCCGGAAGTTGATTTACCATTAAGGCACTTTAATTTCGGCTGCTATTTATGGACAACTCATGCTGAAACGTCGTTATGCTCTTATGCTTCCTGTTGCGCTATTACTCACAGCGTGCAGCAGTAAACCCCAAACACAAACGCCAGTAGCTGCACCCACTGTGGGCTCGCCATCTGGCGGTTTTTTGTTGGATCCACAACATAACCAGATGGTGCTGAGTGGTGATTTCGCCACAAACCCGGTCGCAGAACAGTTTATTGATATGATGGTCAGTAAACATGGTTTTGACCGCCAGCAACTCCACGAGATCTTATCTCAGGCGAAACGCCTTGATTATGTTCTGCGCCTGATGGACAGGCAGGCGCCAACGGCAACCGCTCCTACCGGGCCAAATGGCGCATGGTTGCGTTACCGCCAAAAATTTATTACACCCGACAACGTACAAAATGGTGTGGTGTTCTGGAATCAGTATCAGGATGCACTTAACCGTGCATGGCAGGTGTACGGCGTTCCACCGGAAATTATCGTGGGTATTATTGGTGTAGAAACGCGCTGGGGCAGAGTAATGGGGAAAACCCGCATACTTGATGCGCTGGCGACGCTCTCCTTTGATTACCCACGCCGTGCCACTTATTTCCAGGGGGAACTGGAAACCTTCTTGCTGATGGCCCGCTCTGAAGGCGATGATCCGCTGGATTTACGTGGATCTTTCGCCGGGGCGATGGGCTATGGGCAGTTTATGCCTTCCTCCTTTAAACAATATGCGGTTGATTTTAACGGTGATGGCCATATTAATTTATGGGATCCGGTTGATGCGATTGGTAGTGTTGCTAATTACTTTAAAGCCAACGGCTGGGTGCCTGGCGACCAGGTCGCTATTATGGCAAATGGCCAGGCTCCTGGTCTGGATAGCGGTTACAACACGAAATACAGCCCGTCGATGCTGACAATGGCGGGGTTAACGCCACAGCAACCTCTTGGCACACATCAGCAAGTCAGCCTGTTAAGGCTGGATATGGGCACTTCTTATCAGTACTGGTACGGGCTGCCAAACTTTTATGCCATAACCCGTTATAACCACAGTACCCATTATGCAATGGCAGTTTGGCAACTGGGGCTGGCAGTTTCCCAGGCGCGAGGGCAATAGGTATTTGCCCTGAGGGCGGTATGCTCTGCGTCAGTGCCCGTCTGCGGGCGTGTTTTTCGGCACAGCCCGCAGAGTTGAACACTTCCGGGCATTGCGGGCTGGCGCGCGTAGCCAGCGCAAAAAAAGTGGAGGTACAATGGGCAATATAATGAGTGACCAGGCTTTAATGCAGCTCAGTGAACAGGTAGGTGAAGCGCTGCTGCAACAGAAAGCAACACTGACGACAGCCGAGTCCTGCACCGGGGGCTGGATTGCGAAAGTCATTACTGATATCGCCGGGAGTTCCGCCTGGTTTGAGCGTGGTTTCGTGACTTACAGTAATGATGCCAAACAGGCAATGATTGGCGTTCTCCCGGAAACATTACTGAGTTATGGCGCGGTCAGTGAGCAGGTTGTCCGTGAAATGGCTCTGGGAGCCATGCAGGCGGCTGAAGCCTCTTTCGCTATTGCAGTCAGTGGTATTGCGGGCCCGGGCGGTGGAAGTGCGGAAAAACCGGTGGGTACTGTCTGGTTTGGGTTCAGCGCCCAAAACGGGAAAGTAACCGCCTGCCGCCAGTGTTTTAGTGGTGACAGAGAAGCAGTGCGCCGCCAGGCGACAGCCTTTGCTCTTAAAACCCTGGCTGAAGATTTTCTACAAATTGCTTGATACTGTATGATTGTACAGTATAATCAGTTCAACAAAACAGCATTCGTGAGACGCAGCAGGTAGAGCAATCACTCTGGGCTGCATGACAGGAGTAAAAATGGCTATCGACGAAAACAAGCAAAAAGCGTTGGCGGCAGCACTGGGCCAAATTGAAAAACAATTCGGTAAAGGCTCCATCATGCGCCTGGGTGAAGACCGCACTATGGATGTGGAAACGATCTCCACCGGTTCACTCTCCCTGGATATCGCTCTGGGTGCAGGTGGCTTGCCGATGGGCCGTATCGTAGAGATTTATGGGCCAGAATCATCAGGTAAAACAACACTGACACTGCAGGTTATTGCTGCCGCGCAGCGTGAAGGTAAAACCTGTGCGTTCATCGATGCAGAACACGCCCTTGACCCCGTCTATGCCCGTAAACTGGGCGTTGATATTGATAACCTGCTGTGTTCACAGCCGGATACTGGCGAACAGGCTCTGGAAATTTGTGATGCACTGGCACGTTCCGGCGCTGTCGACGTTCTCGTTGTTGACTCCGTTGCGGCACTGACACCAAAAGCTGAAATTGAAGGCGAAATCGGTGATTCGCACATGGGGCTGGCTGCACGTATGATGAGCCAGGCAATGCGTAAGCTTGCCGGTAACCTGAAACAGTCCAATACGCTGCTTATTTTCATCAACCAGATCCGCATGAAGATTGGTGTGATGTTCGGTAACCCGGAAACCACTACGGGTGGTAACGCACTGAAGTTCTATGCCTCTGTTCGCCTGGACATCCGCCGTATTGGCGCGGTGAAAGAAGGTGATAACGTGGTGGGGAGTGAAACCCGCGTTAAGGTTGTGAAAAATAAAATTGCCGCACCGTTTAAACAGGCTGAGTTCCAGATCCTCTACGGCGAAGGTATTAACTTCTACGGCGAGCTGGTTGACCTGGGTGTGAAGCATAAGCTGATTGAAAAAGCAGGTGCATGGTACAGCTACAATGGCGACAAAATTGGCCAGGGTAAAGCAAATGCCACCAGCTACCTGAAAGAGAATGAAGCTGTTGCCAAAGTGATTGAAAGCAAGCTGCGTGAAATGCTGCTAAATAACCAGGACAGCACGCCTGATTTCTCTGCTGATGAAACAGAAGACCATGCAGACAACGCGCAGGAAGAGTTTTAATCCAGGCGCACTGTGCTGAAGGTACGTCGTTCTGGTTACAGGCAGTTCTGAATGATTATTCTGAGCTATTGTTTTGAATAACTGTTTTGATGCATCGTTTGGAATTGTTTTTGGGAATGAATGCATTGCATGAATTTACTGAACGAATGTACAGCGCAAATGTACAGAGCGAATGTACTGAATATAATCAGGGCTGCTTCGGCAGCCCTGAACTATTTCTGGAGTCCACTTTTATGCCCCGTTCCCCTTCATCCAAACCGTCCTCTCTTTCCGTTGAACCTTGCGAGCCGTATGAGCAAAAGGTGCGGCAAAATACATCAGGGAAGCCGGGTGAAGATGAATCATTACCAGGCCGGGTAATTCACGGGCGACAAAATGCACCTGTGCCGCGTACCACACAGAGAAAAAACACGCCAAAAACACCTGAAGAGCGGGTGCGTGGTTTGCAGGAACGCGCAGTGCGCATGCTGGCTATGCGTGACCACAGTGAACTGGAATTACGCCGTAAACTAGCTACTCCTTCCCGGTTCAGTAAAGAACAGGAGACAGAGGCTGTGCGGCCAGAGGAAATTGAACAGGTTATTAACACTTGCCGTGAACATAACTGGCTTGATGACAGCCGTTTTGCAGTGCGTTTCATTGAAAGCCGTTACCGTAAAGGGTATGGGGCACAACGCATCCGCCAGGAAATGCAGCAGAAAGGCGTAGGGCGTGACGAAATTGACAGCGCTTTTATAGCTTTTGAAGGCGACTGGTGCGCACTGGCCCGGGACGTAGCCCAGCGTAAATTCGGTACCCCACTGCCTGCGGGCTTCCCGGAGAAAATCAAAGTGCAACGTTTCCTGCAATACCGTGGTTTTTACATGGAAGAGATACAGCAGATTTACTCAGAATATGATGAGCTGTGACAGAATTTTTACCAACCGGGCGCATAGGGATTTTACTTCCCCGCTAAGAAAACATATCTTATTCCCACTTTTTTCCCGGTAAAAGCGCACATGAAAGCGTAATAGCGTTTATCATGGTGGTTTTACAAGACTCCGTTAGCTTGATTTCAGGATAATTATGAGCAAGAGCACCGCTGAGATCCGTCAGGCGTTTCTCGACTTTTTCCATAGCAAGGGACATCAGGTTGTTGCAAGTAGCTCCCTGATTCCAAATAACGACCCGACATTGCTGTTTACCAACGCCGGGATGAACCAGTTCAAGGATGTTTTCCTTGGTCTTGATAAACGTAATTACTCGCGTGCGACAACCGCGCAGCGTTGTGTGCGGGCCGGTGGTAAACATAATGACCTCGAAAACGTAGGTTACACCGCACGCCATCACACCTTCTTTGAAATGCTGGGTAACTTCAGCTTTGGTGATTACTTCAAGCATGATGCTATCCAGTTCGCCTGGGAACTGCTGACAGGTGAGCAGTGGTTCAACCTGCCCAAAGACCGCCTCTGGGTAACCGTCTATGAAAGCGATGACGAGGCGTACGCTATCTGGGAAAAAGAAGTTGGTGTTCCGCGTGAGCGTATTATTCGCATTGGCGATAATAAAGGCGCGCCTTACGCATCAGATAACTTCTGGCAGATGGGTGATACCGGTCCTTGTGGTCCATGTTCTGAAATTTTCTATGATCATGGCGACCATATTTGGGGTGGGCCTCCGGGGAGCCCGGAAGAAGACGGCGACCGCTATATTGAAATCTGGAACATCGTCTTCATGCAGTTTAACCGCCAGGCTGACGGCTCTATGGTTCCGCTACCGAAGCCTTCGGTTGATACCGGTATGGGGCTGGAGCGTATTGCCGCTGTTCTGCAGCATGTGAATTCAAACTACGATATCGATTTGTTCCGCAATCTTATCAAATCAGTTGCTGAAGTAACTGGTGCGACGGATTTGGGCAGCAAATCACTGCGAGTAATTGCCGACCATATTCGTTCCTGTGCATTCCTGATTGCCGATGGTGTAACACCATCCAATGAAAACCGTGGTTATGTCCTGCGCCGTATTATTCGCCGTGCAATTCGTCACGGTAATATGCTGGGTGCGAAAGACACCTTCTTCTACAAACTGGTTGCGCCATTAGTTCAGGTTATGGGTGCGGCAGGCGAAGATTTGCAACGCCAGCAGGCTTTGGTTGAGCAAGTACTGAAAACGGAAGAAGAGCAATTTGCCCGTACACTGGAACGCGGTCTGGCACTGCTGGATGAAGAGCTGGCACAACTGAAAGGGGATACCCTGGATGGCGAAACAGCTTTCCGCCTGTATGATACCTACGGCTTCCCGGTAGACTTAACTGCAGATGTGTGCCGTGAGCGCAACATCAAAGTTGATGAAGCGGGTTTTGAAGCTGCAATGGAATCACAACGCCGCCGTGCCCGTGAATCCAGCGGTTTTGGCGCGGATTACAATGCGATGATTCGCGTTGATGATGCCTCTGAATTTAAAGGCTACGAAGAACTGGCTGTGACTGGCAAAGTAACTGCACTGTTTGTCGATGGTAAGCAAACCGAACAGGTTGCTGCCGGGCAGGAAGCCGTTGTTGTGCTGGATAAAACCCCGTTCTATGGTGAGTCTGGTGGCCAGGTTGGTGATACTGGTGAACTGAAGTCTGCTAATGCCACCTTCACTGTGTCTGATACACAGAAATATGGCCAGGCAATTGGCCACCAGGGTACTGTCTCAACGGGTGTTCTTAAAGTTGGCGACAGCGTGAATGCCCAGGTTGATGAGGCGCGCCGCTCACGTATTCGCCTTAACCACTCTGCAACGCACTTATTGCATGCGGCACTGCGTCAGGTGCTTGGCACTCATGTTGCGCAGAAAGGTTCACTGGTTAATGATAAAGCACTGCGTTTCGACTTCTCGCATTTTGAAGCGATGAAGCCGGAAGAGATTCGTGCGGTAGAAGATATTGTTAACGCACAGATTCGCCGTAACTTGCCGATTGAAACCCACGTGATGGACCTGGATGCAGCAAAAGAGAAAGGGGCCATGGCGCTGTTCGGTGAAAAATACGATGAGCGCGTGCGTGTACTGAGCATGGGCGATTTCTCGACTGAACTGTGTGGTGGTACTCACGCCAGCAGAACCGGGGATATCGGCCTGTTCCATATTGTTGCTGAGTCAGGTACTGCAGCAGGTGTTCGCCGTATTGAAGCCGTAACAGGTGAAGGTGCGGTGGCTGTGATGCATAACCAAAGCGACGAGTTGACGGATATAGCACAATTACTCAAGGGCGACAGTCACAATTTAGGTGATAAAGTTCGTGCTGTGATTGACCGGACACGTCAGCTTGAGAAAGAATTGCAGCAACTTAAAGCTCAGCAGGCGGTACAAGAAAGTGCCAGCCTGTCCAGCAAAGCTGTCGATGTGAAAGGCATTAAGCTGCTGGTGAGTGAGTTGAGCGATGTTGAACCGAAAATGTTGCGCACGATGGTAGACGACCTCAAAAACCAACTTGGCTCCACTGTAATTGTCCTGGGGACAGCTGCAGAAGGGAAAGTTTCGTTGATTGCCGGGGTATCTAAAGATCTGACCGACCGTATTAAAGCGGGTGAGCTGATCGGCATGGTTGCACAGCAAGTTGGTGGTAAAGGTGGTGGCCGTCCCGATATGGCTCAGGCCGGTGGGTCTGATGCACAGGCACTGCCAGGTGCGCTGGCCAGTGTTGAAAGCTGGGTAGCCGCCAAACTGTAAAATTATAAGCGTAACGTGCGCCATTTCGTGAATAAATGGCGCTAAGACTTTAACGCGCTGGCAAAAATGATAAAGTCGGGTTGAAGTGTCGTATATCGGCTAAACTAAGTAACAGCAGGCTGTGCAATGACTTCTGACACATATGTGTTTGTCATCCATGGCGGTACTCGTTATATGATGGATAGGCCGGGGTACAAGCAACCCGACTCTTTTAATCTTTCAAGGAGCAAAGAATGCTGATTCTGACTCGTCGAGTTGGTGAAACCCTCATGATTGGTGATGAGGTAACCGTGACAGTTCTTGGGGTAAAAGGTAACCAGGTGCGCATTGGTGTGAATGCCCCGAAAGAAGTTTCTGTACACCGTGAAGAAATTTACCAGCGTATCCAGGCTGAAAAGTCACAACAGTCCAGCTACTGATCTAAAGCGTCTCGCATTTTGTGCGAGGCGCTCCCTTCATGGCCTTTAATTGGTTTTTTCCGTATTTTTGTCGTTTTCCCTGTCTGTTTTCTTGCTCTGATGCCATAACATTGCTGCGCCTTAAGTGGCGTGACAGGCTTTGTTTGTGGGTAAAAAGGCAGCTTCACGCTGGTAAAACAGGCGAATTGTTTGTGAAATGTGCAAACGATTAGAACTCCGGAAAAATTGTTTGACTTATAAGTCCCAGAAAGTAATATGTGCGCCACGCAACGCCGATGAGCAGAAACAAGTTCTTCGGGGTTCCTCGCAAGAGGCGTGTGGTGAGATGGCCGAGAGGCTGAAGGCGCTCCCCTGCTAAGGGAGTATGCGGTCAAAAGCTGCATCGAGGGTTCGAATCCCTCTCTCACCGCCATTTTGCATCCGTAGCTCAGCTGGATAGAGTACTCGGCTACGAACCGAGCGGTCGGAGGTTCGAATCCTCCCGGATGCACCATCTCTTGTTTACTCACCAATAGCGGGTAGTAAACGCACTACATCAATGTAGTGGTCGTGAGGTTGCCATTGTTAACCCAATGGTAAGAAAGGTAATGCAGTACAGAGCCTTTCAGAATGCGTTATATCCTTTATTGCTTTAGTAGTAATAAAGGTTAGCAGTAAAGTAGTTATTCCGATGCATCCGTAGCTCAGCTGGATAGAGTACTCGGCTACGAACCGAGCGGTCGGAGGTTCGAATCCTCCCGGATGCACCATTTCTGCTTTTATGCGCCAGTTTTATGTCATACCCGATGCATCCGTAGCTCAGCTGGATAGAGTACTCGGCTACGAACCGAGCGGTCGGAGGTTCGAATCCTCCCGGATGCACCATCTTCTTGTTCCTCTGTATATTCCACACACTCTCTCTGAATTTTCCTGATTTAATCCACTAACTTGATTTCTGTTTGCTGCTTTATTTCAGCACTCTGCCGCCTGTGCTCTTACTGCTTCGGTTTAATCGTTAACCTGTGCTTACCTGAGCTATCCTGGTGGCCGGTGTGAACAGATAATATAAACAGGCGATATAAACAGAATTCCCTTTTTATTAAAAGGGTTAATTCGGCAGGTAAATGCGGGCAATACACCTTTGGCAGCGACAAATATTACCAGGTGCGCTAAAGTAGCCTCTCTTTTCATCTTGCCGGAGGTTTCGATGTATACACAGTATGATGGCCTGATATTCGATATGGACGGCACAATTCTGGATACCGAACCCACGCATCGTAAAGCCTGGCGTACCGTACTGGCTCGCTATGATATGCAACTGGATGAACAGGCCATTATCGCCCTGAATGGCGCTCCCACCTGGAAAATCGCCGAGGCGATTATCAACTGGAATAATGGCTCACTCTCTCCTCATGCGCTGGCAGATGAAAAAACAGCGCTGGTAAAAACCATGTTGCTGGACAGCGTGACACCATTACCTTTAATTGAAGTGGTGAAAGCCTGGTATGGCAAGAAACCGATGGCGGTTGGCACCGGGAGTGAAAGCCGTGTGGCCGGGTTGCTGTTAAATCATCTGGGGCTACGCCAGTACTTTGATGCTGTAGTCACCGCCGATGACGTCGAGCACCATAAACCTGCTCCTGATACATTTTTGCGCTGTGCCGAGTTAATGGGGGTGGCAGCACATAAGTGTATCGTATTTGAAGATGCGGATTTTGGTATTGAGGCCGCACAACGAGCTGGAATGGCTGTTGTGGACGTTCGCACACTGTGAATGACTGGCTACCCGTTCTGTCTTTATTTACCAGTAGCTTTCTGAGTGCCACATTGTTACCAGGAAGTTCGGAGGCTGTGCTGGCGGGGTTATTACTTGCCGGAAACAGTTCCCCCTGGTTATTAGTCATAACCGCATCAATCGGTAATAGCCTTGGCGGTCTGACAAACGTTATTCTAGGGCGCCTGTTCCCGTTGCGGGAAACCAGTCAACGGCATGACAGGGCCTTACAGTGGTTAAATCGGTTTGGCCCCGTTACGCTACTATTGAGTTGGTTACCGTTGATTGGGGATTTGTTGTGTTTAATGGCCGGATGGCTGCGTATGGCCTGGGGGCCGGTAGTCCTCTGGTTGTGCCTGGGTAAGGCACTGCGTTATGTATTTATCATGCTGGTAACAGTACAAGGGATGGCATGGTGGCAAGGGTAAAACAGCAGGCGGGTAATTGTTGTTGATGTGCGAAAGGTCAGGGTGTGGTGTTAGTGCTCACAATACTGGAGCAGCCTGCCTGGTAACTTTCGTTTCCGGCAAACAGGATTATTACTCGCCAGGAGTGACCTTTATTCGTCAACCATTACAATTATGCTTAACAGAAGAATTTTGACAGGCGGGAGGTCAATTTGATCCCTGACGTATCACAGGCATTAGCCTGGCTTGAACAACATCCACAAGCGGTTGCGGGTCTTCGCCGCGGGCTGGAACGTGAAACACTGCGCGTTGCACCTGATGGCTCGCTTGCCACAACAGGGCACCCGGAGAGCCTTGGTGCTGCGCTGACACATAAATGGATTACCACAGACTTTGCCGAAGCCCTGCTGGAGTTTATTACGCCAGTAGACCGCGATATCGACCATATGCTGCGCTTTATGCGGGATTTACACCGCCATACAGCGAACAACATTGGTGATGAACGGATGTGGCCGCTGAGTATGCCGTGTTTTATTGAAAATGGGCAGGATATTGAACTGGCTCAATATGGCAGTTCAAATCTTGGGCGTTTTAAAACACTCTACCGTGAAGGGTTGAAAAACCGTTACGGGGCATTGATGCAAACCATTTCTGGCGTGCATTACAACTTTTCGCTGCCACTGTCTTTCTGGCAGGCGAGAGCTGGCATTACCGACGAAGTGAGTGGTAAGGAAGCTATTTCTGAAGGCTATTTCCGCCTGATTCGTAACTACTACCGTTTTGGCTGGGTTATTCCTTATTTGTTTGGGGCATCGCCAGCGATTTGCTCTTCGTTCCTGCAAGGCAAACCGAGTGCGTTGCCTTTTGAGCAGACGGAAAATGGCCTGTATTACCTGCCATACGGTACATCACTACGTCTCAGCGACCTGGGGTATACCAATAAATCCCAGAGCCAGCTGAATATCACTTATAACCACCTTTCAAGCTATGTTGAGAACCTGAAACAGGCTATCCATACTCCTTCACTGGAATACAGTGAGTTGGGGCTGCAAAAGAATGGGCAGTGGTTACAGCTGAACACCAATATTTTGCAGATTGAAAATGAGCTGTATGCCCCGATTCGGCCTAAGCGAGTTACCCGGCCGGGTGAATCGCCATCAGATGCGTTGCTGCGTGGTGGTGTGGAGTATATTGAGGTACGTTCGCTCGATATTAACCCCTTCTCACCTATTGGTGTGGATGAAAACCAGGTACGTTTCCTCGACTTGTTTATGATTTGGTGTGTGCTTGCTGATGCACCAGAAATGAACAGAGATGAGTTGGCCTGTACCCGTAAAAACTGGAACAAAGTCATTATTGAAGGGCGCAAACCTGGCCTGATGCTGGATATGTTTGCCATGCTTGAAACAGGCTGCCAGGCAACGCAGCATACTCTGAAAGAATTGGGTATGGCTCTGTTTGCTGATTTGCGGCGTGTGGCTCAAACACTGGATGCCATGGCAGATACCCCGGCTTACCAGAATGTTTGCGATCAACTGGTTGCCAGCTTTGAGGACCCGGAATTAACCTATTCAGCGCGTATTTTACGATCTATGATCGATAATGGTATTGGTGGTACAGGTAAAGCGCTGGCTGCTCATTACCGCGAGCTGTTAATGAAGGAACCGCTCGAGATCCTCACTCAGGCCGATTTTGACCGTGAGCGTGATGCGTCTGTAACGCGCCAGAAAGTGCTGGAAGAAAGCGATAGCGAATCATTTGAGGCTCTGCTTGCCCGCCAGGCATGAACCAAAAGAAAAGGCCACATTGCTGTGGCCAAATAATTCATCTCTGCGGACAGGGATGATGATAACAAATGCGCGTCTTTCATATACTCAGACTCGCCCCGGAATTAATAGTTCAGTTTATTTTTAAAAAAATCACTTATCGGAGGTGATCAGATGCCATTGTTGGATAGCTTCACTGTTGACCATACCCGTATGGGCGCACCAGCGGTACGTGTAGCGAAAACGATGCATACGCCGCATGGCGATACTATTACCGTATTCGACCTGCGTTTTTGTATCCCGAATCAGGAAGTTATGCCAGAACGAGGGATTCATACCCTTGAACACTTGTTTGCTGGCTTTATGCGTAATCACCTCAATGGTGATGGCGTGGAGATCATCGATATTTCCCCGATGGGCTGCCGTACCGGGTTCTATATGAGCCTGATTGGCCAGCCTGGCGAACAGCGTGTCGCTGATGCCTGGAAAGCGGCAATGAGTGATGTGCTGAAAGTTCAGGATCAGTCTCAGATCCCGGAACTGAATGTTTACCAGTGTGGTACCTGGGAAATGCACTCTCTGTCTGAAGCTCAGGATATTGCGCGCCATATTATCGAACGTGGCGTAGGGGTAAACAGCAACCAGGAACTGGCGCTGCCTAAAGAGAAGCTGAAAGAACTACATATCTGACAGCCATCAGTTCTGGTGAGCTGAATCAGTTTGTTATCAGTCAGAAGAGAGGCCCGTGAGCCTCTCTTTTTTATGGGCGGCAGGTGGGATTCTGGCGAAAAATATTTTGCAGCTGGTGCTGCTTGCTTTGCACTGTACTGCACAGGGAATGGCGCAATAAAAAAGCGCGGGCTTTACAACGCCCGCGCTCAGGTTCTGACGCTTTACCTGCGGTTGTCAGTGCGCGCCACCGCCCCCACCGCCTGAACTGAACGGTGGTTTGGCAAACCACACCAGGCTCAGCAAAACAATAAACACGGCGGCTGAAATCCAGAATATCTCGTTGGCAGAGATAATCAGCCCCTGGTTAGTGATTTGCTGGGCAATATACCCGGAAGCCTGCTGGTGAGACATTCCCATACCTTCTAACTGGCTGTACATCTGTTGCGCGTTGGGGTTATACGGCGTAACAGATTCTGTCAGTTGCGCATGGTGCAGTGATTCCCGGTTGGTCCACATCGTTGTCGTGATAGACGTCCCTATTGAACCTGCCAGAGTACGCGTAAAGTTCGACAGGCTGGATGCTGCGGCCAGGCGCTCCGGCGGCAGGCCGGAAAGCGTAATGGTCGTCAGCGGCATAAAGAAGCAGGCAACAGCAAAGCCCTGAATGAACTGCGGCCAGGCAGAAGCGCCAAAATCCATTCCTGGTTCGAATGTCCATGCCCGCCAGTAGAAGCACACCGCGTACATAATAAAGCTGAAGGTGACCAGGCGGCGCATATCCAGCTTATGGGCAAAACGGCCAATGATTGGCGACAGGATCACCGGGATAACCCCGACTGGTGCTGATGCCAAACCTGCCCAGGTTGCTGTGTAGCCATAGACTTCCTGCAATAACTGCGGCAACAGTACAATCGCGCCAAAGTAGAGCATGTAAGCAAGGCTGATACACAGGCAGCCAATGGTAAAGTTTCTCGACTTAAACAACGCCAGGTCCACAATGGGGTTGTCGTCAGTGAGCTCCCATACCACCAGAAAACAGAGCGAAACAACGGCGACAATCGTCAGAATGATAATTTCTTTCGAATTGAACCAGTCGAGCTCTTTCCCCTGGTCAAGCATCACCTGCAGGCAGCCAATACCTAATACCAGCAACGCCAGGCCTATGGCATCTATGCGCCGTTGCTCGGTGCGTGTTTCACGCCCGCGCAGGGTTTGCAGTGTCATCATTACCACGACAACCCCAATAGGCACGTTGATAAAGAATATCCAGCCCCAGTGGTAGTTATCGCTAATCCAGCCACCCAGAATAGGGCCGCAAATCGGCGCAACGATAACGGTCATTGACCACAGCGCAAGGGCAATACTCCGTTTGGCCGGAGGATAATTGCTCAGCAGCAAACTCTGCGACAGCGGAATCAACGGGCCTGCAACCACACCCTGTATGACGCGGAAGAAAATCAGCATCGACAGGCTGTTGGACATCCCGCACGCCCAGGAGGCCACGGCAAAAGCACCGGTGGACCACAGGAATAACTTTACCTCACCCACCCGTTTGGCAAGCCAGCCGGTAATTGGGATGGAGATAGCGTTAGCCACCCCAAATGAGGTAATAACCCAGGTCCCCTGGCTCAACGAAGAGCCAAGGTTACCGGCGATGGTGGGAATGGCGACGTTTGCAATTGTCGAATCCAGCACCTGCATGAATGTCGCCAGAGCCAGCGCAATGGTCATGACAACCAGTTGTGGGCCTTCAAGCGGTTTTTGTGGCATACACCCTCCGCTGTTTACCCTTCGTTGGCCCGGATAATATCGTCAATGGTTTTATTGACTGGCGCCAGAGAAATTTCACGCGCGTTACTTACGTAGGCTGGCGTTTTACGTACTTCACTTGCCAGCACTTTGCCGTCATGGTTACTGGTATCAACAGTCACCAGAGTTGACAGGCCAATACGCAGTGGATGCTGTTCCAGTTGCTTCTCATCAAGCTCAATACGTACAGGCAGGCGCTGAACCACTTTGATCCAGTTACCGGTGGCGTTTTGTGCTGGCAGCAGCGAGAAGGCGCTCCCGGTGCCCATATCAAGGCCAACTACTTTACCGGTGTATTTCACGTCATCGCCATAGATATCGCTGACAACGGTAGCAGACTGCCCAATACGCATGTGCGCCAGTTGGGTTTCTTTGAAGTTAGCGTCAACCCACATATGGTGAGCCGGAACAATCGCCATCAGGGCGCTGGAAGCACTGATTTGCCCGCCAACCTGCACTGCACGCCGGGAAACATAACCTGTTACCGGGCTGACAACATTGGTACGTTGCAGAGCAAGCCAGGCATCACGTACAGCTGCAGCTGCTTGTTTTACACTTGGCTGGTCTTCAATTTTATCGCCCAGCAACATCGCTTTATTGGCGTTGTACTGTTGAACGGCAACATCAAGCTGAGCCTGGGCACTGGCTACGGCATCTTTGGCGTGTTGCAGTTCTTCTTTACCAATCAGGTTATCCGTTCCTAATGGTACACGGCGTTTTAAATCATTCTGCGCTTTCGTTAACGCAGTTTTTTGCAGAGCAATATTTGCTTCGTATTGTTTGCTGTTGATCATCAATTGGTGAACTGATCGCACACTGGAAGCCAGTGCGGTTTTCGCTTTATCAAGCGCCAGCTGTGCATCTGTTGGGTCGAGAGTGACCAGCGTATCGCCTTGTTTTACAAAGTCTGTGTCATCTACCCATACTTTTGTCACACTCCCGGAAACCTGGGACATAATCTGGACCTGGTTTCCCGCGACATAAGCATCGTCAGTGTCTTCATAATGGCGTAGTACCAGGAACCAATAGATTCCGTAACCTACCGCAATAACAACAAAAAGTGTTGTGAGGAAAAGTAACGCGTTCTTTCGCTTACCTTTCTTTTTCTTAGCGTGCTGCTGCGGTGCCTGATTTTCCGCATTTGCGCTCATACTATTCTCCACCATCTTATTATTTTCTTAGGTTTGGTCGGTATGACCCTGTTTTTATCAGACAGGCCAGTCGGGTAATCAACTGGCCTGAGGTTGAATCTGTCTGGTTGTGGCTTGCTATTCGATGCGGGGAGTTATCGTACCGCTTCAAGCACGGTTTCATCGGCTTCCATCTGGTCAAGTCGCAGGAGCAATTTACGCGTGATTGTCTCGAGTTGAGATTTCTCTTGTTCATCCAGTGATGACCAGAGCATGTGCAGACAACTGTGTTGTGGCGGCAATACTTCATCAAGAAAGTCTTTACCTTTTTCAGTTAACTGCAAGTGCAGGCAACGTCTGTCATTATCGCTTTCACGACGTTCAATCCAGCCACGTTTTTCCAGTTCATCAGCAATGCGGGTGGCATTGGTGCGGGAAGAGCCCAGTGCACAGCTTAGTTCAGAAGGCTGGATACTGTGGTTCTCTTGTGACTCAAGCGTGATCAACGCCATAAACAGGGTTTCATTGATACCCTGAGCTTTCAGCATTTTATTACGGTTTTCCAGCAGCTTACCCTGCATGTGCATACACAAGCGGGTCAGCAAAATTTCCTGGTAAGGAAAGGTTTTTTGGCGGCTGGCACGAAACTTAAGCATTTGTTCTATGGGCGTGAACGAACTATCCATTAGATTAACCTCATTAGTTGCAGCCGATATAGTAACTATAGTGATAAATAAAGTAAATGGATTATTCGTGCGCTTAAGGTTCGCTAATTACCCGCCACTCATCAGTTTCAGCGCCAGACCAAAGCTCAGTGCACTGAGCAATGTCGGGATGATAATGGTGCGTAATTTGTAGAAACTGGCAATCAGAACGGCGAAACCGATAGCCACGGGGAGCACATGTTGGTGGTGCTTAATTAAGTCTGGCGCTGTGGAGACGACCAGTAACGCGCAAATAGAGGCGATGCCAATACTGTCGAGTAAAATAGTCACTGCGCCGCGCCGGTTTTGCGTGTTTTGCCCACGGTTCAGGCGCAGCGGCAGGTAACGGAACAGGTAGTTCACGCAACCAACAAACAGCCCGAGTACTAATACATCAATGCTCATCGCTGGCCTCCTGATAAAACGCCTGAATCAATGCTGCAGCACAACCGCAGACGATTCCGCACAGAATCGCCGCCGGAATTGAAAACAAAGTAATACCCAGCACAGCGCCTGCCAGCGCCGCAACCACACACCATGACTGTTTGCGTTGAAATGAAGCCAGCAGGAAACTTAAAAATAACGCTGGCAACATAAAGCTCAGCGAAGCCTCAACGACGGGCCAGTTATCGAGCAGGCCGTTACCTGACCATGCCCCCGCCAGTGTGCCCAATACCCAGGACGCCCAGGAAGTCAGGGCAATGGCTACCATCCAGGATTCACTCCAGCGCCGGTTGTCGCGCACCAGTTTGGCGGTAGCGGCCGCAAAAACTTCATCGGTCAAACCAAACGCCCATAGCGCGGTGCGCGAACCTGTTAACCTGGTGCGGATACGGCTCTGTAGTGAAGGGCCATACAGGATATGGCGAACATCCATCGCCATAACTGTCAGGGCCGCCACCCACAGAGCACTGCCAGCAGACAGCATGGCAGTTATCACAAACTGGCTGGCCCCGGCATATACGATGCAGGAAAAAAAGGTGGCTTCGAGGGGAGTAAATCCCAGTTTGGTGGCATTCAGCCCGAAAGCAAAAGCGACGGGCAGGTAGCTAATCACAATCGGCAGGCTGTCTTTACAACCTTCTGCCCAGGTTGCCGTCGTTTGGGTGTCTGTTACGCAGGAAGATTCCGTCATTTTTATTATCTGTAATTAAATACGAGCCAGAGGATCTCTCGTTGTGGTGTAGAGCGCTGAACACCAGACTAAAGAAGTAAGTGAGCGTTTACTGACTCACCTGGTTATGCGTCATTGCGGGGTTTCGTTAACCGGGGCCTGACGATGATACCCCAGTGCCCATACCACCAGGCTTAGTACACCGGTACCGGCACCGGCCAGGCAAACGCCCATCCAGCCTGCGTGTTGGTAAGCACTTGCAGAAACCAGTGAGCCGAATGCGCCACCAATAAAGTAAGTGGTCATATACCCGGCAGTCAGCCGGTTACGGGCTTGCGGGTACAAACGGTAAATTACACTCTGGTTGGTAATGTGTACACCCTGGACTGTCAGGTCGAGCAGCACAATACCGGCCATTAAAGGGATAACTGAAAATTTCCCCAGATAAATGGCTATCCAGGCCAGAACCAACAGAACCAAACCCGCAGTGGTTGTCAGGTGCGACTTACCTTTATCTGACAGGCCACCGGCCGGGCGGGCTCCCAGTGCACCTGCTGCGCCTGCCAGGCCAAATAAACCAATGACAGCTTCGGAAAAGGAAAAGGGTGGGGCAGAAAGTAAAAACGCCATTGAGGTCCACAACATACTGAACTGCGCAAAGATCAATCCGCCTGTCAGTGCCCGGGTGCGTAATACCCGGTTGTGAAAGTAGAGGGAAAAAATGGAAACCAGTAATTGGGGGTAATTCAGGTGATTTTCCTGTTTTACGGTTGGCAGCATGCGCCAGAGTGCCAGTGCCATCATAATCATCAGGCCACTTGCCAGCCACCAGACTGTGCGCCAGCCACCGAGGCTTGCCAGAGCGCCTGCAACCGTTCGCGCCAGTAAAATGCCCAGCAACAACCCACTCATGATAGTGCCAACAGTGCGGCCACGTTTTTCTGGTGCGGCAAGGGTTGCGGCCAGAGGAACCAGTATCTGAGCCACCACGGAAAATAGCCCGGTTAACGCTGTGCCTACCAGCATCATACTCAGTGAATGGCTGCTGGCCGTGATTATCATGCCGCAGGCGGCCAGCAGGGTCATGCTGACAATCAGCGCACGCCGTTCAAACATATCTCCCAACGGGACAATCAGCAGTAACCCGGCGGCGTAACCCATTTGCGCGGTTGTTACAATAAATCCGGCCTGGTTGACCGAGAGCGAAAACGCCCGGGCGATCGTTTCCAGTAATGGCTGAGCATAATAATTACTGGCAACGGCCAGCCCGGTGGCAACCGCCATCAGGAGCGTCAGTGCAGGCGTTAACGGGCTGGTTTTGGCGGCGTTATATTGTTGAGTCATGACGAGTGTAATTGGCTAATTTGTAGTGAGAATCACAGATAATAGCGAAGATTGATGGAGGAAAAACAATTTGCCCCGGTTATCGGGTAGCAGAACGTGCGGTTTGTGGTGTGGGAGAAAAAAAGAACCTCCCGTGAAGGGAGGTTCTGAGTGGTGGCGTTTTACTTCGCTGCAGCCAGTGAGGCTTTGATCCAGCCATCGAACTCAGACTGGTGAGCTTTGATCCAGCCATCGACATGGCCATTAATATCCGCTTCAGAAGCGTGGCCTGCGTGCATCATGGCATTCTCTGCGTTGATGTCGGCAATAGGCAGTTTCATCAGAGCAAACAGTTTTGCCGCTGCCGGGTTTTTCTCGGCCCAGGCTTTGTTGGCAACAATGTACATGTTGTTGACCGGGAAGCCATAGTTCGCGCCATTGGCAAGTTTGGTATCAACACCTTTCTGTGCGCCAGGCAGTGAAGAGAACGGAACCTGCAACCAGACCACGTCTTTGCCTGGCACCAGAACATCACTTACCCAGTAAGGCGTCCAGGTGTAGTACAGAATCGGTTTGCCTTCTTTATAACGGGTAATGGTATCCGCAATCATTGCGGCGTAGTTACCCTGGTTATGTACAACGGTATTGCTCAAGTCGTAGGCTTTGAGCTGGTGGTTAATCACCGCCTCACAGCCCCAGCCTGGCGTACAACCTGTCAGGTCGGCCTTACCGTCGCCATTGCTGTCGAACAGTTTCGCCAGTTTCGGGTCTTTTAACTGCCCAATATTAGTGATGTGGTATTTCTCAGCGGTTTTTTTGTCGATCAGGTACCCCTGAGCGGCACCGGTTACATAAGTCCCTTCCCGGTAGAATTTTTTATCGCCACCTGCTGCGTTATACATGTCGTCGTGCAGAGGTTTCCAGTTAACCGCCATAAAAGTGGCATCGCCGTTGGCAATAGAGGTGTAACCCACGTTGTAATCAACTTCGCTGGGTTTATCTACGGTGTAGCCCAGTTTCTCCAGCGCACGGCTTACCAGCAGAGTCTGGAAACTTTCCTCAGAGATGGTGCTCTGAACCGGTTTAACGGTAATGCCTTTACCCGGTAAATCCGCCGCAAAGGTGCTGGTGGAAACGAGTGTGGCAAAGGCTGTGGCTAAAAGAACAGAATGTCGCATCGTTATTCCTTTTTTATCATGAGAGACCGAAAACCAATAAGCTGGTTTGTTCGATGATGTGTTGTGCCCGGAAGAACATGGCTATCCAGGTGCTGATGCAGTCTCAGGCAGCCGGAACTGCCTGGACTTGTTGAGCGTTACTTCTTGATGAATGGGCGGGCCAGCAGGCCTGCCGGGCCAGTGGTATACCAGCGGCGGTTACCCCGGCTACGAGCGTCGCGGCCAACTGACTGCGTTAAACGGTCAAGGATAATGGCGAGAATAACGATACCCACACCACCAACCGTTGCCAGCCCCATATCGAGGCGGCCAATGCCACGCAGAACCATTTGCCCCAGACCACCTACAGCAATCATTGATGCAATGACCACCATCGACAGCGCCAGCATCAGTGTCTGGTTTACACCAGCCATAATGGTGGGCATAGCCAACGGCAACTGCACTTTGAACAGCATTTGGCGCGGGCTGGAGCCAAATGAACGGGCTGCCTCAATCAGGTCTGCCGGCACCTGGTTAATCCCCAGAATCGTCAGGCGCACAATGGGTGGCAGTGCAAAGATAATGGTGACAACCACGCCAGGCACGTTGCCGATACCAAACAACATAACGATAGGCACCAGGTAAACAAACGCCGGTGTGGTTTGCATGGCATCCAGTATTGGCCGGACAATTTTCGCAGCTCTCTTGCTACGAGCCAGCCATATTCCCATTGGCAGGCCTATTACCACACAGAACAGCAATGCGGTAAGCACCAGCGCAAGTGTCACCATCGCCTGAGACCATGCTCCAATGGCGCCGATAACAACCAGCGAAATCAGAGTGGCAATACCCATGCCCAGGTTTGACATCTGCCAGGCAATTAAGGCGAATATCAGAATCGCCATTGGTGCTGGCATACCTGTCAGTAAGTGCTGGAATGCACTCAGAATATAATCAATCGGAACACGAATGCCCTGGAATACCGGGCGAAAGTGAAACACTACCCAGTCAATAGCGTGAGTGACCCAGCTATCAAGTGGGATCAGTGTCTTATGGAACGGATCCATAAAGTGAAAGTGTTCGGGTTTGGGAGCCGGCGCGCTGTTTAACCAGTCAGCCGCACCACTGGAGCTGCCTGATGAGGCTGGTGTGCCCCATGCATCAGCTGAAGATGCTGCATTACTTGCTGCATTGCTTGCGGCATCAGTGGTTGCACCACTGGCATCCCATGGATTTGCTGCGTTACTCATTGGTTGATCCCTCCCGGTCTAAGGCTTTCAGCAGTGTCCCTTTAGAGATAATGCCGAGATAGTGTTGGTTGTCGTCGATAACAGGAATCGCACAAGGTGCAAGGCCCACGGTAGAGAGCAGCTCATTAAGCGGCGTTTCTCCTGGTACAGATGTGGGCGATTCCAGTAAGGCGGCATCCAGCCCCTGGCCTTCAGACAGCGCTTTTTTCAGAGAGTCAATCGAGACGATACCGACAAATTTTTGCCCACGTTCAATCACGTAGCCATATTCGCGGTCTTCATCCTGCAGCAGTTTAATTGCTGAGCGGGGCCCAAAACCGGGCGTTTTACGAATCAGCCCAACAGGTGAACGGCGCGCAATATCTTTGGCGCTGAACACATGGCTGATATCCACACCACGGAAGAAGGTGCGTACATAATCGTTTGCCGGGTTATTCAGGATCTCATCCGGGGTGCCTACCTGCACGACTTCGCCGTTTTGCATAATGGCAATACGGTCGCCGATACGCATCGCTTCATCGAGATCATGGGAGATAAACACCACGGTACGTTGATGTTTGGCCTGGAGCTTAACCAGCTCATCCTGCATTTCAGTACGAATTAATGGGTCGAGCGCAGAGAACGCTTCATCCATCAACAGGATGTCCGGGTTAATTGCCAGAGCCCGTGCCAGACCAACACGCTGACGCATACCACCAGATAATTCATCCGGGTAGCTGTGTGCGTAGTTTTCCAGCCCAACCTGGCGAAGTGCATCAAGCGCTTTTTCTTCGCGTTCAGCAACCGGTGTGCCCGACAGCTCCATACCAAAAGCGGTATTTTCCAGTACGTTCATGTGCGGCATCAACGCGAAGGACTGAAAGACCATTGCGATCTTCTTTCTGCGCACCTCACGCAATTCTGCGTCTGAAACCTGGGCAATGTCAGTGCCATCGATCAATACCTGACCGCGGGTGGGTTCAATCAGACGATTGAGAAGGCGGACTAATGTGGATTTACCCGAACCGGATAAGCCCATAACAACAAATATTTCGCCTTCTTCAATGGCCAGACTGGCATCTTTAACGCCGAGAGAGAGACCGGTTTTAGCAAGGATTTCTTCTTTTGATAAACCGCGCTCTATATATTTGAAAGCCCTGTTAGGATGCTCACCAAATATTTTATAAAGGTTCTTAACTTCTAATTTAATTGCCATGCAATAATGGTTTTCCTGTTATTGTTTAAACGCTATAAGTGTCCTGGTGAAAATATTAGTTGCCTATACCCTAACATACTCAGAATTTGAGACAACCCTTAATCCCCCAGTGAAAGTGTGATCCATAACTGAATATTTTTCCACAAACCCCGTGATATAAGGGCTGAGCGCGTAGCGCTGCTGTTGCCAATTTTCTGCAAAATTTGTGCTGTCAGTATATACAATGTTCAGCTTTTAGGCGGATATTGCCGGAGAGTTGGATGATTCAGGAGGGATAATGAGGTGGTTGTAGTGGCAGGATATTTTGTCCTGTAATGTCTCTGTAATAGTAAATATTTGTTAGCCTGAGTATGTAATAATTTTCCCTGTAACCTTGTACTTATACACGCAACTAAACCTGCTTCACCATGCTTGCCAGAAGGTGGTTTGGCCTGACTGATTTAAGTTGCAGTGGCGCACAACTGGTTACCTGTTGCCGGGAAAATCAGCCCTTTTTCCCGGCAATATTTTAATTAGAAGTTCCAGTCTTCATCTTCGGTTTGCAGACTTTTCCCAATAACATAAGAAGAGCCAGCACCCGAAAAAAAATCATGGTTTTCATCTGCGCCAGGCGACAGTGCAGACAAAATTACTGGGTTGACGTCACACATTTGTGCGGGAAACAGTGCCTGATAGCCCAGATTCATCAGAGCCTTATTGGCGTTATAACAAAGAAAAGCAGTTACTTCATCAACCAGGCCTGATTGCTGATACAAACTTTGCGTGTAAGACACTTCATTATCATACAAGTTCATAATCAGGTCTGCGGCTTCATTTTCCAGTTCTTGTTTTTTCTGATGATTCAGTGGCGCCACCATCTGCTGGTATTTATAACCAATGTAATATCCGTGTACTGCTTCATCGCGAATAATAAGGCGAATCAGATCTGCGGTATTGGTTAATTTCCCTCGTCCTGACCAATATATTGGCAAGTAAAACCCCGAGTAAAATAAAAATGATTCCAGGCAAACACTGGCAATTTTCTTACGATATGGACATTCCCCTCGGTAATACTGAAGTATTAACGCAACCTTGTGTTGCAGCCATGGGTTTTCTTCGCTCCACTGGTATGCCGCATCCACTTCCTGCATTGAACACAGGGTGGAGAAAACTGCGCTGTAGGAGCGGGCATGTACTGCTTCCATAAAGCTGATATTGGACAGCACCGCTTCTTCATGGGGAGTCAGGGCATCGGGCATCAGGCCGGGAGCTCCCACCGTATTTTGCACGGTATCAAGCAGGGTTAACCCGGTAAAGACGCGAATGGTCAGTGTTTGTTCTTCGTGGCTCAGTGTTTGCCAGGAAGGCAAGTCATTGGCCAGTGGTATTTTTTCCGGTAACCAGAAATTGGCAGTCAGCCGGTTCCAGATTTCCAGGTCTTTGGTGTCAATTAGCCGGTTCCAGTTAATGGCGCTAACAGGGCGTTGTGTATTCATGGTTATTCCTTACAGTGTGCAGGAGACACAGCCGTCAATGGCGGTGCCTGCTAACGCCTGTTGGCGCAGGCGAATGTAATAGAGAGTTTTGATACCTTTTTGCCAGGCATAAATTTGTGCTTTATTGATATCGCGAGTGGTTGCGGTATCCGGGAAAAAGAGCGTCAGCGATAACCCCTGGTCGATGTGTTGTGTGGCTGCAGCATAGGTATCAATAATTTTTTCTGGCCCAATTTGCCAGGCATCCTGGTAGAGGTGTTTGTTGTGCTCAGTAATAAAAGGTGCCGGGTAATACACCCGGCCAGTTTTGCCCTCTTTACGGATTTCAATGGGGGCGATGACCGGGTGAATACTGGATGTAGCATGGTTGATATAGGAGATGGAACCAGTGGGCGGGACAGCCTGCAAATTCTGGTTATATAACCCATCGCGCATGATGTCGTCACGCAACTGGCTCCACATTGCCTGGTCGGGTATGCAAATATTCGCACGGTCAAACAGTTGCTGTACCCGGGCTGTTTCTGGTCGCCACAACTTGCTGGTGTAACGTTGGAAATATTCACCGCTTGCGTACTGCGACTGTTCAAACCCTGCAAAACGCTGGCCACGTTCACGGGCGAGCCGGTTAGACGCACGCAACGCATACCATGCAATGCAGTAAAAATAGATGTTGGTGAAATCAATGGCTTCTGTTGAGCCATAGGCAATCCCTTCGCGCGCCAGAAAACCATGCAGGTTCATTTGACCCAGCCCAATTGCATGAGCCGACGCGTTTCCTGCCATTACTGAAGGCACGCACTCAATAGCGCTTAAATCTGAAACTGCACTTAATGCCCGGACGGCTGTTTCAACGGTTTGTGCAAAATCGGGGGAGTCCATTGTATGAGCAATATTTAACGACCCCAGATTACAAGAGATATCTTTACCGGTGTGCAGGTAATCCAGGTTTTCCGCCAGCACGGAAGGTTGGTTAACCTGCAGAATTTCAGAGCACAGGTTGCTCATGTTGATATAACCCGCAATCGGGTTGGCCCGGTTTACCGTGTCTTCAAACATGATGTAGGGATAGCCCGATTCAAACTGTACTTCAGCCAGAATACGGAAAAAATCACGGGCCCGAACCCAGCGTTTGCGAATGCGTGTGTCGGCTACCAGTGAATCATAGTGCTGGCTGATGCTGATATCGCAAAACGCCTTTCCGGTTACCCGCTCAACATCGTAGGGTGAAAACAGAGCCATCTGCGCATCTTCTTTGGCTAACCGAAAAGTGATATCAGGGATAACCACGCCCAGCGACAGGGTTTTGATACGCAGTTTTTCATCGGCGTTTTCTCTTTTGGTATCCAGAAAACGTAAAATATCGGGGTGATGCGCATGCAACCATACCGCTCCGGCACCTTGTCTGGCGCCCAGTTGGTTGGCGTAACTGAACGCATCTTCCAGCATTTTCATGACAGGTATGACACCGGAAGACTGGTTCTCAATTCTTTTTATTGGCGCGCCAGCTTCACGTAATGCAGACAATACAAAGGCTACGCCGCCACCACGTTTGGATAGCTGCAATGCGTGAGTAACAGCCCGGCCAATGGATTCCATGTTGTCTTCGATACGTAACAAAAAACAGGAGACCAGCTCGCCACGCTGTTGCTTGCCAGCATTAAGGAATGTTGGTGTGGCAGGCTGGAAGCGGCCTGTGAGTATTTCGGTAAGTATTTGTGCTGCAAAACGAGCGTCTCCCTGGGCCAGAGTGAGCGCGACCATGCAGGCTCGTTGCGGGAAATCTTCCAGGTACTGTGAGCCATCAAAGCTTTTCAGGGCATAGCTGTTATAAAACTTCCACGCGCCCAGAAAGGTTGCAAACTGGTGCTTACTTAAAGCGGCAGTAAGAAACAGGTTTCCCAGTTCTTCTGGCGTGTACTGGGCCAGTATCGCGCCATCGTAATAACCTTCATCCACCAGTGTTTCCAGGCGTACAGCATCGGTTGTGAAAGTGCGTGTTGCGGGAGTTATGTGTTGGTGTAAATAAGCCTCCACCGCTGCTTTGTCTTTATCCAGTTGTAATTGCCCCGCGCTGTTATACATATTCAGCATGGCATTAAGCGCGTGGTAATCCAGGTCGCGGGTGGCTGTTGTGGTTGCGGTTATAGTTGCTGTAGCCAAAATTGTTTTACTCCCTTTCTCACGTTTTCGACGTCTTCAGGTGTGCCGAGTAATTCGAACCGATACAGGCAGGGCACCTGGCATTTTTCAGCGATTACTTTGCCGGCAAGACAATATCCGGCACCAAAACTTCGGTTACCGGAAGCGATCACTCCCTTCAGCAAACGCCGGTTTTCTGGTTGGTTCAGAAACCGAATAACCGGAGCCGGAACAGCTCCGTTACTGCCACCGCCACCATAAGTGGGCACAATCAAAATAAAGGGCTCGCTGGCATGGAGTATTGGATGCGGCGGCGTGGTGATGCGCAGTGCGGGCATTGCCAGGCGTTCGACAAATCGGTGTGTATTTCCCGATGAACTGGAGTAATACACCAGATTGCTCATGCTTCAGCCCCGGGTTGTGAATGCAGGCGGTTAATCATATCCGGGCGGAAACCGCTCCAGCGCAAAGTATCAGTAATGACAACCGGCAACTGAAGAAACCCCTGGCTTTTTAACCAGCCAACACATTCCGGGTGGGCGTCGGTATCAATCAAAGTAAAGGGGATTGCGCGTTGTGCCAGCATGCGTTTGGTGGCATGGCACTGTACACAGCTCTCTTTTGTGTAAATGCTAATGCTCATGATTCGTATTCTCATATATAGGGTTAAAAAAACACCCGGACGCACAGCGTTGGGTGAGCTCTTGTGTTTTTGATACTAGATGTAGTTGCAATTTTTATCAACCATACAATATATGGTAATTAAGCAGAGGCGATGGGCCGGGCGTTTGTGCCACAACTTCAGGCAGGAAGAGAGGTAAACCCGGCGCGTGGCCGGGTTGTGTGAGGATGTTATTTTCGTGCCAGCAGGGCACCGACGATAACCCCCGCGGCTGCACCCAGACCAATACTGTGCCATGGCTTGTTGTGCACCCACTCATCAGTGTGATGAGCGGCATCACGCGTGGCTTGTTGCAGGCGGTTATTGCCATTAAGGCGGGCGCGGGTTTCACTCAGTAAACGTGTAGCGTGGTGCTTAATGCTGTCACGCTCTTCTTTTGCATCGCTGTCCCAGGCGTCCAGCACTTTTTCCAGCGTACTGGCGATATGGGTTATCTCATCCTGCATTGCCTGGTTTTCTGGTGCGTTGTGAAGTGTCTTCTGTTTGGTATTTCTGAACACAGGACCTCCTTTTTTTAGTGATTCAGATAACAGTGTAGACGCCAGAATGCCGTTTTTCTGGCAGAAACTGCGGTAAAAGACGGTTTCTGGACTATTCTGAAAGCATCTCCTTGTAGCCATGCTGTATGGTTGCGAAGCTGTAATGAGAGGATGAGGAAGCACAATGTATTTACGACCCGATGAGGTGGCACGCGTTCTGGAGAAGGCTGGTTTTATTATGGACAGCATGGAGCGGGGGGCATATGGATACCGCCGCGGAGAGAATTATGTTTATGTAAACCGGGAAGCGAGGATGGGTCGCACTGCACTGGTTATTCACCCGGCAATGAAAGAGCGAAGCCATACACTGGCGGAGCCTGCATCAGATATAAAAACCAGCGAATTGTATAAACATTTCCCGCTGTGGTTAGGTGGAGATGAGCAAACACATTATGGTATTCCCCACGGTTTTAGCTCACGCATTGCCCTGGAACGTTATTTAGATGGGTTGTTTGGCCGGGTGGAATAAAACAGATTTTTTCTTGAGAAGGGTAATACCAGGCAAGTATTTCATTCAGTAAATACACGCTGGTATTAGCCTGTTACCAGCAACGGGCAGTGGGTTCCGCCCGTGCTGTTTACTTGAGCCTGCTACAGATGGATCTCTGTTTTGTTGTACTGTTTTTTATATTTCTGCGTGAACGGGGTGTTGTGCATCAACAACACGGAATAACCGGCGGCAGAAATCAAGAAAGTAACCATAAGCCGCACCCATCATCATAGATACGACCATATTTGAACTCACCGCAGCCACAATCTGGTGCCAGTCAGCGCCAACAGTAAACAGAATGGCAGCATAAACTGGTGACTGGAATGTGACGTAGGCAAACATATCCGCCAGGTTCTTCACTTTTTTACCGCCACCCGCCCTGCGTGCATAACCCATTATTTTGTCGCGATAGAGCCCATACGGCCAGGCAATAACCATGTTAACCGGAATGGCCACCAGGCGTGACGAGAGAGACTGGCGGAAATCCATTCCTGAGATAAATATTTCAATCATCATGCCAACTACAGAGCAATACACCACCATTGCAAAGGTGTCTGCAACCGCGTGACGCAGGCGTGAATGTGGCGAGAACATGTTCCGGGCTCCTTGTTAAACCTGGCTATAAGTGTTGGCTATTTGTTTATTTATGGTTTATATGAGTGGCTTTAGTTAATGACGCCAGATTATATGACTGTGTTGAAAACAGCAATTAGCGTAAAATTTTTATTTAAGTGAAGTTTGTCGATAAAATTCGCTGCAATACTGATTTTTGAGCCGGTTATGTCATTAAACTCCGGCTTTTTGCTAGTTTTGTTTATTTATCAATTAGTTAATTTTAATTTCAACGAAAGGCGATAAAGCGGTACAACGTGACTTTTACTGGATTCAGTGGGAAATGCTTTGTTGTTGTCTGTTTTTTAGTCTTTGGTTGTTTGTTTCTTGTTTTGTGTTATTTTTAAGTTTTTTATTCTGTTTTCATTGGTGAATAACTATTCCTTAAAATGACTGCTTATGCAGTGCTGTTACTGGTCGGCGGCCAGACTGAGGTAACAGCAAGAGGGCCGTGCAGGGGAAAAAACATGCACAGCACGCAGCTTATTGTGATGAATACGCCAGTCCTGCCAATGTAATGCAGGCTGAATATGGCCAGACTATTTTATCGGTGTTACAGAACGGGGGTGACTGTATGTATTTTTCTTAAAAACGAGGATTAATCCTTCTGTTTATTGGTGGTTTAGTATTGCTATGTCTTATAATTATCCTTGCGTTAGTTGGTGTTATTTTTATGTAGTCTTGAAATGTATTCGTTTTAATGGTTAGAATAACGATTCTATTTATTTTAGTGAAAGGTGGCTAATTATAATGACTGTTGAGTTGCAAAAATTAAATAACATCCGCACATTGCGTGCTATGGCTCGCGATTTCTCCATTGACGTGCTTGAAGATATTCTGGAAAAAGTCAGGATCGTCACTGAAGAAAAGCGTGAAGAACAACATGCTCAGGCTGAAGTGCTGGCTGAAAGGGAAGAGAAAATTAATCTTATTCTGAGCCTGATGGAAGAGGACGGACTGGATCCCTCATTATTAATGGGAGCCACTGCTGGTAAAGGTACTGGAACGAAGCGTGCAGCCCGCCCGGCTAAATACCGTTTTACTGATACCAATGGTGAAGTAAAAACATGGACAGGCCAGGGGCGTACTCCAAAGCCGATTGCTCAGGCGCTGGAACAAGGCAAATCATTAGACGATTTCTTAATCTGACAGCCTTACGAGAATTCCCACGCTGACGAGGCTGCGTTGCGGCCTCCCGTACAGCTATTTTTTATTGATCGTAGTAAAAGTCAGAAAATATTTTTCAAGGTTGAATATCTTTTACGGTGGGTAGATCTGTCTGTCAATTGGTTGAGCGAGAAGTGCTGATACAACCTGTCAATGCAAAGGGCTGTTGTTTGTTCTGTTCCCCACAGCCAGAAAACATGAAATATCTGAATTAAACCACAAGCGAAAAGTGTAAAACGCTTTTGATGCGAAAAGATTAACTGCCAGTAATAAATCAGCAAGGGTGGCAAAACAGCTTATTTTTACCACCCTTTCTGATAATCAGGATGCTGCATCTTCACTCGTGTAGTCATAACTCACCAGTCGCCAGTTAGCCGACTGCCCATGATGCCAGGGCATCATCGCCCCTTTCTGCACACCCACAATGGCGCTGGCCGTTATGTTGGTCATTTGCCACATCCCTGTTTGTGGGCACCAGTTGCCACTACTACGCTCAATACCCAGAGGTTGTCTTGCTGATGTGTCGCTGGCAAGGTTATTGCCTGTCGCGAGCCAGCCTGTTTGTACGCTGTCTATTTTCATCATTAACCATCCTGACATCATTCCCGGCCAGTCGAATAAAACGAATGGCCTGTTTGATAATTTGAATTAAGGTGTCTGGATACAGCTATTTGCTAAAAATATCCTATACATCAGGTTACAGTGAATGTAGCTGACTTCGCTGTAAGCTGAATACTCCAGAGTAAAATTTTAATATAGCAAAAATAAAATAAAAGACACCTGCCTTATTGCTTAATTTACTTTAAGTAACTGTAAATATATAACAGGCATGAATGTTATTTCTCTTAAGTAATGTTTTTGTCTTTTTAATGCTGAGCCATTCCATGACTTTTTGTTTTTAATTAAATAATAGTATGTTGAAATTACACTGCTTTAAATTAAATTATTCACAACGTACTGGCGGTATATACCAGCCTGGTATGGTCAAATTTTAGATGCGGCTTTTTCAACCACCACGTCATGTGGTGGCTGAACTAACAGATTCCCTTGTGGGTAGCGGCGCAATTGCCCCTGGTGATTGGTTACTACACAATTGCGGCCAGCTTCCTTGGCGGCATACAGGGCAATATCAGCCAGTTTAATAGCCTGGTCTACCGGGATGTCGGCAGCTTCCGTTACGCAGTAAACACCGACTGAAACGGTAAATACCGGGATACTTTCATCGTGGTAGCCTGAAACGCCAAACCGAATACGCTCGGCTATTGTGACCCCGGTATCAAACGGGCAACCTGGCAACACCACCACAAATTCTTCGCCGCCAAAACGGCTAATAATATCGCTACTGCGGCACAGATTTTTGAGGCGTTTTGCCAGAGCGACTAATGTGCGGTCACCCGTATCATGGCCATATCTGTCATTGATGTGTTTAAAATTATCAATGTCGAGCATGATGATAATATTATTGCCGGCTGGCAAATCGCGCATCTTTTCAACCAACCCGCGGCGGTTGTATAAGTCCGTAAGTTGGTCTGTCATGGCATCATTGTTTAAACGAGAAACGGTATATTGCATTGCCCGTAAACTTTTATACACCGCTTTGCGTAATATCTTAGCTTCATAGTACCAGACGTTGATGTTGAGAATGTTTTTGAGCTTTTCATCTGTGGGGAATTTTTCTGTTACTCGCGCAAGTCGGGTGAGAGGTGTTGATATGCGTGAGGCCAGGTAGCCTGCAGTTAAGGAAATCAACACAATTACCGGGAATATCACCCCGGCAGACAGGCTGATAGACGATGCCATCATCGCTTTGACTGCTGTCTGGCGCGAATAAATGACCACTTTCCATCCTGTTGAATTAACTGTTGAGTAACTGATAAGCGCCGTCTGGTGGTGGATTTCTCCTTCAAATGATCCGGAGGCACTCTTCAGCAGGCGTTCAGACAAACTTGGTTCATCCAGCAAGGCTGATGTATCTTCCGGGTTACGGCTGCTGTCATAGATGACTGTTCCTTGTGGTGTTTCAATACGAACATGGTTGCCTTCTGTATAGTGGTAACTCTTCAGTAACCGGTTCAGTTCACTGTCTTTGTGTAAATAAATCACGCCAGCGATATAACCCACCGGCAGCCCCCGTGGTGAGCTAAGTGGGTAACTGAGCAGAACAACAAAATTATTCGCAGTTGAAATGTAGGGCAAACTTATTAATGGTTGCCGGCTTTGCAACGCACTCAGGCTGCCTGGTGATTTGAGGGGTTTGTGGTTATCGCCAGGCATTGCCGGGAAAATGGCATCAATAACATTCTGTTCATTGACGACGGCGACCCGGTTAAAAAGTTGCGATTGCTGGTACAGGCGCCGGGCTTCCTGGGCCAGATTTACGCGCTGGGTTGCATCCGGCACATTCTGCACGCTCCAGGCCAGAGCATGTTGTGCCTGCAGAAAATAATGGTTAATGCTTTCAGCAAGTTTATGTGATGACGCGGTGTTATCAGACAAGATGGTATGGCGGAAATCATCACTCTGGAACCGGTAAACAAGGACAAGCAAAATCGCTGCCGTTGCCAGTACGCTGCCAACAGACAAAGTTATCATCAGATTTCTTAAATTAACCAGCTTATATGACACCATAGTTAACGTTTCTTATGTGTTGCCATTGAGACCGGGGTTCTGGAAACGTGTTACGCTCCCATTAACGTTTTCGGCACTGTGAGTTATTTCTTGAGCACAAAAGCATCAAAAGGTGATATGGATTTGATTTTGAGTCACAAATCGTGAATCCGCAAATGTGCTGCTCTGTGTGCAAAAAAAAAGCCCACCAGGCGGTGGGCAAAGTCAACTTATTGGTTAGGAATGAAAATCCCAGAATAAACAATTTACCTCCCTTTGTTGTTAAACAGGTTAAAACCAAAACCGGGGGCAGGCTTTAACCAGTACAGGTAAGTTAATTTGCTCTGGTGATGTGTACCATAGCGGGGAATAGTGATGAGAAAACGGAGGAAATATGAATCTGCTTTATGGCGTTATATATTAGCCCCAATCATTTTTCAGAATTGGGGTGGGTTAAAAAGAATGTGTGAATTATTAATGCAGGGTGGCAATGTAAGAAAAGGGTGGAACCACTCAGCCATAATTTGCAATAGTTGTAAATCAGGAATTTATTTCCTGACTATTTATGCGGGCAATAAGTGCATTGGCATGGGTGATTGCGTGGCGAGCCTGAATATTATCAGGCTCGCAGGCCTGCAATAACTGGCAGGTGAGTTCCAGTGATTCAACCAGTTCCGGGGCCGAGAGGCAAAGTAAGGTATTGGCGGCTGTTTCCCCCCCGGGAAGCCCACTGGAAAAACCTTGTATCAGTACACAATTTCCACTGGCATCAGTCACTTTTCCTTCTTTGGTCAACGACCAGGGACCGGGTTGGTACAACATTGTTATATCTCCAGTAATATTTAATACAAGGGTGTTTTTTAAACGATAATGCTTTTGTACCGTATGGCTAATGTCTGCCAGTGGTATCGTTTCATCTGAAAAACTTGCCCTGAAAATTAGTTTGAGCGATAAACAGGTATTTTGGCGCCATGGCAAGTAAAATGGTTAATGGCGATTCACTTTGTAAACGGTGTTGAGACAAATCTGTAAGATGAAAGTTCATTGATGTTTGATAAAATGTTTTTTTGTTTGAAATAATTTTATAACTATTATTTCATTCATTTTTTCTTCATTGTTTCACCATTTTTCCTCGCTACTTTTCGGCTTCATGAAACTGTGAGTATTTCCTCTCTCGCCACCAATAAATAACTTTGCTGGCAGGTTGATTTGCTGTGTACAGAAAACCCATTGCTGGATAGTGAAGAGATTATGCAAATTAGGCATTACTGGCTTCTGAGTTTATTGTTGCCGACAATGACTGTCTGGGCTACAGAAGGCACCATCGTGAACGATATTCAGTTCACAGGATTACAGAGAGTAACGCCTGGAGCTGCATTACTGAGTATGCCTGTTCATCAGGGAGATGACGTCAGCAACCAGGACATCAGCAATGCGATTCGTGCGCTCTATGCGACCGGTTATTTTGAAGATGTATCCATCTCCCGCGATGGCAGTACCTTACTGGTGCAGGTGAAAGAGAAACCGACCATTGCCAGCATCAGTTTTGCCGGGAACAAGTCGGTTAAAGACGAGCTGTTGAAGCAAAATTTGGATGCATCGGGTATTACTGTTGGCAGTGCGCTTGACCGCAATACGCTCTCTGATATGGAGCAGGCGTTGCAGTCGTTTTACTACAGTGTGGGGAAATACAGCGCAACAGTAAAAGCGGTGGTTACGCCGTTGCCCCGCAACCGGGTGGATTTGAAATTCGTGTTTCAGGAAGGGGTTTCAGCGAAAATAACCCAGATAAACCTGATTGGTAACCACGCTTTCAGCACGCAAACATTGCTGGATAATTTTCAGTTGCGTGACGACGTGCCCTGGTGGAACGTGCTGGCAGACCAGAAATACCAGAAAGAAAAACTGGCCGGTGATTTAGAGACATTGCGCAGTTATTACCTCGACCGTGGTTACGCCCGCTTTGCCATCGACAGCACCCAGGTCAGTATGACCCCGGATAAAAAATCACTCTATATCACCATTAACCTGCATGAAGGTGCCCGCTACCAGATTGACAGCACCCAGGTGACAGGCAACCTGGCAGGGCACAGCAACGAAATTGAGAAGCTTGCCACCTTTCCCAAAGGCTCTTTATACAGTGGTGCGAAAATTACCCAGGCTGAAGAGGCCATTAAAAAACTGTTGGGGAAATATGGCTACGCTTCCCCTGTTGTCCGAACCCAGCCAGAGATTGATGACACCTCTCACCGGGTGGTGCTGCATATGCAAGTGGATGCCGGGCGGCGATTTACTGTGCGCCGTATCATTTTCAAAGGTAATGATATAACCCGTGATTCAGTGCTGCGCCGGGAAATGCGGCAAATGGAAGGTGGCTGGCTGAACAGCGAGAGTGTTGAACAGGGAAAAGCACGGCTCGACCGGACTGGCTTTTTCGAGAAAGTCGATACTGAAACTCGCCCGGTTCCTGGTACCGCAGACCAGGTGGACGTTATCTACACCGTGAAAGAGCGTAATACTGGCTCATTTAATGTGGGGCTGGGATATGGAACAGACAGCGGTGTGAGCTACCAACTGGGCGTGACCCAGGATAACTGGCTGGGTACAGGTAACACCGTGAGTTTTAATGGCACAAGAAACAGTTACCAGTCGTATGTCGAATTATCTGCTACTGACCCTTATTTTACTCCGGATGGCGTCAGCCTCGGCGGGAAGATTTTTTATAACAACTACGATGCCTCTGATTCTGATGAAGCCAGTTATAACCTGCAAAGTTACGGCCTGGGCAGCAATCTGGGGTTTCCCATCAGTGAGAATAACCGCCTGAACCTGGGGCTGGATTATGTTCATAACCGTTTAACGAACATGGATCCGGAACTGACTATCTGGAATTACCTCAGTTCGCAAAATATTAACCCGAAGGTGGTGACAAAAGATGGCGACAGCGGGGCAAGTTATAGCGGCAATGATTACTTTGCCAGCCTGGGCTGGCAATACAACGATCTGAACCGGGGTTATTTCCCGCAGTCGGGTAATAAAACCAGCCTGACCGGTAAAGTGACAGTGCCGGGGTCTGATAACAGTTATTACAAACTGTCTTTTGATACCACTCAGTATGTCCCGTTATCCGCCAGTAAAACCTGGGTGTGGATGGAGCGGCTGCGTGCTGGTTACGCGGCGGGCCTGAATGGGCATGTTGTGCCGTTCTATGACAATTTCTATGCGGGTGGTTCGTCTTCTGTTCGCGGGTTTTCTTCCAACACGATTGGGCCAAAGGCGGCTTATTACCGGTGTAATGGTTCTGAAAGTAGCTACAGTGCGTGCCCGCTTGATTCTTCATCAGATGCCGTGGGCGGCAATGCCATGGCTGTACTGAACACGGAATTGATTGTACCTACGCCATTTGTGAATGACCGTTACGCGGATTCCCTGCGTACCTCGCTATTTGTTGATGCCGGTTCGGTATGGAGTACCACCTGGAAAAATACCGCACAAACCGAAAGTGCCGGGATCCCGGATTACAGCGACCCGGGAGACATCCGTGTTTCTGCCGGGGTGGCGTTGCAATGGATGTCTCCGCTCGGGCCTTTGGTGTTTTCTTATGCCGAGCCGGTGAAAAAATACAGTGGCGATAAATCAGAGCAGTTCCAGTTTAACATCGGAAAAACCTGGTAATTATAGCGGGGGATACGTGATGAATAATGAGGAGAGTGCGATGACACGTTATGAACAACTTTATGCGTTTTTACGGGAACATCCTGCTTCTGATGCCCAGGCGATTAATCATGCTCTGGGTACGTCCGGCAAAGTTATTTATTACGAGATAAAAAAAGGGATGCAGTCGGGGGAAATTCAGGCTCGGAAAATTGCCGGGCGCTACCGTTACTCAACCCGGGCTGGGGTGTGTTTCGGTTGCGCTAACCCACTGACAGCGCTCTTTAACCGCTACCTGATGACGGCGCGGCGCAATAGCACAGCGGCGTAAAAATTATACCTCAGGGGAGGCGTCGGGGTTATCACCAGACCAGGCCGTGATGCGGTTGCGACCATCGCTTTTGCTTTGGTACAGCGCCTGGTCTGAGTGATTAAGCAAATCCTCTTCGCCCGTATCCTGTTCCGGGATGGTACAGGCTATACCAATACTAATGGTAACGAACGGGCTTACTCGTGATGTAGCATGGGGAATTTTGAGAGCTTTTATGGCACTCAGAATGGCGCTGGCGCGTTCCTGTGCTCCTGTGAGATCAGTCAAAGGCAGCAGGCAAGTGAACTCTTCGCCACCATAACGGAACACCATATCCATCGGGCGGCGCAGTGTACCTTTCAGTGCGACGGCAATTGCCCGCAGGCAATCGTCGCCTTTCTGGTGCCCATAGTTATCATTAAAGCGTTTAAAAAAATCCACATCCAGCATAATAATAGCCAGAGGGCGCTGTTCACGGCGGCATAACAGCCAGTTTTGCTTTAACATTTCATCAAACCGCCGCCGGTTATACAGGCCGGTCAGCCCATCAAGCCAGGCTATTTCGCGCATATTATCCATATACAGCTTGAGCATCAGCTGTGTCATGACCCGTGCACGAACAATCGCCGGGTTAATTGGTTTGGCAATAAAATCGACCGCGCCAATTTCAAAACCGTATGCTTCCACATCGGCCTCAGTTTCGGCGGTGACAAAAATAATCGGGATCCATTCGGTAATGGGATCATTTTTTAGCCGCCGGCACACTTCATAGCCATCAATATCCGGCATGACGATATCCAGCAGGATCAGATCAGGTTTCTGGTTCAGCGCCAGGTGCAGTGCTTTTTCACCACTGGTAGCGACGATGACATCCAGTTCACCATGGAACACGGCGCTCAAGGTATGAATATTGACGGGCTGATCATCGACGATCAGGATGCGGGGTTTGTAGCCACGCAGGGCATATTCGTCCAGAACCTTATTCCACATGTGCCTGCTCCTGTATCTTTATTAAGAAGTGTTTTGCCTGTTCAAAATCCAGAGCATCTGTAGCCTGTATCAGTTGGTTAAGCTCCGGGATTAACTCCGGCTGTTCTGCCAGCGCATGGCGCAATAATTTCGCCACTTCCAGAGCTTCCATATTGCTGTTATCCAGGTGGCGGTGTAATAACTGAATTATCTCCCCGATTGGGAGCGTGGTTTCTGTATCGCTGTGACTGGCTTCTTTTTCCTGGGCAATAAGCGCAGTAATTTGCTCCATAAGTGCGGCATATTCACTTTGGGCACGTTGTTCAATTTCATCAGGCAGTGTGGCAAACAGGCTGGCTTTCCCGGCATTGTCAGCTGTTTTCAGCGCGGCTTCCTGCTCAACCAGCCAGGCCCACAGTTTATCCAGCCCGGCGGAACCACTGGTTCCTTTCATGGTGTGTATTACCACCATTGCTGCAGGCCAGTTCTCTGCCTTGCAGGCACTGCGTAGCTCGTTCTGTAATGAAATAAACGATGGCATAAAGGCATTGAGCAATGTTTGATACATGCCCGTATTTCCGCCCGTGCGTTGCAAAAAACCTGGGGTGTTGCCGGGTACTGCAAGGGGTAATGTGTTATCGCGCCCTAATACCCGGGAAAGCGTGGCAATAACGTTATTAAAATCCAGCGGTTTCCCGATGTGGTCATTCATGCCGGCATCAAGACAGTTTTGCCGGTCGGATGCGCTGACATTGGCAGTCATGGCGATAATCGGCAGTTTGGCGAAACGCGGGTTGGCGCGAATACGCCGGGTGGCTTCCAGGCCATCAATGTCTGGCATTTGGACATCCATCAGCACCACATCAAACGTTTTTCTGCCGGAAAGCACTGCACGCACACCATCTTCACCGCCACTGGCGATACGGGTGTGCGCACCTTCACTGGTTAAAAACTCACTGATAACCATTTGGTTAAACGGATTATCTTCCACAACCAGAATATTTACACCGGCAAGGCGGTGCTTTTGGGGTTGTGCGATGGCATCTGCGTGTGTTCTGCCAACATTCATTGCATTAAACAGCTGTTCCGGTGTTAATGGCTTGGTCAGCACGTTATCCAGCATTGGGAAATTGTGGGTGTCGGGCAGATCAGCATGGTTCGCCGCACTGACCAGAATAAGCGTGGGAACTTTAGCCAGGTTCATTTGGTAGCGAATATGTTCCGCTAAAGCCAGACCATCCATTTCTGGCATGATCCAGTCCAGTAACACGGTGTCGAAGGGAGCGCCTTCCTGAGCTGCTTTAGCAATAAGCTGTATTGCTTCATCCGGGTTGTTGGTACTGGTTGCCGGAACCTGCATCGCGGTTAACTGGTGTTCCAGAAGTGCTCTGGCGACCGGGTTATCATCAACGACCAGGGTTTTGGGCGCCGGAGAAGGGAAGATAAGTGGATGCCATTTTGTCTTATCTGCGCGCGGCAGTGTCAGGCTGAATGAAAAGTCACTGCCTTTGCCCTCAGTACTTTGTACTGCCAGTTCGCCACCCATTTGCTCAACTAACCGGCGGCTGATTACCAGGCCTAACCCGGTACCACCATAACGGCGGGATGTGGACGCTTCCGCCTGGGTAAACACATCAAAAATACGCGCCAGTTGGTGCTCGCTAATCCCTATACCGGTGTCAGACACGTTGAACCGGAGTGTGACATCCTGCTGAGTCAGTGACAGCAGGTGTGTTTTCACTATCACTTCACCTTGCTCAGTAAATTTGATGGCATTACTGACCAGGTTGATTAGCACTTGTTGCAGACGCATTTCATCGCCAGTCAGGTCGGGTGGCAATTGGTTATCGAGGTCGAAAAGTAACTCAATAGATTTGTTGTTAAGGTTACCTGACATCACAATGGCCAGGTGCTCCATCAGTTTGTTCAGATTAAAAGGTTGGTTATCCAGCTCCAGTTTACCGGCATCTATTTTTGAATAGTCCAGAATATCGTTCAGTAAACCCAACAGAGATTTTGCCGCAATATGGGCTTTCCCGGCAAAATCGTGCTGGCGTGGTGCCAGTTGGGTTTTAAGTAACAGTTGCAGCATACCCAGCACCGCATTCATTGGTGTGCGTATTTCATGGCTCATATTGGCCAGAAACAGGGATTTAGCGGCATTTGCTGCATCGGCCTGTTCTTTGGCTTCAATCAGCTTGCCACGTAACATATGGTCTTCTGTTACATCGAGGTTTATTCCCGTCACCCGGGTTGCCTGGCCGTTATTGTCACGTTCGATATATGCGCCTGCCTGCAGGTAGCGTACTTCACCATCTTGCTGAACCACCCGAAATGCCGGGGTGTATTCCTTGTGTAAATTAACGGCATCATGTAATTGCTGGATAGCCATAACCCGGTCATCCGGGTGAATACGGGATTCCCAGTGGTTAAGTGATAACCCATTACCTTCCAGTGATGGCGGCAAGTCGTAAAAGCTGTACATCAGGTCATTCCACTCCAGCGAGTTATCCGCCAGATTCCAGCGCCAGATACCAAGCCCTGCTGTTTTTGAGGCAGTCAGCAACGTTTGGGTGGTGCTGAGAAGTTGGTCTCTTGCTGTTTCGAGAGCCTGTTGTGCCTGGCGCTGCTGGGTAATATCCATGGAAATGCCCAGGTAACCGGTCAGTTCGCCATCAGCATTGTGCATGGTTGTCACCACCAGGCGTACCGGGAAACGGCTGCCATCTTTGCGCACATAGGTCCATTCGCGTTGCTCAGAGAGCCCTCTGCGTGCGTGGTAAACGAAGGCATCAAAGCCGTTAATTTCTTCGTGATGTTCTGCGCTGAGTTGTTGGCTGTAGTGTTCAACCTCTTCTGGTACATGAATAATTTCCGGGGTAACTTTGCCAACAACCTCTGTCTCGCTGTACCCCAGCATACGTTCAGCACCTTTGTTAAACAGCTGGATGGTGCCGTTTAAATCGGTCGCGATAATAGTAAATTCATAGGTGGCAGACATAACGGTACTGAGCAGGGTATTCAGCCCGGCCAGTTCCGCGGTGCGCTCACGCACCTGTTGTTCCAGGTTGTGGTTCAGTTCATGAATGCGTTTTTCATTCTCTTTTTGTTGCGAGATATCGCGCACTGTGGCCGAGGCACCAATAACTCTGCCGCTGGCATCCAGAATAGGGGCCACCGTAGCAGATACCTGAAGCTCGCTACCGTCTTTACGCCGCCGTACTGTTTCCAGATGATGAATGGTTTCTTTATTGTTGACCCGCTGCAGGGTCATCACTTCTTCATCCTGCAGGCGTATGGGGACAATCAAGTCTGCCAGGTAATAGCCCTGTGTTTCTTTCCGGGTGTAGCCAAACATGTGCTCCGCCCCGCTATTCCAGCTGATTATTTTGCCCGTGGTATCTTTACCGATAATCGCATCGGCAGAGCTTTCCACTATCATGGTCAGTTTGCTTTGTTCTACAGATAACCGCCTGCGGTCATTGGTGCGTGAGACTGCAATATTGACCAGTAATGCCAGAATCGCTGAAAACAGGACGCCAATAAAAGCGGTTCCGGGTACGGAAAAAAGATTAAGCCCATTGAGCCACGCAGGGGTGACGGAAATGGAAAAGCGCCAGGTACGGCCCAGAATGTCACTATCCTGGTACCAGGTGTATAACCCGGTTTCAGTGCTGCTGTGGTAGAAAGTTTCGTGATTTTCCGGGTCAGTGACATCGCTTAACGTGAGGATCAGGTTGGGGTCATGAAAGCGTTGCGACTGCATAATATCGGCAATGCTTAATGGTGCGAAGGCCCAGCCGAAACACTGGTTAACTCGTTCATTTTCAGTTGTGGGGATTGTCGCGTGCTGGTAAATGGGGAGCAAAATTAGAAAGGCGTTATGTTTGGTGTTATTGGAAAATTGCAAGGCCAGGGGCTGAGTAATAGCAGCATTTCCTGTTCTCATTGCTTTAATTGCCGCTTCACGGCGTTGCGTTTCCGATGCAATATCCAGCCCGATAGCTTTGGCATTGGTGCTGACATGCTGCGGTTCTAAATATTCAATAATAAAGTGTTCGCCCAACCAGGGCGCAATATGCTGTACAGTAAAATCAGGCCAGGTTTCCCGGCGCTCTTCTTCGACAAAATCAGCAAGTGCAGCATGGGGAACCCGGCGCACAAAACCAAACCCGCGTGCGCCGGGAAAATTCTTTTCCAGGTTCAGTGTTTTGGCAAACGCATAAAACCCTGAGCTTTCAATGTCTTTTCCGCCACCACTCAGTACTGCTGTTCGTGCTTCAAATAACCCGTACTGGTAGCGGCTCATCGAGGCGATAACAGCGCTGAATTCGGGTTGAGCGCTGTTAATCATCGCCTGGCTGATATGTTCTTCGTTAAGGTGATGTACCGTGGCCGTAATGCCAGCCGTTATCAGCAGACCGACTAAAAAAGTGGCCACGGTGGCGAACTGCAGATGCAATAACTTATTTATGTGCTGTGCCTGCATGCTGGCGTCCCGAGTTATGCGCAGTTGAAGGCGCGATACACCAAACAGCGATTACCCTGCATTTGTAGTGATGCTTGCTTTATTACAGTATCGGCACAGTTACACATTTAATTTATGAATGACCTCCACGAATCCATTTACGCCCCTGTTGATTTCACTCAGACTGCGGGACAGATCACTTATTTTGTCGTGTTCTGTTTTCAGAAACTGATTGATTTCATCCAGTTGGCGGTACATATCGGCAATCAGTGCGTTGTTTTTTTCTACCACCTGGGTAATTTTGCGGGTGGCATCGGAAGTTGAGGCGGCCAGGCGGCGGACTTCTTCGGCAACCACCGAAAACCCGCGCCCGGATTCCCCGGCACGGGCCGCTTCAATGGCCGCATTCAGTGCCAGAATATTGGTTTGCGAAGCAATGGCATCAATCGTACCCACTATGGTGTTGATATCCTGGGCGGATTCCGTGAGCTGGCTGCCAATACGTGAGGCGGCTTCCACTTGCCCGGCAATGCGCTCGGAGTTCTCAACGGTTTCATCCAGTACCTGGTTGGCATTATGGGTAATTTGCGATGTTTGTTCTGATGTGGTAACAGCAATGTCTGCAATACGTTTGGCGTTCTCTACACGGGCGGTAATGTTTGAGGCGAATTTAATGACTTTATACACCTCGCCATGGCTGTCGATGATTGGGTTATAACTGGCTTCCAGCCATACACGCTCACCATCAGCTGTTTTACGCTCAAAACGGCCAACAAAAGACTGGCCATTTTGCAAATTATCCCAAAAATGTGGGTTTTCCTTATAAAAACTGTCATAGCAAAATAAGCGGTGATGTTTTCCCTGAAGGTCGTTTGCCTGGTACCCCATGGTTTTAAGGAAATTATTATTCGCCCAAAGAATATGCCCGTCAGGCGTGAATTCAATTACCGCCAGTGAACGGTGTAAGGCGGATATAATGGCTTCTTTATCTTCCAGCTCCTGGTGTTGCCCGGTAATATCTGAGGCCAGTTTAATCACCTTGATTACCACGCCTTGCTGATTTTTTACCGGGAAGTAAGTGGCGCGCAGGAAAAAGGGCTGGTGGTTCTTGTTGTAGCGTTCAAACGTTCCGTCTACAGGGTTGCCAGCCGCCAGCTGTTGCCAGAAACCGGCATACTCGGCTGACTGTGCATAATCCGGGCGGCAGAACATACGGTGGTGGCGGCCCTGGATTTCACTCAGTGAATAGCCAGATACTGCCAGGAAGAGATCATTGGCATGTAAAATAGTGCCATCGGGCAGAAACTCTATCCAGGCAACAGCAGATTTAATTGCATTTAAGTCAAGAGATTGCAGGTTGCTTTTCAGCCCCGAAATGGCACCTTTTTTTAACCCCTGAGGCTTCGATAATCCAAACATGATGTTCTCCGCTATGACAGTGGCGAATGTTTTTATTCTTTCTTTGTATAGGAAAGTATTAGCCTGGAGTTGCCCAAATAGCAGATATTCAGGTGGTTTATTTTTTTTATTAAGCAGGGCTAATTATTATTTTTATCAATGGTTAATTGTCAGCGAGGAATAACGACCTGTGATTTATGATTGTGGCAAAAAATAATGCGCCATAAGTAAAAATAACAGATGGCGCATTGATTATTACCGGGTTTCAGGCAGTGCTGTAAATATGCTTTCCAGAACCTGTTCGCCAGCAGGCAGGCTGGTTAACAGGAAAGGCACCGCTGAACGCGGTGACAGCAGGTTAGTGTGTGCCCGTACCGCAATGTGGGTGTCTTTGGCGTGGTCATCAAGGCTGGTTACCCGGGATTGCCCATTCTCACCGGCCAGTGCAATTTGTGCGCTGGTACCAGAGGTATTTACCAGGCAAGTATGTGCATGATGCCATTGATGCACGGCAAACCCGGTTTCAGCCACCAGGGTGGGTTTATGCAGCATAAAGCGGTGCCGCCGGCGGCAACAGCCCAGGTCCTGCACGGTAATCAGCGTTTCGACTTCAATATCACCAGACAGCCAGAGGATTTGCATTGTATTCCCCTCAACCTGAACCGATTTATTGGCATGGCGCGTGTGCCAGTGAATGCCGTTATCCTGGCTGAATGCGAGAATATTATCCCCTAAATTGAGTAGGTGGCCGTATGCAGTACTCTCCATCTCCGGCCCAAAGGCAGTGGAGTAGGCAAATTTATTGTATTTATCCCACTGGAATTTGGTTTCAATAAACCCGGCGAAATGCACAATGCTGTGGCCATTTACCCGTTGAGCAATGCTGTTGGCTGCTGGCATGGCAAATATTGGGCCGGGTGCACAAGCCGGGGCTTCTTCAGTAAGCCAGAATGGATGTGTTTCAGGTAACAGCAGTGGTAAAAAGGCTTTCATTGCCCACCAGGGCGAAGTGGGAGAATTGTACCATTCAGCCATGAGTAAGTTCGGATACCGGTAGCCCCGGGTTAACAAACCGCTTTCGCTGAATATCGGGCTGGGTTGCCAGCTGCGAATATGGCGTGCCCACTGGCCTTTTACCTGGGCCATTTCGCGCTGTTCTAAAGGCAGCATGGCGGCGGCACCCCAAAAACTGGCACTGGCGAAACGGTAACAACCTGAACGCCCAACCGGCAGGGTTTCGCCGCTATCCGCAAACCAGGTGGAGAAGGGCACAATGAAATCCCGGGCATGCTGTACAAACAGTTGTGCATACTCTTCCTTGGGGTTATCCAGCAGGCAGGCGTAAATCAACCCATAAAAATGCATGGCGAAGCCGCCATAGTGGTCAATTGCCTGGTCATTACCATCACCATACCAGCCTTCCCCCCGGTACCAGCCAGCAATTTGCTCCAGGTAGCGCTGGCGTAATGCTTCGTCTACCAGGTCTTCCCGGCCAACCTTTGTGAGCCCGGCCTGCACCAGAAGGGTAAAAAATAGCCAGTTATTCTGTGGCATGGCGTGGTGCTGGATACCGGCAAGCCAGGCTGCCAGTTGATTTTGTGTGGTGGCTGAAAGTGGCTGCCAGCCCTGTTCTGGCAACACTGCCAGCAAAAAACCAAAGGCAGCCATTTCCACACTGCGCTGATTGATATCACCTGTTGGCCCCCAGTAGCGGGGGTGTGCCGGGTCAACGCCTTCGCGAATCGCGTTATGCAACAGCGGCCACCAGGGAAACTCACCACCGCCAAGTACCAGTGGAATAATTCCCCACAGTGGGCGAGCCACGCCTTCAAGTGCGCTTGCCTGCATATCGAAGATAGCGCCACCTTCATTGAGATCCAGCGCGGCTCCCAGGCTGGATAAGTAAGGAATAAGCGGAGTAAACAGGTCGTGTACCATCTGTTGAGCATCCGCGCGAGTCTTTAGTGGGTTGTTCTTAAAGGGTAAATAATATGCCATGGCGTGACTCCTTTCAGTTACAGGCCAAACAGCCCGGGTAGCCAGAGGGTAAAGAACGGGAACCAGGTAATAAGCAGCAGCCCCACCAGTTGCATGGCAAAAATTGGCAACAACGGGCGGATCACCCGGGTGACTTTCTCACCGGTGATACTGCAGGAAACAAACAACACGGTTCCGACTGGTGGGGTGACAATACCAATTGCCAGGTTGTAGGTGAGCACGACACCGAACTGCACCGGGCTCATGCCCAGTTCTGTCACTACCGGGTACAGAATTGGGGTGAAAATCAGCATGGCCGGGGTCATATCCATAAATACGCCAACCACCAATAAAGTCAGGGTGATCAACAGTAAAATAACGAATTTGTTGTCACTGACACTGATTAACAGTTCGCCAATGGTGTCGGGGATATTGGCAAAGGTCATTGACCAGCTCATTAACCCTGAACAGGCGATAAGAAACAAAATCACGGCGGAAGTGATTGCCGACTCTGCCAGTACTTTCACCAGTTTTTTCATGCTGAGAGTACGGTAGACAAGCCCCAGCATCAGGCTCCAGGCAACGGCCACACCGGCACCTTCTGTTGCGGTGAATACGCCGCCAATAATACCGCCAATAATCACAACAACCAGGGAAAGGCTGGGTTATGCCCGTATGAGCACCTGCGATATTTCCTGCCACATCCAGGGGGATTTATCTACCGGGTAGTTATGCCGACGGGCCCAAATCCCGGCAACAATCATCACTGCCAGCCCCATCATGATGCCGGGCAGGTAACCGGCCAGGAACAGGGCGGCAATAGATGCGCTGCCACCGGTTATCAGGGAGTACATGATAAACACGCCAGTGGGCGGGATAAGCATACCCGTGGGGGCTGAGCTGGCATTGACGGCAGTAGTAAAAGCCATGTCATAGCCTTTTTCTTTCGCCATGGGGGCGACAATGCCGCCAATTGCAGTGGAAGCCGCAATGGCGGAGCCTGACAATGAACCAAACAACATATTGGCGATGATATTTGACTGCCACAGGTTGCCAGGGATGCGTTTACCCAGCAATAACGCGAGGTCGAGCAAGCGGCGGGCAATACCGCCCTGGTTCATAATATTCCCTGCCAGAATAAAAAAGGGCAGTGCCAGAAAACCAAAGCTGTCCAGCCCGGAAAACATCTTTTCGCCGACGACTGCCAGCAGGTCTCCGGGGGCAATTTGCAGAGCCAGAGTGAATAAACCAGAGAGAGCCAGGCCAACGGCGATGGGGGTGTTCATTGCCAGAAACAGGAAGAATGTACTGAATAAAATCAGCAGTGAAGTGGCTTCCAGATGGTCGTAAACCAGTGATTCCCACAGTGGTGTGGTGGCAAACTGGCTGATGGCGAACAGGATTACAGCCAGGCTCAGAGCACACACCAGGCTTTCCAGTAAGGTACGCCGTGAGCAGCCTAATTCGCGCAGGGCAAATAATACGCGGTGGATAATCATGAATGCCCCACACAGCACAACAGCACCATGCAGCATACCAACGGAAACTTTGAGCATGGGTGTCAGCATCTGGCTGTTTTTTTCCATTGCCAGCCAGCCGCCAGCCAGCAAAATCACCCCAAAGGCGATAACCAGCAGGTTATTAAATTGCATCATCCAGCGCTGGGTTGTGGCACCGGCCCGGTCAAATAGTATTGGCAGGCTGAGGTGACGAGTGCCGTTAAAACACAGCGCTGCGCCAATTAACCCCAGCCAGATAAGTGAAAAGCGCAGCAATTCTTCTGACAGGCTGCTGGGTGACTGAAAAAAATAGCGGGTAATAACACTGTAAATAATCAACAGGCTCATGGCGCCTAACAGGCACACCATAAAACAGCTGAGTACCCGCGACAATATTTGCTCAATACGTTGCAACCTGCTTGCAGCAAGCGACGCAGGCGGTACTGCCAGGCTCGGGGTCGTTGTCTGGTTCATGCGGTGGTCACTCATAGTAAGCCTGGCGCGCGTGGGGGACGCACGCCGGCCTGTCAGGTTAAACATCCAGTTCGCGGTCTTCTATAGCGAAAATACGTTCCAGTGCTTCACGCTTTTCCGGGGTTTGCATGGCATCGCGCCACAGCGGTTTCATGGCTTCAATCAGTGGAGCTTTGTCGATATCGGTAATCACGACGCCCATTTTCTCTTCTGCCAGTTTTTCGGATTGCTTGTGGGTTGCATCAATCAGGTTGATGGAGTACTCAGATGCCGCATGCATCGCGGTGCGCAGAACGGCCATGTCGTCATCAGAAATGGTTTTCATCGCGCGCTGGCTCAGAACAATAAAGTCTGTCAGGCGGGTTTGCTCACTGCGCACACCATATTTAGTGACCTCGCCAAATTTTATTTCCCACAGGCCTGCCAGGCTGCCTTCTGCGCCATCGACCATTCCTTGCTGCAGTGCGCCGTATGTTTCGGTGAACTCCAGTGGCACTGGAATCGCCCCCATTGCCTGCAGCATCCGGATATAGGTGTCTGATGCCATCGTGCGGATCTTCAGGCCCCGGATATCTTCAATGTTGTAAATGGGTTTAGAAGCATGCAGGCTGCGAAAGCCATTGCTGATATAGCCTAAAACTTCAAAGCCATTTTTTTGGGTGGTTGCCAGCAATTCTTGGTGCATGTAATCGCTGCTCATGACTTTGTGGTATTCCTCAAGGTCACGAAAAACATAAGGGAGGTTGATTACGCCAATTGCGGGTTGCAGGTTTTCCAGCATGCCGCTGTTCAGCATACCCATATCAATCACGCCGCTTTGTACTTGCGAAATGTACTGGGTCTGCCCGCCTAATGCGCCATTCCAGTAAACGCGAATATTTACCCGGTTGTCTGTACCGGTTTTTACTGCATCGACAAATTGTTTGATGACCAGGCCTGTAGGGCTGTCTGCCGGGGTGTTGGTAGCCAGTTTGTAGGTACGGGCGTGGGCGCTGAATGACAGTACCGTAGCAAGCAGGGCAGTAATCAGAATATGGTTTTTCATTATGGTGTTCCTTTTCTGATGCAGGGTAAGTGTTATTTCCAGAAGAAGTCGGTGTAGCCGTTGGCGCGCATAAGCGCTTCCAGGTAGTAGTAATCTCCATAAGGCAACATGTTGTTGCATAAGCCTTCTTTGACGTAAGACGCCCCTTCGCTCAGCAACCCTTCCGCCAGGGGATCACCAGACAGGCTGCATTGATCCTCAAGGCTTGCCAGCATGCTGGTTCCCGCCTGGCGATAGTGTTCCTGTTGGATTTGGTCAGTACAGTGTTGGGCGATTAATAACAAACCCGCGGCGGTGATAGCGCCCGCGGAAGAATCGCGCCAGGGTGTTTCATGGGCAGGAAGGCGGTAATCCCACAGGGGAATGCCATCATGTGGCAAATGGGCAAGAGCGTAATCCGCCAGGTGTATTGCTGTATCCAGCCACTGGGGATCGCCGGTATGCTCGAAAAGTTGTGCATAACCGTGAATGGCCCAGGCCTGGCCGCGTGACCAGCAAGAGTCATCGGCATAACCCTGAAACGTTTCCCCGCGCAGCGGCTGCTGAGTTAATGGATCAAACAAGAAACAGTGCCAGGTGCTGTAATCTTCCCGGATAATATATTTTTTTAGTGTATGAGCATGGGCGAGAGCCGCTTCACGATAAACCGGGTTGGCAGTGGTTTCCGACGCCCAGAATAGTAATGACAGGTTTTGCAAAGAATCGATGATGGTACGGCCCAGGGTTTGCTCCAGCCCCAGCTCATGGTTTTCATTCCATGCCACCAGGTATTTCCCTACCCGACGAAACCGCCCGAGTAATGTATCTGCTGCTTTAAGTGCCATGGTTTTGCTGGTTTCGCAGCCGGTAAGCTTGTGCTGCGCCACACAGGAAAGTGAAAACTGAAAACCAAGATCGTGATCCATCCACTCGGGGTTATTCAAAAGAGTTTGGAAATAAGGCAGGCGCATGGCTGCACTGTTTCGTAAACGGCTTTCCCCGGTAACTTTGTATGCCAGCCATAGTTGCCCGGCCCAGAACCCACTCACCCAGTCTCTTGGCGGGCAAAAACGGTATTTGACGCTGTTATCCAGGCCTATTTTGGGGTTCCGGTCGCCAATGCGGCGGACATTATTCAGTACGGCACTGCATGCATTGTGTAATGCGTTTTCCAGTTTTTCATGAGGAATTTGTGCAGGTGTAAACAGAGCAGAGGTATCAAAAGCAGCAGACATAATGTGTTCCTGTAATAAGTGAAGAGTCCATTTTTTCAGCACTGCCAGGGTAACACTTGCCTTCAGGATCGCGTCGTGATCGTTTTCTCAGTTTTGAAAATTTTCTTGTTTAGGAAAATTTTCCTGTAAGTTTTACCAATCAGTAAACAGTTAAAAGGGAATATTATTTAAAATAATGACAAAAATGACCGATTCGGGGTAGGATTCAATTCTGTAACACGGCAGGAAACGATATCATTTGGGAAAAATTTCCTTATGGCAGGAGAGTGAAGAATGCAGCCAGAGAACAAAACAAAAAAACCAACGCTGGCCGATATCGAAGCGCTGACCGGGATTTCCAAAAGTACGATTTCACGGGTTCTCAACAACAGTAAATTTGTGACGCCCGAAATCACTACGAAAGTGATGGCAGCGATTGAAGAAACTGGCTACAAAAAGAATACCCCGAAGTTGCAAACGGGTATCACCATTAGCCGTATCACCCTGGTGGTGGGTGATTATGTTGGGTTGTCTACCGGGTTTTATTCTTACCTGATAAGCCATATCAAAGAGGAAGCACAGCGTATTCACCTGAATGTGGAACTGCTGGTATTGCACGATACCCTGAATGCCGACGCTGTTGCGAGCCAGGTGGCGGGGCAAGAAGCTATTTTGCTGCTGGGGCTGGATACGCCAACAGTGCTGGAGGTCATTCAGGCTCAGGGGATACCGGCAGTCATTATTAATGGCGCAGATTTAAATATGGTGTCTTCTTGTGTATCACCGGATTACACCCTTGGGGCAATGATGGCGACCCGGCATTTAATTGAGGCAGGTCACCGTGATATTCGTTTTATCACTGCGGGCTACCGGCACTCACTATTTCAGCGTAAGGCAGGTTTCATGCGGGCAATGGAACTGGCAGGGGCAGGTTTTGACGCCAGTTCACAGGTACTGACGCTGGAAGATTACGCCCGTAATCAGATGCAAAATGAAGCACTGGCTGCAGAAATAGAGGCCGACCGGGCTGGTGGTGATTTTGGGGCGGCACAGGTAATCCCTCATGCGCTGTCTCACGGTGTGCTGGCAGGGGCAACTGCGTTATTCTGTGTCAGTGATATGGTGGCGATTTCTGTTATGGACTGCCTGCGCCAGGCGGGCATTGCTGTACCGGGTTCCGTTTCTGTTGTCGGGTTTGATGACCTGGCTATCTCGTCTCTGACCACGCCTCCGCTCACAACTGTGCGGACAGACTTTGCTGCGTTAACCAAATCAGCCGTGCACCTGCTGGTAACTGAAACTGGCCAGCAACATGATTACAGTGTGCGGCTCAATACTCAGGTACATTTTGTGGCCCGCCAGTCTGTACAAACGTTGAAATAAGAGTGGCCGCGGCGCGGTAAATTAACTCTATGCCCCGGGTTGTGGCCCGGAGTATATATTGGTAAATGGTTTTTTGTTCTTGCAGATTTTCCCCGGTGTGGAGAGTCTGTGTGTACAGGGGGGCAGCGGGATTGGCTGTTTTGTAATCACTTGTAATGATTGCTCATTCAATGAAATGCCTTAAGCGTAGTATTCCAATAATTCCTTCTTTAGGATGAATACCACTTCTTATAATACAGCCCACTGAAAATGATAAAAAAATGATGATTTCCCGACAACCTGTTGCCGTTTTTGGACTGTTATTAATGCTATTGGCGGGCTGTAGTTCACAGCCTGTTCATCAGGGAAAAGATGCAAGTGATATACAGGCTGATGATCAATTTGCCTCACATCAGCAACCTGATTTAATTAATGTTATTGCCGCCCTGCACGACCAAATGGGCGCATGGAAGGGAACACCTTATCATTGGGGGGGAACAACACTAAAAGGTGTTGATTGCTCCGGGTTTGTCTGGCGCACTCTTAAAGATCGCTTCAATATTGATATTAACCGGGTAACGACTGCGCAATTAATTCATATGGGGCACAAGGTCAGCGAAGAGCAATTACAACCGGGTGATTTAGTGTTTTTCCGCATTCACCATGAAATGCATGTCGGTTTTTATGATACCAAACACCATTTTCTGCACGCTTCCGCCAGTCGTGGGGTAATGCGCTCGTCATTAGATAATCCTTATTGGCAAAAAGTATATCTGGAAGGGCGGCGTTTGCCTGGAGAATATGGCGCGCAAATCTCTTTCAATTATGGCAATAATACTTCTGAAAAACTGGCAGACGAATAAAGGTAGTAATAGTGCGGCACAAGGTTCAGCTATATTTGCTGGCTGTAACGGGGCCGGTGTATGGTATGGGCCAAAAATGTTGCAGGGGCTGATTGCGCGCGGGGTTTTCGGGGGTGTTTCTGCATAACCTGCAGCCCTGGATCAGGCCAGGTCATCAAGATAAGTATGGTTTTGCCTGGCTGTCATCACTCCTGTTGGTGAAGGAGTGACCGGAATTAGTCTGAAAATTAGCCCAGGCAGAGTACGAGCGGGTGGCAAAAAAAGCCAGTCAGAACAGACAATAACCGCAGGCACATTTTCTCTCCTTTTTCTTTACAAAAAATATTATCTGCACACCATAGTCAAGGGCATTTTTGTCGGTTACTTTAGGCGCCGGAAAGACGTAGTCACTGGCAGGGATTATTTCCTTGTGGGAAAATAATTTCTGTGGACGTACCGCATAAAGACAGATGAAGAAATTCGTTTTTGCCTTACGCGTTACCAGTTTTAAACGCACTTTTATCAGGAAAAAACAAATGTCTTCAGGTTTCTGTCGTTCATTTCTCCATCCACGCTATTGGTCGCTCTGGTTTGGTCTGGGTGTCCTTTGGGCGCTGGTTCAGTTGCCATACCCTTTGCTGGTCAAAATAGGCAGCGCTTTGGGCCGTGCTTCCCGCCCATTTTTAAAACGCCGCGAGCGTATCGCCCGGCGAAATATTGAGTTGTGCTTCCCCAACATGGCTCAGGCTGAGCGCGAAAAACTGATTGAAGATAACTTTGTCTCTTTGGGCATGGGCCTGGTTGAAACCGGGATGGCCTGGTTTTGGTCAGATGCCCGTGTGCGCAAGTGGTTTGATGTGGAAGGTTATGGTCACTTAACTGCTGCACTGGGGAGTGGTAAAGGTGTCATGGCGGTGGGTGTGCACTTTATGTCTCTGGAGCTCGGTGGCCGGGTCATGGGGTTGTGCCGCCCAATGATGGCAACTTATCGCCCGCATAACTCTCCGGTCATGGAATGGGTGCAAACCAAAGGCCGCCTGCGTTCGAATAAAGCCATGATTGACCGGCATAATCTTAAAGGCCTGGTGGCTGCGCTGAAGAGCGGTGAAGCTGTGTGGTTTGCTCCGGATCAGGATTATGGCCCCAAGGGCAGCCTTTTTGCCCCGTTCTTCTCCGTGCCTGATGCCGCTACAACAAATGGTACTTATGTGCTGTCACGCTTGTCTGGCGCATCTATGCTTACCATTACCATGGTTCGTAAAGCAGCAGGGAAAGGTTACCGGTTGTATATCAGCCCTACCATGACAGACTACCCGCAGGAAGATCAGGCTGCAGCCAGTTATATGAACCGGGTTATTGAACAGGAAATACTGCGTGCGCCGGAGCAATATCTGTGGGTGCACCGCCGCTTTAAAACCCGCCCGGTTGGCGGTGGTTCTCTGTATTAGCCTGTATTGACAGTAGTCCTGGCCGGCTTGACTGGCAGATATAACAAACCCCGGCTGGCCCGGGGTTTCGTTTTTTCTTAGCCGTTTTCTAAGACCTTGCTTATAACGCTCTTAACCGCTTCAGTAACGGCCCGGCTCCCTGAATAACGGCTTCTTTGGATGGCAGGCAGAAACATTCGAGTGATATTGCTCCCTGGTAACCCGCTCTTTGCAGCATGTTATAAATACTTTCTATTGGCAAATGACCATAACCAGGGAAATGCCGGTTGGAATCCGCCAGATGAACATGCCGCAGACGCGACCCCATATGCGCAATCGCACTGGCGAAGTCCGGGTCTTCAATATTGGCATGGAAAACATCCCATAATATACCGACGTTACCGGGCGCATCGCTTAATGCCATAAATTCCATCATATCGGCGGCGCTGTGCAGGTAGCTTATTTCATAGCGGTTAAGTGCCTCAAGAATCAGTGGCACATTGCACTGGCGGGCGTAATCCACACAAGGCCGCATGGCTTCGGCCAGCGCATGAATATATTCCGTTTTGCTCATGGCGCGGTCTGGTGCTCGCAGCGAGCCCAGAGTGACCTGGCTGCCCAGCAGTGCTGCTGCTTCAATATGTTCACGTAAACGCTGCTGTGTTTTGTGTACCACGTTTGGGTCGCTGGATAATAACGACAGCCCGTCTCGTTTGCGGGCCTGCCCGGTGGCAATCGTGGTACAACCCAGCCCAAACTGGTCGAGCTGTTGTTTTAACTGGCGGACATCCAGCCCATCGTAATCATTAATGGTCAGTTCAGCCGCATCAAAGCCGCTGCTGGCAAGCCAGGCGAAACCTTGCTCCAGTTCGTGAGGCGCGAACGGTGAGAATATCGCGTCAAACCGGCAGGTCAGTGTTGCACTAAAGGTAATCATGTTGAGCCCGTATTTGATCTGTGGAGCCCGGAACCATGAGACAACTGACTCCGGGCTGGCCGCTAAGTGAAAAACATGCGTTGCGTGCCTGTATCAACCCTGAATCTGTTGCAGCACGTCAGCCGGAATTTCTGCCAGGTACAGGGCGGGTTTGCCGTCTTTATCTGAACTGAACAGCACCTGTCTTTCATCGGGAGTAAACGAAGGGTGTGGGTGAGTGACCTGGCGGTCGCCATTCAGCACTTCCCATGAAGAACTGTGGCGGGCCACTTTGTGGTGCTGTTTTTTTCGCAGGTCAAATAACCATAAATAGGGATCAGTTGCCTCGCCATAACCTTCAGCATCTGCCATATCAATGGGTTTGCCTGAACCATCGCCAACGGCCAGCGTGCCGTTGTCATTACTCATGACATGGGAGCAGGGCGGCATTGCCAGCAGTTTTTCATCCTGCCCGGTTTCACCATCGACCCGGCACAGGTAACGCACCGGGCTGTCTTTCAGGTAGGTTACGTACATTAACGAAGAGCCATCTGGCACCCAAAACTCATGGGTATAGCTTTCCCCCGCGGCAGGTTGTTTTGCTTTGCGGATGTTGGTGCCATCTTCATTCATCAACCACATCCGGGTTTCCACCTGGTCCAGCGGGCCTTCGTGGCAGAAGGCAACGGTGTTGTCGTCGAAGGGGCGGTAAATAGGATGGCCAAGCCACTGGTTGTCTTCAAGTAATGTGCTGCGTTCGCCGGTTTGCAGATCAATACGGATTACACGGCAGCGCGGGTTTTCTGCGTAAAATTCCTGAAATACCACCCAGTCGCTGATTGGGCGCCAACTGTCCCGGTGAATTTCGACACCAACCAGTTTATCGCAGGCTGAATTTGCCACCCAGGTGCCATAGCCAACCCACTCTTCGGGTACCTGATATACCGATTCTTCTTCACAGGTAGCAAGATTTACGCGCCGCAGGTTACGTTCGTTTTTCACATAATAGAGCCAGTGTTCATCCGGCGATAAAAAGCCGCCAAAGGTATTATCTCCCGGGCCTTCGGTTAACTGGGTTGCAGTTTGCCCGGCTAAATCCAGCAAATAGTAATTACGGTTACCGTCAAATTCGGCACCGAAAATTAATTTTCTCCCCTGGTCGAGAAAACATTTCTGATAAAAATAATTACGATGGCAGATAATATCTGGCGGTGTTAAGCGAATAACTTTAGCGCCGGTATCTTTATCCACATAGTGGTGGTAATCCAGTTGGATAGTCATTCCTTTTGCCATGTTTTATTTCTCCGTTAACTCAGTGTTGTGGCAGAGCCGCAGACCGGCAGTAGCTTGATTATTCAGACTGCGCCATGTTGTATGGTGGCTCTGTAATTCAGTATTTGACGCACTGCACCTGGCTTATTACCATCCCGGTTGAATTTTGTTCAGGGATGTTCATGATGAATACGCCAGTGCCTCAACTATTATTGGAAATCAATTCGCCAGATATCTGGCACTGGCCCTTTTTTCTGGAAATGGCTCGGGTTGCCAGGGAATACCATTTTCAGGGTATTGTCATCAACCAGCAGTCATTACTGGCACAACTTGCGGCACCTTCTCCACGTTGCCGCCCTGCTGATATCATTAATCTGTCTTTAGCCCGTGACCATGCTTTGCGCCATTTGCAAAAAATTGGCGAGTATTGCGAGCGCCACCATTTACAGCTTTGGCTTCAGGGCGAAGCGACACCTGACTGCCCGTCACTGAAAATGAAGTTCCCCGAATTTTTCCTGGCAGATAACGACTTATCGGCGTTTATTGCCTGGTTCTTTTCCGAAAGCATCCCACAGATTCTTGCTGTGCTGCCCGCGGTGCGTGGGTTGCGTTTATCCCTTGCCACACCAGATATTGCTGATGTTGACTGGCAGGCATCATTAATGGCGTTGTACCGTGGCGTGCGTGCCGCGGGGCGGCAACTGGTGCTACGCGACTACCGCGATACAACCTGGCCACGCCATATGCTGCGCGATGCCCTTGCTGGCCTGCCCGGTGATGTGCGTGCATCACTCAAAGCGACCGAACTGGATTACCGCCCGGGGTTTGCTGGTAACCCAAACTTGCTTAACCTGCCCACAAACCATAAATGGTTGGAACTGGATTTATGGGGGCTGGACTATGGCTGGTCTTTGCTCCCTTGTTATTTGCTGGAAGAGTTCCGCCAGCGCTTATTGTGGCTAAGCCAGTACCCCGGGTGCTACCCGGAAGCGATCACCGTGCGTATCGACTGGGAGTGGCTCCCCGGCCTGCCGTTATCCGCATCGGTAAATGCACTGAACCTGTATGGCCTCTCTGGTGTGGTTCAGGATTTATCGCTATCGCCTGAACACATGGTTCACCAGTGGTTGCAACACCAGGCTGCCAGCCCTTTACCCGGGGCAGAACTGGGTGCCTTGAGCGGCATACTGACCACGAGCTACGAGTGGAGCTGTAAAACCCCGAACCTGCTGGGGCGCGTTTTACAATGCCGCAGCCAGTTACCGCTGAACCTTGAACACGCACTGTCATTGCTGCACATGGATACGCGTAACGCTAACTGGGCCCAGTCTTTCCAGCCGCTTTTACCGGGCGATGACACCGCTCTTGGCCTGCAACAATGTGAGTTAATCAGCCTTGAGAACGAGCGCATTACATTCCTGGCCGAACGGATGCATTCCCGCGCTTTGCGCCTGCTGCCTGGTTGTGGTTTGCAGGAACCTGCCAGAGCGTGCATCACTGGCAGCATGGCCCGGGCGCAAAAGTATTCCCAGCTGTACACCGTATTCAAATATGCTCTGATGCTTAAATTGCGCCTGCGTAAATATGGCCAAAATCAGCCAGAGATTCAGGCATTGTTTCGCCGGGCGCTTGGCGATTTTCGCCAGTGCAACCAGTCTCTGGAGACCTGGTTTCAACACCATGGTGCTGAGCACCCACTGGCGTTTGCCTCGTTACTTAATACTCAACAAATTGCCGGGCTGATTCACAGCCTTGAGCACGATTAATCTGTGGCACAGCATGGCGGGATAAAACGCGGTTGTGAATTCCCGAATAGCTCAGTGAACTGGCGGAACCGGGGAAAACCCCAGGAAAGGTAATGTGCGTCACAAATTCAGCTATTTCTGCGTGAATGAGATCACATTTTTTTCTGGTTTTTTTGTGATCCAGAGCAGTTGTTGTGCTGTGAGTGAGGGAAAATGGCAGGAATGCGTGTAGCTGAACAGTTTGCCATTTATCCTGGCCTTACTCTGGTATCACCCTGAGTGTGGAAGAGATGCGCTATGCCCTGCATCCAACGTTGTGTGCCGCCATGCCTTACTGCGTCATGGGGCAGTGTTTCGAATGAACTTCGCCACTGGTTGTTGGCGCGGCTGCCTGCACAAACCAGTGTGGATGATGTGATGCAGGAAGTGTTTTTACGTGCACTTGCCACCCGGGAGGGTTTCTGCACAGTACAAAACCCGCGCGCCTGGTTTTATCAGGTTGCGCGCCATTACCTGGCCGATACATACCGGCGTGGCAGGCACTTTATCTCGCTGGAGCAGGTTGTGGAATGTGAACCCGCCGCCCCTGAAGCCGGGGACCTGGCGGTGATTGACCAACTGGCTCACCAGTGCCTGCCCCGGGTGCTCAGTGAACTGGCTGAAGCGGACAGCGATATAGTTCGCCAGTGTGACCTGCAAGGGATGACGGTTGCCGGGTATGCTGCCACACACCAGTTATCGCTCCCTGCTGCGAAATCCCGGTTGTTACGGGCCCGGCAGCGTTTGTACCAGTTGATGCGTAAGCAGTGCCAGGTACAGACCGGCCCAACTGGCGCTGTATGCCAGTTTGTTCCACGGGGCGCATCTTCTCCCGTCATAAAATAATCTGCATCCTTTTCTGCTCTGCTGCGTCTTCTTACCAGGAAGACAGCGTGAGGAGAAAAATATGTGCCATTCCGTGTTGTTTCAGCGTGCGCTGCTGCGCAGGCCTGCCGTTGTGTTGCTGGTGGGTGGTGTGCTGTGGGTGGCGCTGTATAGCCTGCTGTACCCGCTTTCAGTAGCACTGGTCTCGTTTTTGCCTGTTGACCAGAGCAGCCCGGCAGGGCAGGCGCTGCAGTTTTTCCTCTATGACACACCCAAAGTGTTGCTGTTACTGACCGGGGTGGTGTTTGTGATGGGAATGGTGAACAGCTATTTCACGCCAGAGAGAACCCGGGCGGTGCTTGCAAGGCCCGGTGTGATTGGCTCACATATGCTTGCCGCCCTGTTGGGGGTGGTGACGCCTTTCTGCTCCTGCTCTGCGGTACCGCTGTTTATTGGGTTTGTGCAGGCGGGGATCCCACTTGGGGTGACATTTTCCTTTCTGATTGCCGCTCCTATGGTTAATGAAGTGGCGCTGGTTTTATTGTTTGGCCTGTTTGGCTGGCAAATTGCACTGCTGTATTTAGTGATGGGCCTGGCGGTTGCCATGGTTAGTGGCTGGGTTATTGGCAAGCTCAATATGACACCTTATCTCGAAGACTGGGTTCGGGAAATGCCACGCGTTGATGCCCACGTGGCCCGTGAAACATTCCTGCTGGTTGAATTGATTAAACAAGGAGCCCGGGCGGTGCGAGAAATCGTTGGGCGAGTCTGGCCTTTTATTTTAGCGGGGATAGCCGCGGGTGCTCTGATTCACGGCTATGTGCCAGAAAATATGATGGTAAGCATCATGGGGAAACAGGCCTGGTGGTCTGTTCCGCTCGCAGTAGCGGCTGGTGTACCAATGTATGCCAATGCTGCCGGGATACTGCCAGTAGTTCAGGCTTTGTTAGCCAAAGGTGCAGCATTAGGCACGGTACTGGCTTTTATGATGAGTGTAACGGCCTTGTCACTTCCAGAAATGGTGATTTTACGCAAGGTGCTGAAACTGCGCTTAATTGCCACATTCACAGGCGTAGTTGCCTGCGGAATTGTGTTGGTCGGTTATGTATTTAATGCACTGTTTTAACAGGAGATAACAGATGAAAAACATCAAAGTATTAGGTTCCGGATGTGCTAATTGCCGTAAGACCTGGCAGGTAATTGAAGAGGTTGCCTTTGATGCCGGGGAAACTATCCAACTGGAGAAAGTGGATGCCATCGAGGAAATTGCCCGCTATGGCATTTTACGTACACCTGGTGTGGTGGTGGATGGCAAAGTGGTGCATAGCGGTGGTGTGCCTGAGCGTGAAAAAGTAGCGCAGTGGTTTTCCCACCATTAGTTCTGCAGGCGCGGCAGGGCTGTTGCCCGCTTCGCCTGCGTGTTATTACAACAGCGTTTTTAGTGCTTCGGCACACATGCTGGGTTCGAAGGCAGTAATTACTGTCTCTGTTAAGTTATTTTGGGAAAAGGGATCGTGTTGCAATCTTTCAAGGAGCAATTCTTTGCTGGCGCACTGCGCCAGAATAACACCGCCCACACGGGGAACCTGGCGGCCCGAGGCCAGAAATACCCCATCGGCATAGCCTTGTTTCAACCATTCAATATGAGCCGGAATAAGGGCATCAACCTCTTCCAGTGGTTTGATATATTTTAATGTCACAACATATATTGTCGGCATCGCTATTTCCCCGTTCTTTAATATAAAGCGTTTATCTTACTGCAAACTTAATAATTGGCACGGAGTATTTGTAGCAAACTGCCTGTTTTATATGGTTTTTATTTGTGGAAAACTTCAATACATTAGGAAAATCTGATATAAACAATCCCCTTTAATGAACAATACCACTGGGGAAAAATAATGAAATTACGTCTTTTAGCGCTGCTTATGGGTGTGGCTGTTAGTGGCCAGGTACTTGCTGCTACTGCACTGGAAAAATTACAACAACAGGCAGAGCAGGGCGATGCTGAGGCTCAGTGCCAGTTGGGCCTGGCGTATGCAAAGGGTGAGGTGGGTAAGCCGGATATGAAACAGGCCGAAACCTGGCTGCAAAAAGCAGTGGACCAGAAAGCGACCTGTGGCTACCTGATACTGGGCGCATTCTATGGTGAAGTACAGCATGATTATAAAAAGAGCCGCCCACTGCTTGAAAAGGCCGCCGCACAGAATTCAGCACCAGCTATGATTCAACTGGCCCATATTTATGAATATGGCCAGGGTATGGATAAAGATTATAAAACTGCAACTCAGTGGTATGCGAAAGCTGCAAAACTGGGGAGTGAGGATGGTGAATACAACCTTGCGCTGTCTTACTATTATGGTAAAGGTGTGGCGAAAGACGAGAAAAAGGCAAACCAAATGATGGACGGCTTGTGCAAAAAAGGCGCAGACCGTGCCTGTGAATTCTTGAAAGATTAACCGCATACAGCACTGCTATTCAGGCTGGTAAAATGGCGATATTTCCCCAGCCTGTGCTTTGTGCTTCGCCTCTGGTTTAACGTTATACAGGGAATAGTAAGCAGGGGGTTTTTATGGCAAGAGCTGAAATAACCGGTGCCAAAAAAGCGGATTTACCCGTGCTATGCCAGTTATTTAACTGTGCACGTGAAACCAGCGCGGTGTTTATCAAAAAACACCATACCGACAGTGAGTTTGCCCGGTTAATTGCCGGTGAACAGGTGTTTGTTGCCCGCCTTTCTGGCGCGGTTGCCGGGTTTGCTGCTGTATGGTTGCCGGATACTTTTCTTCATCATTTGTATGTTTCCCCCGCTTGCCAGCATAGGGGGGTGGGAACTGCGTTACTGGAACACAGCTTGCGTGAAGTTGGTGAAAAACTTTCACTGAAATGCCTGGTGGCTAATACTGCCGCCTGCCAGTTTTACGAACAGCGGGGGTTTGTACCGCAAGGGAAAGGGGTAAGCCCCGAAGGCCGCTATATTCTGTATGCCAGAACACCGTTTGCGGCCATCAGGGGGCTCAGAGGGTAACCGGGTTATTCACTGACTTTATTTTTCAGCTTTTCCGCGCCGTCTTTGGTGGCATCCCACCCTTTTTCGGCACCATCTTTGGTTGCGTCCCAGCCTTTTTCTGTGGTGGCTTTGGTTTTATCCCAGCCTTTTTCCACACCTTCTTTAGTGGCGTCCCACCCTTTCTCTGTGCCTTCTTTGGTTTTATTCCAGGCTTTTTGCGAACCTTCGCTGACTTTGCTGCTCAGCGTGCCACTTTTGCCTTCAGCGGCATGTTCGGATTTAAGCTTCAGTTCATCGCCCTTGTCTTGTGCCTGATGCAATTTTTCCTTCGCGGTATCAGCACCTTCGTGCGCTACGGCAACGGTTTCGTCAGTTGCGTGTGTTGTTGCGGCAAAAACGGGCGTTGCCAGCAAAAGTGCGGAGAATACCATTACTGTTTTTTTCATCATTTCCTCACTAAACATGGTCAGTACATGAGTTGTAGTGAGTATGGCGTAATGAAATCTGTGATGCATTAGGAATAAACCCTAATTTAATCATTGGGTTTACTCAGTAAGAGAGTGGTGTTGTTGATGTGTCTTATAAAGTAAGACTGGCAACAGTTGCGCTGCCAAAGAGCTGACAGGGAAGAACCTTCAGGGTTAAAACGCAAATCAGAGCACACCTGCCGGCTGGTATTTTTCTGCTTTAGCACATTGCCGGCAAACCAGCCCTGGTGATTATTTTTTTGTGGGCGTATCTGCCGATTTAATTTTTTCTATAGCAACAATGTTATCTGCCATTGCTTCATTAAGCACTTCAACAGCCGTACTGGAATCGCGGTTCTTAATGGACATATAGACTTTTATATGTGCTTCCACGCTCTCCAGCGTGATGCCGAGAGCACGGTTAAGCTCTTCAAGATAATAGTAATAAATATCTTTAATGGAGCTCATTACGTTGTAAAACACGCTATTGTGCGATGCCCTGACAATTGCCAGGTGAAATGCGTAATCCGCTTCGGAATATTTTTTATAGTCGCCCTTGTTGATCAACATATTGTTCAGGGCTTCTTCGAGTTGGCGAATGTCATCTTCTGTGGCGTTTGTCACGGCCAGCTCCACACATTTGAATTCCACCGTCTGGCGAAAAATCATCATGTCGTGAAACTCTTCGCGGCTAAGATGCATGATTGGGCGGGAATCATTATTCAGCATCTGAGGTGTAAAACTTTCGCTGACGTAACTGCCACTGCCTTGCCGTGTGACCACAATTCCAAGGTCACGAAAGCGCTGTACCGCACTACGCACGCTCACCCGGCTGACATTAAAAGATGTTGTCAGTTCAGCTTCAGAGGGCAAACGGCTACCAGGCGCCCAGCTTCCGTCAAGCAGTTTGGCGCTGATCTGATCATAAATTTCATTTACAACGTTATGTTTTTGAATGGATTTTATGCTCAAGGTGGGTATCCGGTATGATGTAACAGAAGTGATTTATTGTATAATACTTCACATCCAGGAACCAAGCGCCCTGCCGGGCGCTTTTCATGACTAATCGAAACGAATGAGTACCTTAGCCGATACATTCTTATCTGTAGCGGTTATCAGCGCTTCTTCAATTTGCTGAGGAGGAAACTCCGCGCTGATAAGTGGGCGGGGGTCTACCCGGCCATCTTCAAGCCAGCGAACAGCAGTTTCAAACTCGCTAATAAAGCGGAATGAACCAGCCCAACTGATTTCTTTGACCAGCATTGACGAAACAGGCCAGTTTACCGGGCTCGCACCCATACCAACCTGCACTACGGCGCCGGAAGGGCGAGTAAAATCAACAGTTGAAGCGACAGCAGCCTGTGCCCCTGAAGCTTCAAAAACTACATCAAAATAACCCCTGTTTTGTTGATAATGGGCCACCTGTTGTTCATCAAGTGGGTTCATGGTTGCAGTTGCCCCCATTTGACGGGCCAGATCCAGACAACGTGGGCTGAGATCAGATGCCACAAGTTCGGAGGCACCAGCACTGCGTGCAGCGGCAAGTATTAAACAGCCAATTGGCCCGGCCCCAATGACTAAAACGCGTTTACCAGTAAGCTGGCCTGCTACTTTCACCGCATGAATAGCTACAGCCAGTGGCTCAGAAAACGCCATTACATTTGCGGGTATAGTGCTGTCATAAGGAATACATTGCTCTGGTTTTACCACCACATATTCGGAAAAACCGCCGTTTACATGGGGATTAAACTGCGCACTTCCCATGAAACGCATACTGCTGCACAGGTTTTGATGACCCGAAAGACACATTTCACATTGGTTACACGGGCAGGATGGGTTTACTGCAACGGTTTGCCCGACTTTCAGTTGGCTGTTGGCTGGCACCTTGCTAATAACGCCGACAAATTCATGGCCGATAACCATCGGATGTTTCAGAACCGACATTCCGGCACGCCCGTGCTGGTAGTAGTGAATATCAGAACCGCAGATACCACCACTGCTGACTTTCACCAGCACTTCGTTCTCACCATGTTCTATTTCACGCGCTTCAAAACGAACATCTTTTTCTGCATGAGCCAGACAGGCATTACAGGTTATTTTTTCAGTTTTCATGATTACCTCTTTATTTGTTAGCTGTTGCCGGCTTAATTGCATTCTCGCTAAGGTTTTTGGCATTCTTTTTTTCGGGAATAATGACTTCAATTTTACCGACAAGGAATATGTAGGCTAATAAACCAAGCCCGGCCACACCTGCGATATACCACATGGCATACTGGAAGTTTTGAGTGCGTTGGAGAATAACGCCAATAACGATAGGGCTGACTATCCCTGAAAGATTTCCACAAATATTAAGGAAACCGCCCATGGTACCAAGGAAATTACGGGGGATAACATCACTCCAGACAACCCAACCCAGATTTGAAAAAGCATTGGCGAAGAATGCGATTGACAGAATAATGATGGCAATGACTGGCTGGTTTTCAAAGAAATTTACCAGGCCAATAATCATGGTGACACCCAGCCCAGCCATGATTGGTAATTTTCTGGCCAGTGTTCTGGATTTGCCTTTTTTAATAAGCATATCACTTAGTGTGCCACCACAGAGCACGCCAAACATTGCCATAATATAAGGAAGCATTGCACCAATACCGGCTTTTGAAACAGACAGGTGAAGGCCTTTTTCCAGGTAAACAATAAACCATGTCAGGAAAAAATAGAGTGTTGATGAGCAGGCGAATTGAGTAATAAATAAGCCCCAAACAGTCTTCTTGCTAAGGAAGAATTTAATGTCGTGCCAGCTAATCTTTTCACTCACAGTGGCCTGGTTGGTAGAGCCATAACCACCACCGGCCTTGATATAGTCGAGCTCTGCCCGATTGGCGGTTTTACTGTGCTGTGGATCGCGGTAATAAACCAGCCAGAACACACCAAACAGAATACCTGCTGCACCAGATAAATAGAATGACATTTCCCAACCATAGTTAGCCACAATAAACGACAGTGCAGGTGTTAATAATGCCAGACCAATATATTGGGCGCTGGAGTAAATCGCTGTGGCGCGTGCCCGTTCATGATCAGGAAACCAGGTGGCTATTATTTTTGTATTAGACGGAAATGAGGGGGATTCTGCAATACCGATCAGTGCCCGGCAGGACAGTAACATAATAAATGAAGCTGTAGTAGTGGCAAATAAATGATGTGACGAGAATCCCATCATGAATGTGAAAATACTCCACAAAATAATTGCGCTACCATAAAGAATACGTGAGCCGATACGATCAAGAACATAGCCTACCGGGATCTGACTTACAGCGTAGGCCCAGGTAAACATTGAAAATAACAGCCCAAGCTGGGTTGGCGACAAACTGAAATCATTTTGGATATTGGTACCTGCTACAGCAAGGTTGGCACGATCCATATAATTGATTGCAGTTACAATAAACAACAGTGTAAGGATAAAGAGTCGTGATCTTGAGGCCTTCATAATAATACCTGTATTATATCGGCATGCTCAGTATTGAAAACATGCCGTAAATTTTAAAGGCAAGTAGGTAGAGTACGTGGCTGTTTTATAAAACTGCGAGCCAACCACCATCGACGTAAATAATTTGCCCGTTGATATAATCTGATGCTTTTGATGATAAAAAGACGGCAGTACCGATTAACTCTTCCGGGTGGCCCCAACGCTGTGATGGGTTACTGCTTTTGACCCAGCTATCGAATTGTTTATCTTCGATAAGCGCAGTATTCATATCTGTCAGGATGTAACCCGGCCCAATAGCGTTGGTTTGAATATTAAATTGTGCCCATTCTGCAGCCATTGAGCAGGTGAGCATTTTTATACCCCCTTTGGCTGCAGTATAAGGCGCCACGGTTGGCCTGGCGGCCTGGCTGGTTAATGAGCCGATATTGACTATTTTCCCTCCGTTGTTACGTGCAATCATGCGTTTTGCTGCGGCACGAGACACCAAAAAGGCACTGGTCAGGTTGGTATCAATCACTTTCTGCCAGTTTTCCAGTTCCAGTTCTACCATGGGTTTGCGATACTGAATACCGGCGTTATTGATCAGGATATCAACATGGATCCCTTGTTCATCAAGGTGAGAAAAAGCAGCTTCAATTGCTTGTTCATCGGTAACGTCGAAAGTAACACCATGGGCTTTGTAGCCTTTAGCTACCAGTTTCTCTACTGACTCAGCCAGCAACGTATCGCGAATATCATTCAGAATAATTTGTGCACCCGCAGCAGCAAGACCTTCGGCATAAGCAAAGCCAAGCCCACGTGCAGATCCTGTTACCAGCGCTGTTTTCCCTGTTAAGTCAAATAAAGCGGACATGTTATTTCCTCACTCGTAAAATTTGTATGACGACTGACTCATTTAAGGTGTGTTTTTGTGTGTATAAAATCAATGTTACGAGAAGGTATTTGCTACATTGATCACATTAAGTTTCATTTTTATTTTTGTGTTTATTTATCATTTCCATGTTTTTATTATGTTTTTGTTGATTTTGATAAACAAAATCTGATCAGTGTCACATAACGTCACTCCCAAGAGTACGCATCATGATAAGCGTGATATAACACCGCTAACTTGTAGGACAACTTACAACTTGTTGTGTGATCCTTTACGGCATGCCATGCCGTAGGTTCGCTGAATTGAGGAGTTAAAGTGAGTAAACTGAAAATCACCAACGTGAAAACGATCCTGACGGCGCCTGGCGGCATTGATTTGGCTGTAGTTAAAGTTGAAACCAATGAGCCGGGGTTATATGGCCTGGGTTGCGCGACATTTACCCAGCGTATCTTCGCGGTAAAAAGCGCAATTGATGAGTACATGGCCCCCTTTCTGATTGGTAAAGATCCGTCTCGTATTGATGATATCTGGCAATCGGCTGCAGTGAGCGGTTACTGGCGCAATGGTCCCATCATGAATAATGCCCTGTCTGGTGTGGATATGGCTTTATGGGATATTAAAGGCAAGCTGGCAGGTATGCCGGTTTATGACCTGCTGGGGGGCAAATGCCGCGACGGAATTCCGTTGTATTGCCACACAGATGGTGGGGATGAAGTTGAAGTAGAAGATAACATCCGCGCCAGAATGGAAGAAGGCTACCAGTATGTTCGTTGCCAAATGGGAATGTACGGCGGGGCTGGGACCGACGATCTTAAATTGATTGCCACTCATTTAGCTCGTGCTAAAAACATTCAACCCAAGCGTTCACCTCGTAACAAAACTCCGGGGATTTATTTTGATCCGGAAGCTTACGCGAAAAGTGTTCCACGTTTATTTGAGCACTTGCGTAATAAACTGGGCTTTGGAATCGAATTTATACACGATGTACATGAGCGAGTGACCCCAGTAACAGCGATTAACCTGGCAAAAACTCTTGAGCAGTATCAGCTCTTTTATCTTGAAGACCCTGTGGCGCCAGAAAATATCGACTGGCTGAAAATGTTGCGCCAACAATCTTCCACACCAGTGTCTATGGGGGAATTGTTTGTGAACGTCAATGACTGGAAACCGCTCATTGACAACAAACTGATTGATTATATTCGCTGCCATGTCAGCACTATTGGCGGGATTACTCCGGCGAAGAAACTTGCTGTATACAGTGAGCTGAATGGGGTGCGTACCGCATGGCACGGACCGGGAGACATTTCCCCTGTTGGTGTTTGCGCTAACATGCACCTGGATTTAAGTTCACCGAACTTTGGTATTCAGGAATACACGCCAATGAATGACGCGTTACGCGACGTGTTCCCGGGTTGCCCGGAGATAGACAATGGCTATGCCTATTTGAGTGACAAGCCAGGCCTGGGGATAGATATTGACGAAGCCAAAGCAGCGCAATACCCATGTGAAGGTGGCATTCCTTCCTGGACCATGGCGCGCACACCAGATGGTACTGCGTCACGTCCCTGAATGATGCAAGCCCGGTTACTGTAACCGGGCTTTTTCTGGTAAGGGTTAAACAGATTTAGCAATAACCTGCCAGCGTTATTCATCAGCATGACATTCTGTGAAGGTATTGGGCTGGCTCTGGTTTTACGCCTGCCACTTTGCACAGAATGCTTCAATATTTTCACTCTGAAAGTCTGCCAGACGCTCAATAATGGTATCCAGCGGCCAGTTCCACCAGGCTATTTGCTGTAACTGCTGTGCCGTTTTCGGGGCAAAGCGTGGGCGAATTACTCTGGCAGGAACACCACCCACCACGGTGTAAGCCGCTACATCTTTGCTGACCACCGCTCCGGCGGCAATAACCGCACCATCACCAATAGTGACACCCGGCAGCACAATGGCGCCATGACCAATCCAGACATCGTTACCAATAGTGACTGTAGCGGCACGGCGACGGGCAAAGAATGCATGGTCTCGTGCTGCATGCGGGGAATAGTACTCCGGGCAGTAGGTGATACGGTGCTGAGCTGGCCTGGACATTGGGTGATTGGGCGCACCAATCCGTACCTGGTTGGCAATAGCCGTGAATTTCCCGATAGTGGCATCGGCAACGGTACAGTACTCACCAATATATGAAAAATCCCCCAATGTGCTGTATTCCATGGCGGTTGCAGCCAGAATTTCGCATTGCCGGCCGGTCTGGCATTCACGCATGCGTACACTGGGGTCAATAAAGGTTGCTGCGAGTTTAACGGGGTTCATGGTGGGGCTCTTGCCTGCGAAAATTGTCTGTGAAAATACCAGCGTAACCGGTATCTGTGTCTGTGAAATGACAAGGGGTTAATCGCAGGGCACTGAGCGCGCTTCCGGGTTTTTGGCCCGGGAAGCGCACGGTTGTGTCGTTAGCGCAATGCCAGCCAGGTGGTTTTCAGCCTGGTGAACTTATCAAAAGCATGTAAAGAGAGATCACGGCCAAACCCTGACTGCCGGTTGCCACCAAAAGGTACAGTGACATCAAGCGCATCAACGGTATTAACGGATACGGTGCCCGCATTAAGCTTGCGGGAAACCCGGTGAGCCTGATTCAGGTCGTCAGTCCAGACAGATGCGGCAAGGGCATAAATATGATTGTTGGCAGACTGAATCGCCTCTGGCTCTTCGTCAAACACTTTTACTGCCAGCACCGGCCCGAATACTTCCTCGCGCCATAAAGCGGCATTTTCATCGCTGATCTTAATTACTGTGGGTGAGATGTAATTGCCTGATGCCTCGATTTCACAAGCAGTGCCACCAGTGAGCAGTTCGCCGCCTTGCTCCAGAGCTGTAGCAATAAAACCCAGCACTTTCTCTTTATGGGCAGATGAAACCATGGCGCCCATTCTGGCTTGTGAGTCCAGTGGGTGCATGGGTTGCCAGGCGTGCAGTTTGCTGAGCAGGGCTTCAATAAAGGCCGGGTAGACTGAACGTTCAACCAGCAACCGGGAGTTGGCAGAGCACACTTCCCCCTGATTAAAACAGATACCAAACGCGGCTTTTTCTGCCGCTTCATCCAAATTACGGCAATTGGCAAAAATAATATTGGCGCTTTTACCACCACATTCGAGCCATACCTGTTTCAGGTTAGACTCACTTGAGTATGCCATGAATGCTTTGCCAACCGTGGTCGAACCGGTGAACGTGACCACATCGATATCATGATGTTTGCCCAGTGCGGCCCCGGCTTCAATGCCTGTGCCTGTGACAACATTCAGAACGCCCGGAGGCAACCCGGCTTCCAGTGCCAGTTCAGCCAGCCTGATGGCGGTGAACGGGGAGTTTTCTGAAGGTTTCAGAATAACGCTGTTACCTGCTGCCAGCGCCGGGCCAACTTTCCATGCGGCAATATCCAGCGGGAAGTTCCACGGCACAATGGCGGCAACCACTCCAATGGGTTCGCGGGTGATAGTGGCGAGCGAGCCGGGCGGTGTGGGGGCAACTTCACCGTAAATTTTATCGATGCTTTCGGCATACCAGGCAATCACATGAGCCGCACCGGGGATATCTCCGTTCAGTGCATCCATTACCGGTTTCCCCATACTGGCGCTTTCCAGCAGCGCCAGCTCTTCTTTATGCTCAAGAATCAGTTGTGATAGCCGCAGCAATGCTGCCTTACGCACCTGCAATGGTTGCTCAGACCAAATGCCTGAATCAAATGTACGCCGGGCCGAATGCACCGCTTCATCAATATCTGCTTGCTGGCATGCCGTTACCTCTGCCAGAACTGAACAGGTAGCAGGGTTGATGACCGGCAACTTTCCGCCATCTTTGGCAAGGTAACGCTCACCGTTAATCACTGACCAGGAACAAAACTGTTGATTGTTCAGGCGGTTTTCCCAGCTTTGTCTGTCATGCATACGCTTGCTCCTCGTGGGCGATATCTTGCGGTGCTGTGGTTGCGTTAAGGATCATATGTGCGGCACGCTCGCCAATCATGATTGAAGGCGCATTGGTATTGCCGCTGATAAGGTCCGGCATAATAGATGCGTCAGCAACCCGCAAATTAGCAATGCCATACACCCTGAGTGTTTCAGGGGAAACGACACTCATGGCATCATTTCCCATCTTGCAGGTGCCAACCGGGTGGAATACGGTGGCACAGTTTTCTTTCACGTACTGCAGCAGTTGCTCATCAGTCTGTATCTGTGTACCGGGCAGCATCTCCTTGCCGCAAAATGCGGAAAACTCAGGCTGGGCAAGGATATTTCTGGCGGCTTTTATCCCTTCGACCAGCACGCTGGCATCGGATGGATCCGCAAGGAAGTTAAAATCAATTTCAGGCTGTTTTTCCGGCGTAAGGCGCAGCGCACCGACAGATTTCGGGCGCAGAACACAGGTATGAATGGCATAACCATGCCCCCATTCAAACAGGCGACCCCGGTGGCTGCGGTAACCCGGCACAAAGTGGAACTGGATATCCGGGTGATGGTTGGTGAAGCGGGTAGAGGCAAACCCACCAGCTTCGACGTAGTTGGTGGTCAGCCAGCCTTTGCGCCGGAACAGATAGCGGAATGGCGAGGTGAGAATAGGTTTCCATGCCGCCAGTGAGAAGCCGAGCGTTAACGGATTGCGGGTTCGTACTGTAACCAGGCCATCCAGGTGATCCTGCAAATTTTGCCCAACCCCCGGGAGGTCGTGGGCAACGGCAACACCGGCAGGCTCCAGTGACGCACGCGGGCCAATACCCGATTTCATGAGAATATGCGGGGAACCAATAGAACCGGCACACAGCACCACTTCACGGCGGCACATCAGCTCAGTTGGCGCATCACTTCCTGGCAAAATGACTTTGACACCAGCAACAGCTTTTCCTTTGAGAATCAACGTATCTACTGTGCAGCCCGTTATGACTGTCAGGTTGGGGCGGCTCAGGCAGGGGTGCAGAAATGCGCGGTAGCTTGATAACCGTTTGCCATCTTTCTGGGTCACATTATAGATACCAACACCGGGCTGTGATGCGCCGTTAAAATCACTATTTTCCGGCAAGCCCGCCCGCACACCAGCAGAGACAAACAGAGCAGACACCGGGTTGGTGTCCCGCGGTTTATCAACCAGTAATTCGCCATTAAACCCGTGGTATTCGGGAGACTGATTGAGCAGGTTTTTTTCTGAGCGCTTAAACCAGGGCAGAACATCCTGCCAGCCCCAGCCTTGGCAACCTTTCTGTTCCCAGCGGTCATAATCTGAGGGTAACCCTCTGATATAAATCATGCTGTTCATGGATGATGAACCACCCAGCGCTTTCCCGCGCGGAACATGAATTTGCCGGCCACCCAGCCTCTTTTGTGGTGTGGAGTAGTAATTCCAGCTGTATTTCTGGCTCTTATACAGCGTGATGGTTCCGGCTGGTGTCTGGATGCGTGGCGTGGCATCGTTGCTGCCCGCTTCAACCAGGCAAACACTCAACTCGCTGTGCTCTGAAAGCCGTGCGGCAAGTACTGAACCTGCAGAGCCACCGCCAATAATGATGTAATCAAATTCGTTTTTAGTCATTGCTGGCTCTCTCAGGATTTAACGGATGATACTTGTACGGCAGGCTGAGTGCGGCACAGCAGGTAATAAACCGGTGACACTACCGCCAGGCCGATTATCCAGGAAATATCTGCGCCACCTAACATTGTGGCTGCCGGGCCGGTATAAATGGCCGTAGACATAAATGGGACTTCAACAATAATGCCCAGCAGGTAGCAGAAAATAGCTTTTGAATTGAAGTAGCCATAAATGCCGCCATCCCGGCGGAAAAACGATGCAACATCATAATTACCGTGTGCGACCAGGTAGTAATCCACCAGGTTAATGGCAGTCCATGGCACCAGTACATAGAGCAGCATCAGAATAAAGTTGGTGTAATTGACCAGGAAGTTTTCCTGCCCATAGATAGCAATTAAAACTTCAATGAGCACAGTCACAATGGATACGGCAATGCGTGCCCCAGAAAGGGGGGACCATTTAGTGAAAAAAGTCTGGCCCAGTGTGAGTGTACACAGCACACCGCAGTACAGGTTCATGGCATTAGTTGCGGCAATACCAACAGCAAACACGATGATAACGGTTGACGACAGCCCGCCTGTCATATTGACAATGCCGTTGATTAAATCGCCATCGCCAATACAGACAGAAACCAGAATACCGAGGATCATGGGGAACAGGGAGCCCAGAACACACCCCAGGTAGCTGCACCAGAAGACACTTTTTTCACTGATGTCTTTCGGCATATAGCGCGAGTAATCAGAGACATATGGGGCATAAGCTAACTGCCACAATGCGGCAATGGAAACGGCACCCAGGAAACCACTCAAATTGAAATCACCGCGTGCCAGAAAATTGGCCGGTAACCCGGTGACAAAAATTATCCACACAAAGGCGGCGACCAGGATAAAACCTGAAACCCACGACATCACTTTGGTATAGGCGTGGATCAGGTTGTAGCCAAATGCACAGGCAACCAGGCTCAGCAGTGCGGAAACGATAATCCCCATATTGATGGACACGGGCGCATAGATGGCATGCAGAGACTGGCCGCCCAGCACTAAATTAGAGGCCAGAAAGCCGATATACATGATGACAACCAGTGCCACGACCAGCACAGAACCATATGAGCCGAACTGACCACGGGTTTGCACCATTTGCGGCACGCCCAACTGCGGCCCCTGTGCAGAGTGGAGTGCCATAAACAAACCACCGGCAAGGTTGCCAATCAATACTGCAACGGTTGCCCACAAAAACGATAAATGGAAGATACTGACAGCCAGTGCCCCGGTGATTACCGTGAGCAGCATGATGTTAGAACCAAACCAGATGGTAAACAGATTCTGTGGTTTACCGTGGCGCTCATTGAGTGGAATAGGCTGAATAGTGCTTAACTCAATGGTTGTGGTACTGGCACTGTCTACAGGTTTATTTGTCATCATTGTTATCTCATAAATGAATCAGCAGGTTTTCGCCCGGCCAGAGTTTTTCACCCTGAATTAGGGAAAACGTTACAATAACGTTGACCTGATGTTGCAACAGGTAACGCTTGATATAAATGATGAAAAATGTGGGTAGTGCCTATAAAAAAATGAGGCAACATGAATATGTGGTTAATTGCACTGTTATGGGTCGGTAAATAGTATTTTTTATAAATGATGTATTTTTATATTTTATTGTTTTTTAATGGTTTTTGTTGTTTTGCCTGGGGTTTAAGGTATTAACCTGCATCAGATGAGTGCAAGTTAGTTAGAGAAAATTATGTATTCGAAAGGCGTGTTTCAGGTGAGAGCGATGAACGCTGTACATTTTTCTATTACGGGCATGTGCTGGTTTACTGGCTAGCTATTATATTCCCAGGTAATAGTTTTAATATACTTTCACTACGTTATTAATCGCCTTTATTTTCCCATGTTTGGCTCTTTTTTACCTGTATTTCTGGTAGAAATAACACTGTTTTTAGATGTTGTTAATATACCCGCGGTTTTACCGCCACTCACGCTGTTGTTGGTGTGGTATTTCTGCCCTGTCCTGCTCTGCCCTGGGGCTAACTTATCTGGCGGAAGGCCTGCGTACTTACTTGAATTTATTTGCGATAGCATCAGTTACCGCTATGGGGATTACTGTACACTGAGGGCCATACTTGCCAACGGACGCTATCCTATGAAAGATACAAAAATGATTTCTATCGACCAGTTCAATGCCGATGAACGCCTGGTGGTTGAGGAAACGCTGCAAGGGTTGATACAGAAATACCGTGAACGCACCGGCAAAGAGCCGGATGGCAAAAAAGAGAAAGAACTGACTGCCGAGGCCCGGCAACAAGTGATGTCTGTAAAGCTTGAAAAAGAGAAAGCACAGGCTGAAAAAACGAAGAAAAAACCGGTGCGCCGCAAGAAACCTGAGTCACTGAAGGAGAGTGAAGTCAGTGATTTTAACTGGACGGCTTCCGTGGCGAAGGGAAGGCGCCGGTAGTATTGCCCCCGGCGAGTAACCCCCTGCTGCAATCTGTACAGCACAGCCTGCCTGTATGTGGAAATGCTCAGTGCAGGCCAGCTGATGATTACCGCTATGCAAGAGCAGGAAGACTCACCCGAGCGCGGGGTTTGCTGCTTGCCGTGTAAGCCAGTACCGCAGCCCTGTAATGGCAGAGGTGGGCTGCGGTTGTGGCATGTTACTCAGGCTTGTTATTCGCCCGTGAGCCACATATCTGCTTCTTCAAACATTTCCTGTACCACCCGGCTTATTTGTTCTTTCTCGTGCTTGCTGGCGTCTGTGTTGATTGCTGGCAGTGTCATCATTGGTTTAACCCGAACTTCTGCATCCGGAAAGATACGCTGCATTCTTTTGCTTAACTCGCCCAGGATGATATCCCTGGCGCCCGGCAAACCATCAAAATTCCTTTTGTCATAAACGAGTTCCACAAACATGTTTTAAGTCCTCTTTACTGTGTGTTTTCACAGTATATACTGTATGCATAACCAGTATCAACGTAAGTGAGTTTATTATGCGGTTTTATTCACCAAATGAACTGCGCCAGGCGGTTTCAGTCCCTTTATTTAGCGATATGGTTCAATGTGGCTTTCCGTCTCCAGCGGCAGACTATATAGAACAACGTATTGATCTGAATGAGTTACTGGTGGTGCACCCGAGCGCCACGTATTTTGTGAAAGCCAGTGGCGACTCAATGGTTGAAGGGGGAATTAGCGACGGTGACTTGCTTGTGGTAGACAGTTCACGCACAGCCGCGCACGGTGACATCGTTATAGCCGCAGTGGAAGGTGAATTTACTGTTAAACGGCTACAGCTTCGGCCCACTGTGCAGCTTAACCCAATGAATAGCGCCTATTCACCCATTGTTCCAGGCAGTGAAGAGATCCTCGATATCTTTGGTGTGGTGACCTTTATTGTGAAAGTGGCGAGCTAAGCTATGTTTGCGCTCTGCGATGTTAACTCCTTCTATGCATCTTGCGAGACGGTATTCAGGCCAGACCTGAAAGGGAAGCCAGTGGTTGTGCTTTCAAATAACGATGGCTGTGTTATTTCCCGCAGTGCGGAAGCGAAGGCGTTCGTTGTGATGGGGGAGCCCTATTTCAGGCAAAAGGAGGCTTTTCGGCGGCACGGTGTTACGGCGTTCAGCAGCAATTATGAGCTGTACGCTGATATGTCTGACCGGGTGATGACAACACTGGAAGAAATGAGCCCCTGCGTGGAAATCTATAGTATTGATGAAGCATTTTGCGACCTGAGCGGGGTCCGTAACTGCAAGGATCTTACTGAATTTGGCAAAGAAATTCGCTCTACCGTGCTGAAGCGCACTCACCTTACTGTTGGGGTGGGCATTGCGCAGACGAAGACTCTCGCCAAGCTGGCGAACCACGCAGCAAAAAAGTGGCAGCGGCAAACGGGGGGCGTTGTTGATTTGTCGAATGTTGACCGCCAGCGGCGGTTGCTGGCCGTGGTCCCAGTGGAAGATGTATGGGGGGTTGGCAGGCGTATCAGTCGAAAGCTGAACGCTATGGGAATCAAAACCGCCCTGGATTTGTCAGAACAAAGCACCTGGGTTATTCGCAAACACTTCAACGTAGTTCTGGAACGCACAGTGCGCGAACTGCGCGGTGAGCCCTGCTTTGAACTGGATGAGTTTGCCCCAGAAAAGCAAGAGATAGTTTGTTCTCGTTCTTTCGGTGATCGCGTTACGGAGTACGAGCAGATGCGGCAGGCCATATGCTATTACGCTGCGCGCGCAGCGGAGAAATTGCGTGGGGAACACCAGCACTGCCGCTTTATTTCAGCATTCGTTAAGACATCACCGTTTTCCCTGAATGAGCCATATTACGGCAATAGTGCTTCAGTGAAGTTGCTGACACCGACACAGGACAGCAGGGATATTATTAATGCCGCGTCAAAATGCCTGAGCCATATCTGGAAAGAAGGGCACAGGTACCAAAAAGCTGGAGTCATGCTGGGTGATTTTTTTAGCCAGGGCGTTGCTCAACTCGACCTGTTCGACGAAAACGCGCCCCGCAAAAACAGCGGGCTGTTAATGGACATACTTGATCAGTTGAATGCAAAAAGCGGGAAGGGCACGCTTTATTTTGCCGGGCAGGGTATTAAGCCGCAATGGCAGATGAAGCGCGCGATGCTTTCACCACGGTACACCACGAGGTATTGTGATTTGTTGTTGGTGAGGTGAAAAGCCTGAGAGTACCGGCTGATGGCTGAAAAACCGGAAGTTTCAAAAAGTGCGTGGAACTAAAATAGGTATGCTTACACCACGGCTTGCTGATGAGTTGCCGGAGTACAACATCAAAACCATCGCTGCCAGTCTGCGTCGTCAGGGATTACGGGCGAAAGCCAGCCGCAAATTCAGCCCGGTCAGCTACCGTGAACATGGTCTGCCGGTATCAGAAAACCTGCTGAAGCAGGACTTTATCGCCAGCGGCCCGAACCAGAAGTGGGCGGGTGACATCACTTACTTACGTACAGATGAAGGCTGGCTGTATCTGGCGGTGGTGATTGACCTGTGGTCTCGTGCCGTTATTGGCTGGTCGATGTCCTCACGAATGACGGCAAAGCTGGCCTGCGATGCACTGCAAATGGCACTCTGGCGGCGTAAACACCCGAAAAGCGTTATCGTTCACACGGATCGCGGTGGGCAATACTGTTCAACGGATTATCAGGCATTGCTGAAGCGACACAGCCTGCACGGCAGCATGAGCGCAAAAGGTTGTTGCTACGATAATGCGTGCGCGGAAAGCTTCTTTCATTCACTGAAAGTGGAATGTATCCACGGAGAGCGTTTTACCGACCGTGAAATTATGCGGACGACGGTATTTAATTATATCGAGTGTGATTACAATCGCTGGCGTCGTCACAGTGCCTGTGGCGGTCTCAGCCCGGAACAATTTGAAAACGAAAACCTCGCTTAGGGCTGTGTCCACATTACGTGGGTAGGATCAATTGTTCGTGGTTAGGAATAATCTTAATTGATTCGGTGTGTGGGTTCTCTGCTTGCTTATCTTTACCTCAGCAACAAAATATCAGAGCCATCCATAATGGACTGATATTGTTCAGAGGTTTGCTATATCAGTGTTAAATGGAAATTCGGGTTAATCCAACAGTCCCGTTTTATCACAGGAAAGGATATCAGGAATGAGTAAGCGCGAGGATATAATTGATGGCTCTCTGGCTGCTTTAGCCAAAGCCGGACTGGTTTATACAGAGGTACTTGGCTGGATTGATTTAGGACATGCACAGGGAACTGATATTGTTAAACTGCTTAATAAAATGGCACAGGGTGAGTCATCTGGTCAGCAGTTCTACGATGTGACTTATTCTCAGGGGATGACATCACCTCATGGGTTAGTGCGTTCCGGTAAAGTGCTCACTTGGCGAATTCACCATGGGAGACCTGACTGGGAGAGAAAGAGCATCGCGCTGGCAATGATGATGACCATGGCCCGAAAATTTGAGGCTTTTCAGGGGTCCTTCCCGAACAATATTGTGACAGACAGTGGTTTCAGTGGAGAAGATTTGGTTTCTGATTTGCTGGGATTTTACCGTGTAGTCTCCATTCAAAATCCTTTTGCTATGCTGCGTCCGATAAGTAAGGTGGAAGCGCTGAAACGTTGGGACCACTATGGAAAAATAGGTAGTTGGAAAAATGAAACTTTCCAGCCTTTGTTGTTTCCTGACCCGGATAAATATCCTCACTCCCGTCCACAGAAAGGAATTCTTCCTCCCTTTATGAGAACAATTACCCCTTATAACGATTTTTTATCAGGGAATGTCATACTGCCTCAACATGACAAAACATTTATCGTGCTGGGCGCTGAGAACGGAAGGATGGGGCTGTGAAAAAATTAGTTCTCGTTCTGGTCAGTGTGGTTGTAGTCGCTGGTATCGTCGGGGGTTCTGTCTGGCCTTATTTGCAGCTTGAGTTTGCAGAAAGTGCTCACTATACCGAAAAAGATAAAAGAGAATATGACTACTATACGCCTGAATTGCTCAGAAAATTGCCTCGTATATCGGACGATTATGAATTCAGCTATCACAACATAAGCGGGCCGCAGGCCTTCGTGTTTGGTGTCACATTCAACGGGACGGCTGATACCAGGAAAATTCGTGATTATCTTTCTGCTGAAGGTTATGAGCCGCAGGCACAATGCCAGACAGAAGCAGAATGCTGGCGCTCACCACGTAATAAAAAAGACGTTGTATCCCTTTATGCCTCCACAAAGCTCAATCTGGTCGGTATAGAAATTTACCGCAGCGAAAACACAGAGTAGTGCTGCCTGCAGGGCTGCATGTTCTGCCCTGCATTCCCTTCCTGCTTTCAATGCATTCTCTGGTAGCCTGTTGTGCTATCACCCACACATTGTTGATTACGTGCCCTGTCGGGTACTTATTAAGAACATAGGCAGACCCCTTTAACCGGAGAGACTGCCTTATGGCTCAGGATTACCACCATGGGGTGCGCGTTATTGAAATCAATGACGGCACCCGCCCCATAACCACAGTGAGTACCGCCATTGTGGGAATGGTCTGTACCGGTGACGATGCGGATGCGTCCGTGTTCCCACTCAATAAGCCGGTGTTACTCACTGATGTACTGACCGCCAGTGGTAAAGCCGGTGAAACCGGTACGCTGGCACGTTCGCTGGATGCCATTGCTGATCAGGCAAAACCGGTCACGGTTGTTGTCCGTGTTGCTCAGGGCGAAAGCGAAGCGGAAACCACTTCAAATATTATCGGCGGTGTCACAGCTGACGGTAAAAAGACAGGTATGAAAGCCCTGCTGTCGGCACAATCACAACTCGGTGTGAAACCCCGTATTCTTGGGGTACCAGGGCATGACACACCTTTGTCACACATGAAACATTTGTCCGGTCTGTCTGCAGGCCACAACATATCAGTGCAGCCCCACCTCACCCTAAAGGTGGGCAAGTCCAACTCTCATATTAACCCGCACAATGCGGGTTTTTCTTTACCGCCAACCCAATGCTCTATCGCCATTTTGCCGCCATCAGACAACAAAAAGGGGCTACGCTTTCACGTAACCCCTTGTTTTATTTGGTGGGCTGGCGGAGTCTGAATAAGTTTCCCAACCTATTAAATATAATATGTTTTTTCGTATTCAACTTTCAGTTGTGTACCTAAACGTGTACCAATTATGGAATGTCATAGCATTCTTACCTATCTAAAGTTGTCGATTGCCCTTCCTCCTGATAATTTTTCTGTATCTACAAAGGCTATAGAAAAAGTTTTTTTGCATTTAACTGTTCACACTGTTCACCTTTTGTTTTTTATCAATAAATTCATGGTAATATAGGGTGAATACACGGTGAAGGGTGAACAGTGGATTGTTCACCTTATGGCAATGTTCAGAAAGGAAAAGACCGGCTGTTGCCGGTCTGAGTTCGCTTATGTTGCTGCGGGTTCATCGCACTTCGGCAGCCAGTCGCCGTAGCTTTCCTCTTTCAGCGACAGGTTAGTTTGTATCCCCTGCTTGGTGTGCCGCTTCTCATAATTCATCCCGTACTCTTTCAGCATCATGGGCAGCCCCAGCCCGAACATTTTCAGGCTGAGCACATTCCTGTACCCGTTGGCCTCCATATAGGCCAGATACGCGTGATAGAGATATTTACGGTAATTACGCGGGATGATACTGGCATTCCCCATAAACATCCCGTTGGTCTGCGGCAGCGCCTCCAGATAGCCGCAAAAATCAAACGTCGGGTCAGCATCGCGCTTGATGCTGAGCGCCTCGTCGGAGTTCTGCTGCGACTGGAGCAGTGAACGGGCGCTCATCGGGTCGCTGAACTGCTGCATTAACTGGCGCACAATCACGGCCAGCTCGCGGGCGATTTTATCCCTGAGCTGCGGGTCGCGCTCCTCCGGGGCTATCTGCTCCGGGAAGTGGATGATTACCCGGCGACGTGACACGCCGCCGCTGCGGTCGGTGAAGCGCATCGGGTTATTGTTCACGGCCAGAATCACCGCCGGGATATGCGTCGAGTAGGGATTCTGGTATTTCGGGTCAACGGAGACCGCATCGCCGCCGGTGATGGCCTTGAGTCCGGCACCGTCACCGCTCCATTTCTCCTGGTCAGGCAGACGAATGAGCGAGAAGCCTATCAGCGAGGCACGCTTGCGGGGGTCTTCCAGCGTGTCGATATCGGCTGACGTGGCGTTATCCTCTCCGGCCAGCATCGTGGCGATTTCGGCGAGAATACTTTTCCCGCTGCCGCCGGGGCCGGTGACTTCGAGAAAGAGCTGCCAGTCGTAGCGGTTCGCCAGCACCATAAACAGCGCGGCCAGAATGACGTCGCGTTTTGTCGGGTTGCCACTGGCCGCCCGGTCGAGCCAGCGCCAGAAATTCGGCGCATGGGTCTCCAGCGTTTCTCCCTCCACCGGCGGGGTGAAATCCACGTCACACAGGGTGCGCAGCCAGTGCGATTTACTGTGCGGGCTGAATATACCTGAGCTGGTATCGAGCACCCCGTTGCGAAAACCAATCAGACGGCGTGCCGGTGCCTCCTGCTGCGGAATAATCAGTTTCAGGGTCTCCACTACTGAGGCAATTCTCCCCGACGAGAACGGGGCGCGCAGGCGCTGGAACAGTCCGGCCACGTCGCGGGCAAAATCAGACGGCGTTATCACCTTCCAGATGCCGTGTTCATAGCGGGACAGAAGCTGGCCGTTGGCATCCACGGCCAGCGATTCGCCGTAATGCTCATGCACCCGCATTGCCTTATCGCTGGCGCTCATGGCGGTAAATTCCGCCTCGCTCATGGTGTCGAAGGGGCTTTGTGCCGCTGGGCGGATGGCGGCAAAAATGGCTTTACGCGTAGCCTCCTCACCTTTCTGAACAAACGCATCATTCCAGTCACCGAACACCGGCGGCAGGGCGACAATGCCCTCGCAGGCTGCTGCGGCCGCGGCGGCTTTGTTCTGGCCGTCGCCGTTCAGGTCACGGTCGGCGGCGAGGATAATCTGACAGGCCGGGTGCTTGCTGCGGGCCAGGCTCGCCAGAGAAAGAAGGTTCACGGACGACAGCGCCACCATGACGGTTTCGCCGGTCAGGCGGTGCACGGTCAGTGCCGTGGCATACCCTTCGGCAATCCACAGGCGTTTCCCTGCCTGTTTCTGGCCGTTGAAGGTATGGCAGGTCCCTTTCACCTGGCCGCCTTTCAGGGTGCGTTTCTGGCCGTCTGCACTGATTAGCTGGACATTCACCAGTGCGCCGGTGTCGTCATACAGTGGCACCACCACATCACCGGCGCGGTACGACACGCCACCGGCTTTGTGTGCCCCCGTCAGCATGGCACAGGCATAATCCGGGAAGCCCTTGCCGGTCAGGTAGGCGTTACCGGTGGCCGTGCGGGTTTTTGCCATCAGGGTGACGGCCAGTGCGGCCGCTGCTTTGCGCCCGGCTTCCGTTCCGGCTTCTGCTGATGCAATCATTTCCGGGGCGACCGGTGGCAGATTACCGGTCACGGCATTCACCTTTCCGGCGGCCTCTGCCGCTGACACCCCGAACACCCTTTCAACCAGTGTCAGGCCGTCACCCGCGCCGCACCTGTTGCAGTACCATGTGCCGCGCCCCTCCTGGTCATCAAAGCGGAACCGGTCACTGTGCGCATCGCCACCACAAATCGGGCAGGCCTGATGGCGGTTTTTCAGCACTTTCACGCCCAGCGCCGGAAGAATGCGCGGCCAGTGGCCGCGAGCCCGTTCTACGGATTCCGTTACGTTCATGTTCATGGTTATTGTCTCCCTCAGTGCAGTACCGGTGCGGTGATATGACGGGCGCAGAGTTCATCCATCACGGCCAGCCCGAGAAAGGACAGCGACGGGGCGGCTTTCAGGGGGCCGGCTTCCATTAAATCTTCCAGTAAGGCACAGGCAATCTGGCGGCCTTTTTCCTCGCCGTGCTGGCGCAGGTAAAAACCCTCCAGTTCGGCGGCAATGGCACTTTCCAGTGTATCGAGGGTGAGATAAGGGTAACGGTGCTGGCGTTCGCACAGGGTCAGCCAGGCACAGGCCACCGCACGGCGGTACAGTGCGGCACGTAATACGGGCGGTAAGGGGTGTTTCATGCGCGAACCTCCTCAGTGAGCCAGCGCTCATTACAGCGTTCAACCACGCCGTCGAGCTGGGCGGTCATCAGGTAAATCACTGAGGTGAGCTGTAACTGCTGCGCCGGGTCACGATGTACAGTGGCGCAGTCCTGCACCTGCATCAGGTCGCTGACGAGCTGGCCGACATTGCGCATATGCTCCAGGCATTCGAGGTCGCTGACGGTAATGGCGGTATGTCTCATGCGCGCACCTCCGCAACCGGCAGACGGCCAGCGAACGAGAGGACGTAATCACGGACAAGGGAAAGGCGTGCGGCGCGTTCATCACTGGCAACAGTGCGAAGCATACGAATACGGGGTTTACGGTCTGCGCGACGAACGGCGGCAAACACAAAGACAAACTGCGGGTGTGACGGGGTGAGGGTCGTAGCCATAAGGGCAACCTCCAATAAGTAGCGGTAAATGCCACCACCGGAGTTCCTACGCTCATGGGTGGTGACCCGGACGGGGGTAGGAATACCGGCCTTATTGGAAACCGGCCAGCCCGAAGGCTGCCCCGCCCGGACCACCATTATCTGACAGGAGCCACGGTGTAAGCACCACAGCCCTGAAAATGGGTGTGCCTGAGCAACGACATAAAAAAAGACGCATGGCGCGTCTGGTGTCGCCAATAAGTAACTCGGGTTCCTACGCCCGGCTGCCGATTTTGCGACAGCGAGAGGACTATAACCGGAAAAAGCCCCGGCCTGCAAGCCAGGGAAAAGAATCAATAACACAAAAGCACTCCTCAGCAGTCTGTGAGCACGTCACCGGCAGGATGCTCAGTGGCTGATTTATGCGGGTATGACGGACTGTCTGCACGTTCAGCCCGGAATGCTGATGAGCGAACGCGGAACGTTTTGCGGTGACGGTCTCCCGTGGTCAGGGAAGTCAGTGCCAGTGCCAGCAGGCGGGCATCTTCATCAGCCAGGGTGTGGGTCTGTCCGGTCAGTGTCAGGGTGATCATTTCGTCAGTTCTCCGTTACGGTGGGCAATGCGTTCAGCCATCCATGCCGAGACTTCAGACTGCGCCCAGGCGACATTTTTGCCGCCGAGGGAAATCTGCCTCGGAAAGGCGTCACGGCTGATAAGGTCGTAAATGGAAGAACGGGACAGCCCGCACAGGTGAATGACTTCGGGCAGACGAATAAAACGCTCAGGAGCGGTTTCAGAAACCGGCATCAGTGGAGCCACTGGGGCGGAAGGTGAAGAAGAAAAAGCGGTGTGCATCAGGCTACCTCATAAAGTCCATAGAGTGCCGGGGGTATCTGTCCGGCTTCGGGTAGCTCTCTATTTTGTGAATATTTTTACGCAGGGCAACAAGTCATTTTGCAGCGAAATGCCACACAACAAACCATTAACAAGTGAATGGCAAACAGTGACAATCTCTGACAATCGTTGGCAATCCTTGATAATTCTTTGGCAAATCAATAACTACATTTGTTTATATCAAATTACGTTTTAATTCCAAAAAAGTCTAAGTGATTAACTGACTAAAAAAGGAGGGTGAACAGTGGTGAACAGAGGGTGAACAGTCAGACCCTCAACTGTTCACCCTTTATCTTACTGTATTAACTATATTTTTTATTATGATGAACAGTAGTGAACAGTTTTTATTATAAAAATAACCAGTGATAAGGGTTTCCTGCGACCTTTTCCTGGCAAGCCGGGTTTTGAGGTCTGTTTGTGTCATTTTTGCCACAACGGCAATGTGTCGTGTTGTTGTGTGCGGCACGGCAGAATCTCCTCATCTTGAAACACTGAGGAGCCCGAACATGACCAAACCCCGTATGCCTGATTACCTGAAACCGGCACTGACACAACTGGACAGCGCCAGAGCCGCCCATCTTGAAAACGCCCGCCGGATGGATGAAATCACCACCGCCATCAGCCGTGCGGCAGAGCAGAAAACCGCGCTGGAGCAGGAAAACGACGGTGACACCGGCGCATGGCGCAGTGCCTTTCGTGCCGGTGGTGCCATCCTGACCGATGAACTGAAACAGCGGCATATTGAGCAGGTGACACGCCGGACGCTGGCGCAGGAATGCGAGAACCTTTCGGAAGTGCTGGCATTTGAGCGCGACCACTTGCGGGCAGACTGTGACGGCACGGCCAGAGCGTGGCGGCAGGCACATCACCATGTCCTGAGTCAGTATGCAGAACATGAGCTGGATGCCGCATTACGTGAAACCTGCGGGGCGCTTGTCCGGGCGATGAAATTAAGCGTACTGGTACGGGAGAATCCTCTTGCCAACACCACCGGCCATCAGGGCTATACCGAACCGGAACAGGCGGTGATGCAGCAGGTGAAAAACTGGCTTGAGCGGTCGGTTAAAAACTGCAATATCCGTCTGACAGATGAACCGGTGTTGTACAAAACCGGGCTGTCGGCGGCCACACTGCCGCATATGGAACACGGTGTGGCGGCCACGCCCGTTCAGCGTCAGGTCTGGCAGGCGAAAATGCGCCAGCGTGAATCAGACCTGAAAGCGCGGGGGTTACTGTCATGATGTGCTGCCCGTTCTGCCGTCAGGCCGCCCATGTGCGAACCAGCCGCTACATGTCGGAAAACGTCAAGGAGCGTTATCACCAGTGCCAGAATCTGGAGTGCTCGGCCACCTTCAAAACCCATGAATCCATTTTTGAAGTGATTCGCTCACCGGTCGTGGAAGAAAAACCCGCCCCGGTGCCGCCAGCCGCCACAGCCACCGGCAGGGTAAAAGGCTGTTACCGCTCACCGTTCCGCCACTGACCAGGAGAAACCCCGGTGACCACTATCACATTGCAGCAGGCCGCAGAGGCCTGCCAGACCAACAAAGCCGTCTGGCTGAACCGTAAATCAGAGCTGGCCGCGGCAGAGCAGGAATACCGCGAACAGCTTCTGGCCGTTGATGACCACATTCCTGCCAGAATGCAGGAACTGCGCGACGTCACTGACATCAAAAAATGGGAAGTGAATCAGGCCGCCGGTCGCTATATCCGCTCACATGAAGAAGTGCAGCGCATCAGCATCCGCACCGGGCTGAATGACTTCATGCAGCAGAACGGCGCAGCACTGGCCGCCATTCTCGCCCCGGAACTGATGCACCTGAGCGGCCAGCCTGAAATGGTACGCAAACGCGCCCTCGACCGTTCATCAGAATACCTGCGTGAAGCCCTGTCAGTGTGGCTGGCCGGAGGGCATGACATGACTTATTCAGAGCGGGACAGCGAGATTTTAACGGCCGCCGGATACCGGCCGGAAACACCTTCCCGCGATGACTGCCGGGAGCAATTTACCCCCGCACAGAACATGATTTACACCCGCCGACGTGCCGACATGGCCGCGCAGTAACCTGCGTAAAAAACCGCGAAAATCCCGCCATTTTCCCCAAAAAAAGCCATGCATGCATAAGGTGCATGGCTTTGCATGCGTTTTATGACTACCTTTAATGCTGTTCCCGCCAGTGCTGGCAGGGGCTAAGGCCGTTAATGCAGGTGCATTAAAACCGCCCCGGAAAGCGGGCAGGCGAGGCGGGGAAAGCATTGCGCGCCAGCAGCAAAGTGTTTATTTAATTTAACGGCCTGAAGGCATCGCTGTGGCATGGTGGTATAGGCTGGGTAGTGAGGGAGTGTCCGGCGCGGTGATAGGTTTCTGAATCGTATTGGAGAGGGGAAAAAAGAAGTCGCTTGGGGAATTAGAAATATCAGTCAATTCGATGCTGATGGAGTTGCTTAATGAAGCCGCTCTCACTGGGCAATGCCTTTACCTGATGTATTAACGGCCCTAAACTGTCAATAAACAGGTGTGAAAACCGCCCCATAAAGTGACCAATAGAGTATTGCGCGTCAATATACAATGAGAGCATTTAAATGTAACAACTGGTTAAATGATCATCTATGGGAATGTTGCTTTTTAATTCAATATGGGGGTATTCCTAAATTAGGCTGAGTAGTTCATATATGGAAAGTGTAGAAAAGCTCAAATCGATAAACTGGAAAGAGTTAATTACGAACAGTCACGAGTGGATTGAATCAAGGTTGGTTAATCATCCTTGTGATAGTCAAGCTAAGATAGTTTCTAGGATTTTTACTATCCCATTCAGTGGAGTTATACAAGAGCATCATCACTTAGTGGAATCAATGGCTGATGCTATTGAACACTACGTTTTTGATAAAGAAGCTCTTGCTAAAATGCAAGCGGATGGCGTTACCCCTTTTAGAAAAGCTGCACAGTTTTTTGGGGATACTAATCCAATCAAGGATGGTAAGTACGGAGAGTTGCTCCTTTATATCCTATCTGAGGCTATACTTAATACACCGATGGTCTCACATAAAATCACTAATTTAACTAACTTAAACGATCAGGTTAAGGGTGGTGACGGTGTTTTCTTCGGTGTGTATAGAGAAAATCTTTCAATTTTAATTGGTGAATCGAAAATATATAAGAGTTTTAGTGGTGCGCTGGAAAGCGCATTTGACTCTCTTGACAGATTTACAAAAAATTATACTAGCGGTGCACTTGGTCATGAACTTTTCATGGCTAGAACTAATATATCAAGTAATTTTGATTTTGAAACTATGGAGTTAATTTATAAAGCATTTACTCCTGGTGATGATATTTACTCTGAGTGTGTTAAAACACACCCGGTTCTGCTTATATTTGAAGATGCAGAAATTAAGAGCATAGAGGAAAAAGCAATCAACAAGGCGGAGGCCGAAAGACTGTTTGATGCATGGCTTACTAAAAAAAAGGAAGCGATAAAGTCAGACATCGATGCAAAGTTAATCAAATACCCTAACGTTAAACCTTGCTTCTTAGACTTTTTCCTAATACCTATGACAGATGTTGGTGAGTTCAAAAAGTCGTTGTATAGAGCTATCCACGGAATAGATTATAAAGAAAGTTAATAAAATATCTTTTGGAGTTGCTATGGCTGAAAGTACTGCTACAACAGCAATAAATCATCAAGACTTTACAAGCGTTTTTAATTTATTGATTGAGCATTTGTTTTTGAAAAATAGAGGTAAGGAAGAAAAATATAAAATATCTGATGAAATGATTAGGAGAGCAACTTGGCTTGCATCACTTGGATCATCAGGCAACGAAAACGATAAAAATATTGCAAGTGCATTCGGTACTTTGCTCTATTTATACGACACAAGTAATGAACTGTATCTCAAAGCTTGTTATATTCTGCAATCTAGAGCTGGTAATATAGTCTCTGCTAAGCATTTAGAAGGTCTTTTTAGTCAAGGGAATATTATTAAACACTTTAGTTCATCATTGGATTTTGAACTCACAAGTCAAAAATTTCTTCTTGAAAAAAGAGTTTCTGATAATAATTATATTTATTTTACTCATTTTCAAAGAAGTCTGTGGGACAAACTAGAACGCGGTGAAAACGTTGCAGTATCTGCACCAACATCGGCCGGGAAATCATTTGTAATTAAAAGGTATGTCTACGATAGTGTTATATCTGCAAATGATGGTTACTTCGTTTACGTTGTACCCTCAAAGGCGCTAATAAACCAAGTCGGCAATGAAATGTCTAGAGAGTTAAAAGACATAGCTACAGTGATGACAACCTATAAGGACTCCGAAAATGATGATTTAAAAATAGTATATGTTCTCACGCCTGAAAGATGTATGCGATTGTTAAATGAGAATAGTAACAAAGCACCTAAAATAGTTTTTTTTGATGAAATACAAAATTTAGAGGATAAAAGTAGGGGTAATGTTTTTGAGAATGTTATCTATAGAATGACAAGCTTATGGCAGTCAACTCAATTTATTATGGCTGGCCCATACATAATCAACTTACATCATTCACTCAATAAAATTATTGACCTTAATCTAGTTGAGCAAACAACTTCTACAACCCCGGTTTTGCAGTTAAAAGTTGTACTTACAGTACATAAAAATAAGAAAACCGTTAATTATAAATTAATAAGCCCTGTTGGGGATGCGGTATTAGGTGAGTATGATATAGGTAAAGCATTGTATAGTAAATTATCTTCATCAAAGGGTGCAGCATTAAAGCATATAACTTCTATTCTAGATGCTGATGAACAAAATATAATATACGCACCTAAGAAAAATTTGGCTGAGGGATGGGCGCTGGCAATTGCTCAAACTGACAATGAAGATTCGGAGTTAGATGAAGATAATACTGATTTAGTATATGATTCAAGAATGGAGAGTTTGTGTTCATTTTTAGAAAATGAGATACATCCTCTGTATTCTCTTGTTAGATGCCTTAAGAAAGGGGTTGCATTTCATCATGGTGGCTTATTGGATGTGGCAAGGCTCGAGGTCGAGGATCTTTTCGCTGATGGTGCGATTAGGAATTTGGTGTGCACCTCAACTTTACTACAGGGCGTAAATCTTCCTGCTGATAGAATGATTGTAATATCCCCAAAGATTGGTGACTATGAGTTATCCCATTTTGATTTTTTAAATCTTATTGGCCGTGCAGGTAGAATTAGTACATCTTTATATGGTGAGATTTTTTGCATTCAGCTTGTTGATGAAGAGTGGGCTGAAGATAAGATTGAGTCGAATGAAACAAAGGAGATACAATCTTCAGTTTTAAGAAAGCTCAATGAATATGGTGAGTCAGTTGTAAGTTACATTGATGTCTACACTAAAGATATTGTTGATGCTCAAGGAGAGCTTAATGCTGTCAATCTTGCCTCCTATCTGCGAGGCCAGTTTTTAGTAGACAGAGAGCATTATGAGAAAATAATAAGCAACTCCAGTCTTACTACTAATCAAATTAGAGTGATGACGAATAGATTGGAGGCGTTGGAAGATATTTTAAATGTACCGAAGGATATAATATATAAAAACCCTTTCATCGATCCCCTCTTGATTGATCAACTTTATTTTTTGGTTGAAAGCGAAGGTGTTAATAAATGGATGATTGATAAATATCCTAGAGTCAAATCTGGAGTGGCAGATCCCAATGCTGAATTTCAGCATATGAATTATTATAACCAATACAAAAGCATAATTTTACGGCTGAATGATATTTTTGAGATAGAGAAAGAGATTAATTATAAAGAAGATGGCGTGTCAAGAAAATCAAGTTATTTCGTTTCTATCTTTAAATTAGTAAACGACTCACACAAGTGGATGCAAGGTAGAAATTATAGGTTTTTTATAGATGACATGGTAACTAAGAAATTAACAAATAAAGGCATTTCAGTTGATTATAAGAAGGTTGACGGGATTACCAATTTTGTAACTACACACATTAATACTAATTTGACATTCATTTTGGTTAAATATCTCTCGCTTTGGGCTGACGTAGTAAGCTCATTTATGTCTGAGGAAGAACGTACGTTGAATGCATTTTTCCTCAATCTCTCATCTATGTTAGAAATGGGTAATTATGATCCTCAGGTTTTAGAGGTGATGGCTTATGGAATAAATAGAAGTACTGCAATTGAATTATTGAAAAAACAAAAAATAAAAAATGAGCAAACCACTTGGCAATATTTAGTGCAATATAATTTGGATAAGCTTTCACCATTGCATAGAAAATATTTGCAAAGAGCAGGCTTTGGGTCTTCAAAGCCTGCACAATGATATTGTAATTTACTTTGCTTTATCGATGAGGTCTCCCCACCAGGCAAGTAAATCTTGCCTTTGTGGGAGATAAATAGACCGATTATAAGCTCTTCGAACTTCATCTTTATCGCTATGAGCTAAAGCCGCTTCGATAACATCCGCATTGAAACCGGCTTCATTCATAGCCGTACTTGCGATAGAGCGCAGACCATGAGCAACAAGTTTTCCACCATAACCTATACGTTTCAATGCGGCATTGGCTGTTTGGCTATTCATAGCTTGCTTTGAATCATTCCTGCTCGGGAAAACATATTCTCGGTGAGCACTGATTGGCTTCATCACTTCCAGAATCTCTAATGCCTGAGAAGATAGAGGTACGATGTGTTCACGTTTCGCCTTCATCCGTTCTGCTGGGATCGTCCAGAGTTTGGCATTGAGATCGATCTCTGCCCACCGAGTACCGGAGGCTTCAGAAGGGCGCACAAGGGTCAGGAGTTGCCACTCAATAAGACAGCGAGTCGGAACGGACAGATTTGACATGACTAGAGAACGCATCAGCTTTGGCAATTCCTCTGGCCGCAGTGTCGGCATATTTTGTTTTTTAGGTTTCTCAAATGCCATCCCAACCCCTGATGCTGGGTTTGCATCAATCAGGCCAGTGTTAACAGCATAAATCATGATTTCATTAATACGCTGTACCAGGCGGCGAACTGTCTCCAGAGCTCCGCGCGCTTTGATTGGCTCCAATGCTTCAACAATCGTTCTGGCCTTTATCTCCTGAACTTGTATTGCACCGATTGCCGGGAACACGTCCTTATCTAAAGAGCGCCATATATCTTTCGCGTAATCCTCTGTGACGCTTTTGCTTTTCATTTTGAACCAGTTGGCGGCCACAGTTGAGAAAATGCTATCCAGCTCAATCTGACGTTGTTCTGAGGCTTGCTCTTGCTGCTGTTGTGGATCCATGCCTTGCGCGAGCGTAGTTAAATGTTGGTCGCGTATCTGACGAGCTGCTGCGAGCGTAAGGGCAGGGTAAGAACCGAGACTTAAATTGGTTCGGCTACCACTTACCGGTCGTTGATAGCGGAAGCGCCAAAGTTTTTTACCAGAGGTTTTGACGAGTAAGAACAGGCCATCACCATCATGGAGGGTGAAGTCTTTTTCTCGGGGTTTAGCTTTGAGGATTTCATTGTTAGTCAGTGGGCGTGTGATGCGCGCCATATCTGGATCCCTTCCATAATTGGTACACGTTTAATGGACCACAGTATAGCGTGTACCTAAACGTGTACCAATTTTCTCTGGATTTAGCCGGATGTTCTCGGACAACGACAGACACAAAAAAGCCCGCAGGGCTTGTGCCATGCGGGCTTTCAGGATTTTCCCGGACGTATCCGGAAGAGCAAGTGGTGGAGCTGGCGGGAGTTGAACCCGCGTCCGAAATTCCTACATCCTCGGTACTACATGCTTAGTCCGGTCTTTACATTCGCTTGCCAGCTGCGGACGGACACGCCACTAACAAACTAGCCTGATTGAATTTAACGCTTCAACCCCAGGCAGGGCATCCACGCGATCTCTTTTAGGTTTGACCTCTCTTGATCCCCGTCCTAAGAGCGGAGGCTAGGGAGAGAGGGCTCTAAGCAGGTTATTAAGCTGCTAAAGCGTAGTTTTCGTCGTTTGCGACTATTTTTTTGCGGCTTTTTACGAGGCCAACCGCCCCTCGGCATGCACCTTGGGTTTCGCGAATCCCGTCGAATCCAGAATCAGCCCCAAAGTATTCGTGAAAGTATAACAGAATTCAGTTGCTGCACACCAGCGTTGGCTGAATCCGTTTTACCTAAGTGCTGAATAAAACAGCACATTCACTTTTAACGCCCCGCGTGTTTCATGATGCGGGCTTTATCAACCTGCCATTCGCGGTCTTTAATATCTGTACGCTTATCGTGCTGTTTTTTGCCTTTGGCGACGCCAATTTTGACTTTTGCCCAGGCATTTTTCCAGTAGAGAGACAGTGCGACCACGGTATAACCTTCGCGGTTTACCCGGCCGTACAGGTTATCGAGCTCGCGCTGGTTCAGTAACAGTTTACGGGTACGGGTTGGGTCGCATACTACATGGCTGGAAGCGACCTGAAGCGGGGTGATATTGGCCCCAAATAAATAAGCTTCGCCATCCTTAAGCAGAACGTAGCTGTCGCCAATGTTTGCTTTACCTGCACGCATGGATTTCACTTCCCACCCCTGCAGGGACAGGCCAGCTTCAAACTCATCTTCGATAAAGAACTCGTGGCGGGCACGTTTATTTAACGCAATGGTGGCTGAGCCTGGTTTGTGTGTTTTTTTCTTCGTCATAATGCTGCTCAGTATACGGATTCCTGTCGTAAATGCATCCCATCCAGTGTGAGAAACATATCATCTTACCATGGCTGCGTTCAGTGTTTTTCTTTACTCGTCGATAAATGATATTATTTATGCGATTTATGTAACACGGGAAACACTATGCCGCAGATCAATCGTTCTGCCCTTGTGCCATACAGTGCCGAGCAGATGTACCAGTTAGTTAACGACGTAAAATCGTATCCGGACTTCCTGCCCGGTTGCGTGGGCAGCCGGGTGATTGAAAGTTCTTCACAACATATGACCGCTGCTGTTGATGTTTCAAAGGCGGGGATCAGTAAAACCTTCACCACGCGTAACGAACTGACCAGTAACCAGAGCATTTTAATGCACCTGGTGGATGGCCCATTTAAAAAATTAATGGGAGGCTGGAAGTTTACGCCGCTCACGCCAGAAGCCTGCCGTATTGAGTTCCAGCTTGATTTTGAGTTTACCAACAAGCTCATTGAGCTGGCATTCGGGCGTATCTTTAAAGAGTTGGCGGCAAATATGGTGAATGCGTTCACCAGCCGTGCGAAAGAGGTTTATCGTGTTGCCTGAAATCACGGTGGAAGTGGTATATGCCCTGCCGGAAAAACAGTATTTACGCAAAGTAACGCTTACCGAAGGGGCAACCCTGCAACAGGCGATTGAGGCTTCCGGGTTACTGGTATTGCGCACAGATATTAACCTTGAGAAGAACAAAGTTGGCATCTACAGCCGCCCGGCTAAGTTGAACGATACCGTGCAGGATGGCGACAGGGTGGAAATCTACCGGCCATTAACTGCAGACCCGAAAGCGTTACGGCGCATGCGTGCGGAGCAGTCGGTGCAGAAGAAGTAATATTGCCGCAAGTTAGCTGTAGCAAGCTGACCAATAAAAAAGGTGCCATTGGCACCTTTTTTATTGGCTGCACCAGGCGTAATGCCTGGTAAGCGGGCGAACGTTTAATCTTCGTTACCGGTTAAAGCAGGCTTGTTATCAATATTGGTAAGGATGCCGCTACTGTTAAAAGTGAGTGTCAGGGTTTGCTGAGTCACTTTTTCATGGCCTGGCTGGCGGCGGAAAACATAAATCCAGGTATTACTGCCGAACGGGTCGGTCATCATTGGAGTACCCAGTGCGTAAGCAACTTGCTGTTGGGTCATACCGTTATGAACCTGGGCAATATCAGTACTGGTGAGGTAATTCCCCTGGTTGATATCAGGGCGGTACACCACTCGCTCCACAGTGGAGCAGCCAGCGGTTAACATCAGAAGAACCGCTGCGGCAGCAGTCAGCGTTTTACAGCGCATAGTTTTTAGATTCCTTTTTGGGCCCGAGTTGTGCCTGGCTCATGTGTCATGTAGCCGATGATAATAAACCTTCAGCCAGTTTAAAACCTTAAGGCGCTTCAGTATGACCTTAGAGTTGAAAAAAAGTTGAGTGTAAGTGGTAAAACAGGGAATAAAAAACGTGCTGTGTTTGTTTTTTATACAAACACAGCACGGCGCAGAAGCAGAGGGTAATGATTGCGAATCAGGCAGCCAGTAATTCCCTGGCATTCGCCAGCGTGTTACGGGTGACTTCGCTGCCACCTAACAGGCGGGCGAGTTCATTCAGGCGGGCGCGTTTATTCAGTGCCTGCATATGGGTTTCAGTAACGGTGCCATCGGTTTCTTTGCTGACAAAGAAATGCTGATGGGCACAACCGGCAACCTGAGGCAGGTGTGTGACACACATTACCTGAGTGGATTCACCCAGCGCGCGGAGCAATTTACCGACCACTGCGGCTGTTGGCCCACTGATACCTACGTCCACTTCATCAAAAATCAGTGCCGGGGTATCCATTTTACGGGCGGTAATCACCTGAATAGCCAGGGCGATGCGCGACAGTTCCCCCCCAGAGGCAACTTTACCTAAAGGCTGCAAAGACTGGCCCGGGTTAGTGCATACCCGGAACTCAATGCGGTCTGCGCCTTCTGGTGTCAGGTGGTTTTCATCAAAGGTGACATCAATAGTGAACTGGCCGTGAGGCATGGATAGTGAGTGCATACTATCAGTCACTAACTGGCTCAGTTCTGCGGCGCGTATTTCACGTTTTTCGTGCAGGGTTTGGGCCACAGAAAGTGCGCGCATATGATGTAGTGCAACGGTGTCGCTCAGAGTGTCTTGCGCTTCGCCTTGTTCTTCCAGTTCCATCTGTTCCTGGAGCAGAGCCTGGTGGAACCCGGGCAGTTCCTCCGGGGAAATATGGTGTTTGCGCGCCAGAGAAATCTGGCGGGAAATACGCTGTTCCAGTTCAAACAGGCGGTTAGGATCAAGTTCCGTGCTTTCGCAGTAATGGCGTAGTTCATCGCTGGCCTCGCTAACCTGAATGGCGGCTTCCTCCAGCATATCCAGTACGCTGGAAAGTTTGCTGTCCATGCCTACTAATTCACTCACCTGCTGGCGAGCGGTGTACAGCAGGCTTTGTACGTCGGCTGATTCAGTATCGGATAATACGGCTAACGCCTGCTGGCTGGTGGACAACAGTTGCCCACTGTTTGCCAGGCGTTTGTACTCTTCATCAATTTGTTCGAATTCGCCAGACTGGGGCGCAAATTCATTGAGTTCTTTTAGCTGGTAATGCAGCAGTTCCAGGCGGGCGGTGCGCTCCTGGCTTTGTTGCTGGTGCTGTGCCAGCGCACGGCAGCTTTGGTTCCAGTTTTGCCAGCACTGTTTCATTTCCTGAGTGAGTGCGTACTCACCTGCAAAGCCATCCAGCAGAGCCTTCTGATGTTCAGGTTTGAGCAGCAACTGGTGGGCGTGTTGCCCGTGGATTTGAATAAGTAACTGCCCCAGTTCGCGTAATTGAGAAAGGGGAACCGCGGTGCCGTTGATAAAGCCACGGGAACGGCCATCTGCGCTGATTACCCGGCGAAGCAGGCATTCATTGCCGTCTTCCAGTTGGTTCTCTTCCAGCCACTGTTGCGCAGCTGGTGTATCTTTGAGCCCAAAGCGGGCGCATAAATCTGCCCGGCCTGCGCCAGCGCGCACGCTGTCACCTTCTGCACGGCCACCCAGACATAAGCCCAGAGCATCAATAGCAATTGATTTCCCTGCGCCCGTTTCCCCGGTAATGGCGGTCATTCCGGCGTGAAAATCAATTTCCAGTTCCCGAACGATTGCGAAGTTACTGATAGTGAGTTGTGACAGCATAGCCACCTTCCTGTATAAAATAACAGAGCTGTGTTTTCATACAGTATAAACTGGTTTTATATACAGTAAAGTGGCAAAAGCAAAATTTAGAATAATTTTTTTGACCAGCCAAGCTTTGAGCTTAACGTGTTGAAATAACTATAGTCAATTGGGTGTATCAGGTTCAGCTGGTAGTCGCAGCGGCGAATGAATACGTCTTCGCCTTCCTGGATGGGAAGCGCAATCTGGCTGTCGCAACTGATTTCCAGGTCATTGCGCCGGTGGGAAAAGCGCAGGCGAATTGTGCTGCTGCCATTTATAACCAGTGGCCTTGCTGAGAGCGTATGTGGGAACATTGGTACCAGCGTAATGGCGTCCAGCGATGGGGTGAGAATGGGGCCACCGGCAGAAAGGGAGTAGGCGGTGGAGCCAGTCGGCGTGGAAATAATCAGGCCGTCGGAACGCTGGGAGAACGCAAATTTTTCGTCAATATAGACTTCAAATTCTATCATGTGTGCCACTTTGCCCGGGTGCAGCACAACTTCATTAATTGCCGTGCTCAGCCGTTTTGGGCTGTCTTTCTGGCAAACCTGGGCTTCCAGTAAAAAGCGTTGTTCACTGATATAATGGCCTTCGAGTACATCGGCAAGTTGTTGGTGAGCGTTATCCGGGTCAAGGTCCGTCAGGAACCCCAGGTTACCCCTGTTGATGCCAATCACTTTAATGCCATAACGGGCAAGAACCCTTGCGGCCCCAAGCATGTTACCGTCACCGCCGACTACAACCGCCAGGTCTGCCTGCTGGCCTATATCCGCCAGTGTACCGGTACGGGCTTGCTTCAGGCCCAGTTCATGTGCGATTTGCTGTTCCATAATGACGTCATAACCTTTACTGCACAGCCAGCGCCATAACATTTCATGGGTGCTGAGCGCGCCAGGATGACGAGGGTGCCCAACAATGCCGATGCAGTTAAACTGTTTGTTCATTATTACGGAGTCCTTACATGGGGTTGGATCACGACAATCTGCCCTGTTCCCTTGAAACACGGAAACTGATCCCCATAATAAGCGAACCAGCGAGACAAATGCGAAAAAACGCGGAGAATTTCATGAGCAGTAAAGATCAGAAAACACCTGAAGAGCATCAGCCGGATGAAATCGTTATGGAACAGCATGATGAAGTAGACGCTGCGGACACAGCGGGCCAGGTGGATCCGCGCGATGAACAGATTGCTAACCTGGAGAAACAGTTAGCCGAAGTTCAGCAGCGCGAACAAGACAATGTGCTGCGCGCACGGGCGGAAATGGAGAACCTGCGTCGCCGTACTGAGCAGGATGTCGAAAAAGCGCATAAATTTGCACTGGAAAAATTCGTTAACGAATTACTGCCCGTAATCGATAGCCTGGACCGTGCTATGGAAGTGGCGGATAAAGAAAATGCGGATATGGCGTCCATGGTGGAAGGGATTGAACTGACCCTGAAATCCATGCTGGATGTAGTACGCAAGTTTGGTGTAGACGTCATCAGTGATGTGAATGTACCGCTGGACCCGAATGTTCACCAGGCCATTGCCATGGTGGAATCAGAAGAGGTGGCAGCAGGTAACGTGCTTCACGTTATGCAAAAAGGTTACACCCTGAATGGGCGCACTATTCGTGCCGCTATGGTGACCGTTGCTAAAGCAAAAGCCTGATACTTTTCTTTAGTAGAAAAAAACCTCTGTCTGGCCGGGCAGAGGTTTTTTTGTGGGTGAACAACAGTAATTATTCCGCGTCCTGAATACTGGTTTTTAGCGGGGTTACCGGGGTCACTTTCACCTGTTTAATCATGTTGTCCTGCACATCAAGAATATCAATATCGTACTGGCCTATATTGACTCGTGTGCCTGCCGCAGGGATCTCCTCCAGAGCCTCAAGCAACATCCCATTTACGGTGCGTGCTTCTTCTTCAGGGAAATGCCAGTTAAAGGCTTTATTGAGGTCACGAATGTTGGCGCTCCCTTCAATAATGACCGAGCCATCATTTTGCGGTGTGACTTCTTCCGCCAAAGAAGGCGACATCGAAGTCGTAAAATCCCCGACAATTTCCTCAAGGATATCTTCAACGGTAATCAGCCCCTGAATATCGCCGTATTCATCTACCACCAGGCCCACTTTCTTTTTATTGCGCTGGAATTTGATGAGCTGGGTACTGAGCGGCGTGCCTTCGGGAACAAAATAAATTTCATCGGCGGCGCGCAGCATCACTTCTTTCGTGAACTCTTTTTTCTCTGTCATTAACCGGTAGGCTTCACGCACACGCAGCATGCTGATGGCATCATCCAGTGATTCACGGTAGAGCACGATACGCCCGTGTGGTGAGTGAGTCAGCTGGCGAACAATGGATTTCCAGTCGTCATTGATATCAATGCCCACGATTTCATTGCGCGGCACCATGATGTCGTTAACACTCACTTTCTCCAGATCCAGCACAGAAAGCAGCATGTCCTGGTTGCGCTGGGAGATTTTGGATTTAGATTCATTAACAATGGTACGCAGTTCATCTTTGGTGAGCGCAGCACTAACCACCGCGTCGGTTCTTATCCCCACGGTACGCATTAAGATGCGGGTTATCATGTTCAGCAACCACACCAGTGGCATCATGATGACCTGGAGCGGGGCTAATAACACACTACTGGGGAACGCGACTTTCTCAGGGTAGAGTGCGGCGACGGTTTTGGGCAGCACTTCAGCAAAAATCAGTACCACGAAGGTGAGAACACCGGTGGCAATAGCAACCCCGGCATCGCCATACAGGCGCATACCAACAATGGTTGCCAGTGCAGAAGCAAGGATATTGACCAGGTTGTTGCCAATCAGCACCAGGCTTATCAGGCGGTCTGGTGTACGCAGAAGTTTTTCGACACGCCGCGCAGATTTATTTCCCTGCTTTGCGAGATGGCGCAGGCGATAACGGTTAAGTGTCATCATTCCGGTTTCCGAACCGGAGAAGTAGGCGGAAATCAACACCATGATCACCAGGGTGATAATCAACGTGGTGGTGGAAATGTCTTCCAAAAAAATCGTCCTTTATTAATAAGAAAATTAGCCGAGGATTTGTTGCAGTACACGGCTTCCAAAATAGGCAAGAGTGAGTAGCAGCGCACCGGCCATATTGAACCAGACAACGCGGCGACCACGCCACCCTTCATGATAATGCCCCCACAGCAGGATGATATAGACAAACCATGCCAGAATAGACAGCACGGCTTTATCAATGTTCTCCATGGTAAACATGTTGTGCATGTAGAACAGGCCTGTTGCCAGGGTTAACGTGAGCAGCACCACACCAATTTGCGTGATGTGAAACATTTTGCGTTCAATGCCCATGAGCGGCGGCATATCTGCGCTGAACGCCAGGCGTTTGTTCTTCAGTTGGTAGTCAATCCATGCCAGTTGCAGGGCATAAAGCGCCGCGATAATCAGCGTAGCATAAGAGAAGAGAGACAACCCTATGTGCACCATCATGCCTGGGGTGGTTTCCAGGTGAGTAATAAACTCATTCGGCATAAATGAGGCAAAAGCCAGGTTAATAAGGGCAAACGCATACACAATTGGCAACAACAGCCAGCCACGGTTTTTTGTCGCGACTACGGTCATCACGATACAAATCATCAGGCTGACCAGCGAGCCAACGTTAAGCAAACTGAGGTTTTGCCCGCCATTGATAAAAATACGGGATTCAAGCGCCAGAGCATGGCAAACCAGGGCGATAATGGCCGACAAAATCGCCATACGGCGCCAGCCGCTCTGTTGTTTTAACAGACCGGGAATGATGAGCGCGAGGCTGACTGAGTAGGCCGCCAGCGCAAGAATAGAAAAAACAGGCATATAGGATGTCGGTGTTAGCCAGAACCAGAAGACGCAGTATAACGTTACACGCTCCTGGCTCCAACCGTTGCATAACATCAATGGCGGCTTCATGTTATACTCCGCCAATTCATGAATCACTGTCGCGCATGCGGCCGTAAGTTACCATTCGGGTAAGAAGACAATGTTTGATAATTTAACAGACCGTTTGTCGCGCACGCTGCGCAATATCAGCGGCCGTGGGCGGCTTACCGAAGACAATATTAAAGATACGCTGCGCGAAGTGCGCATGGCGCTGCTGGAAGCAGATGTCGCTCTGCCAGTGGTGCGTGAGTTTATCAACCGTGTTAAAGAAAGCGCGGTTGGTCATGAAGTAAACAAAAGCCTGACGCCGGGCCAGGAGTTCGTGAAAATCGTCCGCACAGAACTGGTGTCGGCGATGGGTGAAGAAAACACCGCGCTCAACCTGGCGGCACAACCTCCTGCTGTGGTTTTGATGGCAGGTTTGCAAGGGGCCGGTAAAACCACCAGTGTGGGTAAACTGGGTAAATTCCTGCGCGAAAAACATAAAAAGAAAGTTCTGGTGGTGTCTGCCGACGTTTATCGCCCGGCAGCTATCAAACAGTTGGAAACCCTGGCACAGCAGGTTGAGGTTGATTTCTTCCCTTCTGATGTTCAGCAAAAGCCTGTGGATATTGTTAACAGTGCGCTGCAACACGCCAAACTGAAATTCTACGATGTGCTGCTGGTGGATACTGCCGGTCGTTTGCACGTCGATGAAGCAATGATGGATGAAATTAAGCAAGTCCATCACGCGATTAATCCGGTGGAAACGCTGTTCGTGGTTGATGCCATGACCGGGCAGGATGCCGCGAATACCGCCAAAGCGTTTAACGAAGCGCTGCCATTGACCGGGGTTATTCTTACCAAAGTTGATGGTGATGCCCGTGGCGGTGCGGCATTGTCCATTCGCCATATCACCGGGAAACCTATTAAGTTCCTGGGTGTGGGCGAAAAAACAGAAGCGCTTGAGCCTTTCCACCCGGACCGTATTGCTTCACGTATTCTCGGTATGGGCGATGTGCTGTCGCTGATTGAAGATATCGAAAGTAAAGTTGACCGTGCTCAGGCCGAGAAACTGGCAACCAAGCTGAAGAAAGGTGATGGCTTTGATCTGACCGATTTTCTTGAGCAACTTAAGCAAATGCGCAATATGGGCGGTATGGCGAGCCTGATGGGTAAGTTGCCGGGCATGGGCCAAATACCGGATAACGTGAAATCCCAGATGGACGACAAAGTGCTGGTGCGGATGGAGGCTATCATTAATTCAATGACCCTCAAAGAGCGTGCTCAGCCAGATATCATCAAGGGCTCTCGTAAACGCCGTATTGCCGCTGGTTGCGGTATGCAGGTTCAGGATGTTAACCGTCTTCTGAAACAGTTCGACGACATGCAGCGCATGATGAAGAAAATGAAGAAGGGCGGGATGATGAAAATGATGCGTGGCATGAAAGGCATGATGCCACCGGGCTTCCCGGGGCGTTGATGCCTGTTTAGCCAACGTTTGGCTGGCTGGCATTGTGTTGCCAGGGTGTTAGCTGAACGCCGGTGTAGCTGGAATTGCACTGCACCGCGGCCACACAACCCGTAAATTGAATTGATTTTTACGCAGAAATGAGTAAAATTTTCGGGCTTTTTATATGACACCGGGCTCCGTTCCTCGATGGAGCCCGGTTGTTTTATTAACTCAAGAGGATGTTATGGTAACTATTCGTTTAGCACGTCACGGCGCTAAAAAGCGTCCGTTCTACCAGGTTGTCGTTGCTGACAGCCGTAATGCGCGCAACGGTCGCTTCATTGAGCGCGTTGGTTTCTTCAACCCGCTGGCTAGCGAAAAAGAAGAAGGCTCACGCCTGGATCTGGATCGTATCGCTCACTGGGTTGGCCAGGGCGCAACTGTATCTGATCGCGTTGCTGCGCTGATCAAATCAGTAAAACAAGCAGCTTAATCTGTCGCGGTGGTCATGATGAGCAAGCAACAAACCGTATCAACGCCCGCTGAACCCATAGTTCTGGGGAAAATGGGGTCTCCCTACGGTATTCGTGGTTGGCTCAGAATGTTTTCTTCCACTGAAGAGACCGAAAGCATTTTTGACTATCAGCCCTGGTTTATCCAGAAGGCGGGTCAGTGGCAAGTTGTTGAGCTGGAAAGCTGGCGCTACCACAATCAGGATGTTGTCATCAAACTGAAAGGTGTTGATGACCGTGATGCCGCGAATTTACTGACTAATTGCGAAATTGTCGTGGATTCGTCGCAGTTGCCGCAACTGGAAGATGGTGATTATTACTGGAAAGACCTGATGGGCTGCCAGGTAGTCACAACGGAAGGTTATAGCCTGGGTAAAGTCATTGATATGATGGAAACCGGGTCGAATGACGTTCTCGTCATTAAGGCAAACCTGAAAGATGCATTTGGTGTCAAGGAGCGGTTGGTTCCGTTCCTGGACGGGCAGGTTATCAAGAAAGTCGATCTCACTACTCAAACTATTGAAGTAGATTGGGATCCTGGTTTTTAACCACCGGATAATGCGGTAATAACAGCGCTATGTGGATTGGCATAATTAGCCTGTTTCCCGAGATGTTTCGCGCGATTACCGATTTCGGGGTAACTGGTCGGGCTGTAAAAAATGGCCTGCTCAGCATCGAAAGCTGGAGTCCTCGTGACTTCACGCATGACAGGCACCGTACTGTGGACGATCGTCCTTATGGTGGCGGGCCTGGGATGCTGATGATGGTTCAACCCTTGCGGGATGCCATCAATGCAGCCAAAGCCGCGGCAGGTGAAGGCGCTAAGGTGATCTATCTGTCACCTCAGGGGCGCAAGCTTGATCAAGCTGGCGTCAGTGAACTGGCAACAAATGAGAAGTTGATTCTGGTTTGTGGCCGGTACGAAGGTATTGATGAGCGCGTTATACAAACCGAGATTGACGAAGAATGGTCTATCGGTGATTACGTGCTCAGTGGTGGTGAGTTACCCGCCATGACGTTAATTGATTCCGTTGCCCGGTTTGTTCCTGGTGTACTGGGTCATGAAGCGTCAGCAAATGAAGATTCATTTGCGGATGGGTTTCTGGATTGCCCACATTATACCCGGCCTGAGGTTTTGGAAGGCATGGAAGTACCGCCAGTGTTACTGTCGGGTAATCATGCTGAGATTCGCCGCTGGCGTTTGAAACAGTCGCTGGGTCGCACCTGGCTTAGAAGACCTGAACTTCTGGAAAACCTGGCTCTGACTGAAGAGCAAGCAAAGTTGCTGGCGGAGTTCCAGCGGGAACATAAGCAGCAACATAAACATGATGGGAATGGCGAAGCATAGGCTGCCACCCGAAACATCAGTTTACCCAGGATAAGAGATTAAATTATGAGCAACATTATCAAGCAAATTGAACAAGAGCAGATGAAGCAGGACGTACCTTCCTTCCGTCCGGGCGATACCGTGGAAGTGAAAGTATGGGTTGTTGAAGGTTCTAAAAAACGTCTGCAGGCATTCGAGGGCGTGGTTATCGCTATCCGTAACCGCGGTCTGCACTCTGCATTCACTGTTCGTAAAATTTCCAACGGCGAAGGTGTTGAGCGTGTATTCCAGACTCACTCACCGGTTGTTGATTCTATCAACGTCAAACGCCGTGGTGCCGTTCGTAAAGCTAAACTGTACTACCTGCGTGAACGTACTGGTAAATCTGCTCGTATCAAAGAGCGTCTTAACTAAGTACACGCGCAAGCGTCATCTTAAAGTTAATAGAAAACAAGGGGTTGGCATTATGCCAGCCCCTTTTTCTTTGCCATACTTATTGCTATTACCCTCTGGTAACCCATTTATTGATTAAACCGCTTTCAATAGCCGGATTTGGCATAATCTTGCCGTTGCTCCTCAGGTTACGAATAGAGCTGAGCGGCGCCTTCCGGGCGAGTTTTAAAACGCCGGTGTACCCACAAATACTGCCCGGGTGCACGCAGGATCTCTTGCTCTATAACTTTGTTGATGTACCTGGCTGCCTGTATCTTGCCTTCCGGGTAGTCATCAAAGGCTTTGCTGATATGCAGGCGGTAACCGGCATGGCCGGGTTTACGAACCATGGTGATAGTCAGCATCGCAGAACGGGAAAGTTGGGAAACTGCATAGGTACCATTGGTGGTGGCGGCATCCGGTACTGAGAAAAATGGGGCAAAGACACTGCCTTTCGGGCCGTAATCCTGGTCTGGCGCAAACCATACCGCTTCCCCGCTTTTCAGTGCGTTGACCAGGCCTTTCAGGTTTCGCCTGTCTATCATTGCTTTATTTGACCGCAAGCGGCCTTTGGTTTGTACCCACTCCATTAAAGGACTGTTATGAGGCCGGTATGTCGCCATCATTGGCCGGCACAACCCCATCACTCTGCCGCCCAACTCAAGTGACATGAAGTGAACACCTATCGCGATTACGCCTTTTCCGGTGCTCATTGCCTGGTCAAGGTGTTCGTAGCCTTCCACATCAAACCATTTTCTCACTCGTGAATCGCGCCAAAACCATGCCATGCCTGTTTCAACCAGCCCCATGCCAAGAGAAATAAAGTTGTCGTCGATAAGCTTTTCTTTTTCAACCGAACTCATTTCTGGGAAACACAATTCAATGTTACGCCTGGCGATTTTTTCACGGCGCTTCAGAAATGGGCGAGACGCTTTACCCAACAACCGGCCAATGCAGGCTATAACCGGATACGGAAGCTGAACCATTGCCCACAAAATACCCAGACCCAGCCAGGTTAGCCAGTTTCTTGGGTGAAGGAAGGATTTTTTGAAGCCTGAAAACATGCATTCTCCAGTGACATGAAACAGTGTGGCGCGTGAAGAAGAACTTACCGCTAATCAGCCTGTTTTAGTTATGAATATGATAATTAGACAACTGGAGTATGAAACGATTCACCTGTTTACGAATGTTTAATTAAACAAGCGGATCAATTAAGGAGCCATAATCACCACAGCTACATGGCGGTTTTTCGCACGCCCTTCGCGAGTTGCGTTACTGGCTACCGGGTATTTGTCACCCAGGCCTTCGGTAGTGAGGTTGGTTCTGGGCACGTTTGTTCCTTCTGACCTTGCGCCAGTCCGGAAATAGCGTGTTTATTCACCATATGGTTTTTTCCTGGTTTATCAGCTCAGAAAAAAACTGTTTTTCTGCCGTAAATACGTGCCATGCAGAGTGACGTGAGATCAGTGTGTTAGCGAAGTGTTTTTTAATAGTGTAATTTTAAGTTTACATTTATATGGTGATTATCCCGGTTTAATGGCAATAAAATTGATGGTGTAAATTAATGTTTACGTATTTTGGATTGAAATCTTTACCCACTGTGGTAAGGTTAACGCGCCTTTCGGGGAAAATATCGCAAACTTCGTTTTAACAGGACTTCCACCATGCAAAAAGACACGCTGAATAATATCAACATCGCTGATGAACAAATCTTGATTACGCCTGATCAACTCAAAGCGCAGTTTCCACTGACTGCAGAACAGGAAGCTCAAGTGTCTGAATCTCGTAAGACCATTGCAGATATTATTGCCGGGCGCGATCCGCGCTTGTTAGTGGTGTGTGGCCCTTGCTCTATTCATGATCCCGAAGCGGCAATTGAATACGCCCGTCGTTTTAAAACGCTCTCAGAACAAGTCGGCGATAGCTTGTATCTGGTGATGCGTGTCTATTTTGAAAAACCGCGTACTACCGTTGGCTGGAAAGGCTTAATCAACGATCCGCATATGGATGGTTCATTTGACGTGGAAGCCGGCCTGAAAATTGCTCGTCACTTGCTGGTAGAACTGGTTGGTATGGGCTTACCACTGGCAACAGAAGCACTGGATCCAAACAGCCCGCAATACCTGGGTGATCTGTTCAGTTGGTCTGCTATTGGTGCCCGTACAACTGAGTCGCAAACTCACCGTGAAATGGCTTCAGGGCTGTCTATGCCGGTTGGCTTTAAAAATGGGACTGATGGCAGCCTGGCTACCGCAATCAATGCAATGCGTGCCGCTTCTATGCAGCACCGGTTTATGGGGATTAACCAGGCAGGCCAGGTTTGCCTGTTGCAAACCCAGGGTAACCCGGACGGGCATGTTATTTTACGCGGTGGTAAAGCACCAAACTACGGTCCTGAAGATGTTGCTCAATGCGAAAAAGAGATGCAGAAGGCGGGACTCCGTCCATCTCTGATGATAGATTGCAGCCATGGCAACTCAAACAAAGATTTCCGCCGTCAAACCGGGGTTGCTGAATCGGCTGTCGCCCAGATCAAGGATGGCAACCGTTCTATTATTGGCCTGATGATTGAAAGTAACTTATTCGAAGGCAACCAGTCATCAGAACAGCCCCGCAACGAAATGAAATACGGGGTTTCCGTAACTGATGCCTGCATTAGTTGGGAAACGACCGAGGCGCTGCTGTGTGATATTCATGAAGATCTTCGTGAGCATATCGCTGCACGCCAGGCTTAAGAGGACAAATGAATGGTTGCAGAACTGACTGCACTGCGCGATCAAATTGATGAAGTGGATAAAGCGTTACTCGGATTACTGGCGCGTCGCCTTGAACTGGTAGCTGAAGTCGGAGAAGTAAAGAGCCGTTATGGGTTGCCGATTTATGTTCCAGAGCGGGAGGCGTCCATGTTGGCCTCGCGTCGCCATGAAGCTGAAACGCTTGGGGTACCACCGGATCTGATCGAGGACGTGTTACGTCGGGTGATGCGCGAGTCTTATTCCAGCGAGAACGATAAAGGCTTTAAAACACTGATGCCAGGGTTGCGGCCTGTGGTGATTATCGGTGGCGCAGGGCAAATGGGGCGGTTGTTTGAAAAACTGCTGGTGTTGTCCGGTTACCAGGTGAGAATTCTGGAACAAGGAGACTGGCCGCAGGCTGAAACGCTGTTGCATGATGCCGGAATGGTTATTGTCAGCGTGCCCATTCATTTGACCGAGCAGGTGATTAACCAGCTTCCGCCGCTGCCACAGGATTGTATTCTGGTCGATCTTGCTTCGGTGAAGAATTCTCCGCTGCAGGCGATGCTGGCTGCTCACTCCGGGCCTGTTTTGGGGCTGCATCCCATGTTTGGCCCGGATACTGGCAGCCTCGCTAAACAAGTTGTTGTGTGGTGCGATGGGCGCCAACCGGAAGCGTATCAATGGTTCCTTGAACAAATCCAGGTTTGGGGTGCGCGCATACACCGCATCAGCGCGGTTGAGCATGACCAGAATATGGCCTTTATTCAGGCGTTGCGCCATTTCGCAACGTTTGCTTATGGCCTGCATCTGGCTGAAGAGAATGTTCAGCTTGATCAGCTGCTGGCGCTGTCTTCGCCTATATACCGGCTTGAGCTGGCAATGGTCGGGCGCTTGTTTGCCCAGGACCCGCAATTGTATGCGGATATCATTATGTCTTCCGGGAATAATCTGGCACTTATCAAGCGTTACTATCAGCGCTTTGGTGAGGCGTTGAGCCTGATAGAGCATGGCGACAAACAGGCCTTTATTGACAGTTTCCGTAAAGTTGAACACTGGTTTGGTGATTACGCGAAACATTTCCAGGCAGAAAGCCGAAATTTGTTACGCCAGGCTAACGATAACCGCCAATAAGCAAAACAGGTTTTATACTTGAAAGCCAGCAGGGTAAATCTGCTGGCTTTTTTATTTTGGGGGAAACCATGGGGACGCCAGAACTGTTACTGGATTATATCGGGCACTTGCCGGAAAGCCCGGTGTGGGATGAGCAAGCAGGATCTCTGTACTGGACTGATATCCTGGAGCAGGAAATTCATTGTTTCCAGTTATCATCGCACCAGCATCGTGTTATTCGTTTTCCTGAAGAAGTTGGTTGTTTTGCTTTGCGCCAGTCTGGTGGTTTTATTGTGGCAATGCGTAGTGGTATCTGGTTGAGTAACGCAACGGGTATTTTGCTGCACAAAGTGTGTGATAACCCCAATAACCCACAACTTGCACGGTTTAACGATGGTGGTACAGACCGCCAGGGCAACTTTTATGCCGGAACCTTTTGGGCGCCAGGTGATTTCAATGGTGCGTTATTGGTGCGTGTTGACGACGCTTTGCAATCACAAGTAATTCAGTGTGATTTGCAGGGTGCTAATGGGCTGGCGTTCAGCCCATCGGGTGAATACATGTATAACTCAGATTCACCTAACCGCGTGATTTACCAGAGCAGAATAGATGAGCAGGGCGGTCCTGGTGTGCGCCGGGTATTCCGTAATTTCACCCCAGAAGAGGGGCTACCGGATGGTGCTGCTGTGGATGCCGAAGGGTGCTACTGGAGTGCATTTCATGGCGGCAGCCGTATTGCCCGCTTTTCACCACAGGGGGAACAGTTACTGGAAGTGCGCCTGCCGGTACCTATGCCTACTATGGTCTGCTTTGGTGGTGCGGATATGCGCACGTTGTTTATTACCACCACCCGGGAAAATATGAGTGACGAGGGGCAGGCTGAGTACCCCTTATCTGGCGCTATTTTCACCTTGCCGGTGGATGTGGAAGGGATAGCTGCAACCCGTTTTGCGGGCTAGCAGTGTGCTGTTCCACTGGCGAAAGACGGCTATGCCGGTTCAACTGGAATTACATTTTCGCTGGGGTAGCATCCCAGGACTTTCAGGTAACGGGTGATGCTTTCCAGCTCAGCCAGAGCATGTTGCATAGCGCTGGATTGCAGGTTGGCCTGAATATCCAGGTAAAACATTTCTTCCCACGGGTTACCGTGAATCGGGCGGGACTCCAGCCTGGTCATAATCAGGTTGTGGTTGCGCAGCACCAACAGTGCTTCAACCAGCGCGCCTGCCTGTTGCCCGGTAGCCATCAGCAGTGTGGTTTTGGCCGGGACCTGGTCAGAAACGTTTACAGGTTTGCGGGCCAGAACGACAAAGCGGGTAATATTTTGCTTCTGGTTCGCGAGATTGCGTTCCAGTACTTGCAGCCCGTATAAAGCGCCGCCAGGTTCACTTCCCAGAGCTGCGACAGAAGGGTCTGAAGACTGGGCCACTTTTTCCATTGCCGCTGCAGTGCTCTCACAATATTCAATATTCCAGTGCGGGTAGCGGTTGATGAACTGGCTGCATTGCTGAAAGGGTTGTGGGTGGCTGTAAACGGTTTTGATTGTATCAAGGTCCGTTGTTGTGGATACCAGTACACAATGGTCAATAGGCAGTGTCAGTTCGCCCACAATAGACAGGTTGGTGTGTTGCAGCAAATCATAAACATCATTGATTGCGCCTGAACTGGTGTTTTCCAGTGGAACAACGGCGTAGTCTGCCTGGCCTGTTTCGACCTGGTTGAAAATATCCTGAAATTTATTGCAACCACACTCAACAAACTCTTCAAAATGGCGTGCAGCATACTGGCGGGAAGCCAGGTGCGACCAGGAACCTTTGGGTCCAAGGAAAGAGATACGTGCGGTGTGTGGGTTCGTTTTGTTCAGGCTTTGTTGCAGAAGGGCTTGCTGGGTAAGAACGGAGTCTTCAATGATCAATTGAAACAGGCGGGTAATATAATGTGCGTCGAGTTGCTTTTGTTTACCCAGAATAATCAGGCGCTCAAGCAAATCTTTTTCCCTGTCAATGTCGCGCACAGGCCGGTGTGTTGCCAGTTTCGCTTTACCTACTTCCACCGCCAGCGCTTTACGCTCAGACAGGAGATCCAGCAGCTTCTCATCAACTGCGCTGATTTTGTCCCGCAGGGCCAGTAATGGATTTTCCGGAGTCATAACTCAACCTTTTTGTTAGCCATAAAAAAGGCCTCCCGGTTTGGGGAGGCCTGCTTATTCGTCTTCGCGTGCTTCTTATATGACGAATCGCCCCCCCGAGATGGGGAAGATAAAGAAGAATGCGAAGAAGAACAGACGTTGTTTCATGTAAGTTTCTCTGAAAGTGATACAAGTAAAGTACCCGCAGAGTTTTCGTTCTGTCAATAAAAAACGCGCCCGAAGGCGCGTTAGAGAATGTATCTGCGATGTATCACGCTTCTTCAGCACTGATCACATCTTTAACTGAAGCATCGGCCCGGCGGGCTTCACTTTTGTGCTGTACCTTATTCAGTTGGCGCTCCAGCTTCGTTATCAGTTCATTAATGGCGGCGTACATATCTTCATGTTTTGCGCTGGCCACCAGATGCCCATTCGGTGTGTTGATGGTTGCATCTGCAACAAAACCCTTAGGTTCTTTGGACAAAATAATATGCGGATTAATAAGATGCGTTTGCCATTTGTCCAGTTTGGAGAGACGTTCGGTGACATGCTGGCGAATAGCTGGGGTGATTTCCATTTGTTTGCTGGTAATGTTCATTGTCATAAATTTACCTCTTGTCTTTCCGTCTTGGTGATTTCAGCATACCGCGCTGAATGTCAAAATGCGTGAGTAAAATCACGTAATTTTGTCACTTTTTGTCAATCTAACGTGTTTTGTGAGGCAGGACAGGATGAGGCTATTTAGGCCTTGTCGAATACGCTAAAAAGCGCCATAGTTGACTGGATAACACAACTGCAAAAGTGACAGTCTGTGTGTGAATAGCATAAAAAAACGGCAGCCTGTGGCTACCGTTTTTTGTGTGAAGCACTAATCAGGTGTTCGGGCTGTTTGACGCAATAATTTTGGCTACTTTATCTGCCTGTGCGTCCAGCTGCATTTTGCGGTAGGCATTTTCCATCAGAGGCAGGGCATCACGAGTAGCCTGCGTATCCTGGTAGTTTTTCAGCATACCTTCCACACGGTTAACAACAGCAACCCAGGCTCCACGTTTGGTGTAATATTGCGCCACGGAGAGCTCATATTTTGCCAGGCGGTCTTTCAGGAACAGCATCCGTTTCTCTGCATCGTTCGCATACTGGCTGTGCGGGTAACCACGTACCAGTTTAGAGAAATCGTTGAACGCATCACGTGCATGCTGTGGGTCACGGTCTGAACGATCCACACCGAAGAAACCTTGCAGTGCGCTGTCGTCGAGTGCCATGTTGGTCAGACCACGCATGTAAAGCACATAATCAATGTTAGGATGCGTGGGGTTCAGGCGCAGGAAGCGGTCAATAGCTGCCTGTGCCAGCGGCAAGTCTGCGTTTTTATAATAGGCGTAGATAAGATCCAACTGAACTTGTTGCGAATATGGGCCAAAAGGATAACGGTTATCCAGCGCTTCAAGTTGCTTTATCGCCGCTTTCCAGTTACCGTCCTGCAGCTTTTGCTGAGCAGTCGCGTAAATTTCAGAAGGCGGATTATCAGGCACCTCATCTTTGGAGCTGGAACAACCAGCCAGAGCAAGGCTCAGTGTGGCGGCTGCCAGCAGATATTTCATACGCATCATGACGTTTTGGCTTTCCTCAAAATGTTATTCCGGGAGACTTTCCGTGAAGCTTCCGGTCAAGACCAGCTACAATAGCACACTATATTAAACGGCAAAGCCGTAAAAACCCAACGTTAAACAAAGAAGCTGTATATGGCACAACTAGTACAACTCACTGCAACGGTATCCGAAACTCAGCTCGGTCAACGCTTAGATCAGGCTTTGGCTGAATTGTTCCCGGATTATTCCCGTTCTCGAATAAAAGAGTGGATTTTGCAGGGCCGCGTTCAGATTAATGGCCTGGCTTGCGATAAGCCTAAAGAAAAAGTGCTTGGTGGGGAACAGGTTTCCATCAATGCGGAAATTGAAGAAGAAGTGCGCTTCGAGCCGCAGGATATCCCGCTGGATATCGTGTACGAAGATGAAGACATCATCGTTATTAATAAACCGCGCGATTTGGTGGTTCACCCGGGGGCTGGTAACCCGGACGGTACTATTCTAAACGCATTACTGCATTATTACCCGCCGATTGTGGATGTTCCTCGGGCAGGGATTGTGCATCGCCTGGATAAAGACACCACCGGGTTGATGGTGGTCGCAAAAACCGTCCCGGCGCAGACGCGTCTGGTTGAGTCTCTGCAGCGCAGAGAAATTACCCGTGAATATGAAGCTGTGGCAATTGGGCATATGACCGCGGGCGGTCTGGTTAATGAACCCATCAGCCGGCATCCTACTAAGCGCACTCATATGGCTGTGCACCCAATGGGTAAACATGCTGTGACGCACTATCGGATTATGGAACAGTTCCGGGTGCATACCCGCCTGCGCCTGCGCCTGGAAACTGGCCGTACTCACCAGATTCGCGTCCATATGGCACATATCAGCCACCCGCTGGTGGGTGATCCATTATATGGCGGTCGCCCTCGTCCACCAAAAGGTGCTTCCGAAGCATTTATTGACACCTTGCGTAAATTTGACAGGCAGGCGTTGCATGCCACCATGCTGCGTTTGTATCACCCCATTTCCGGTATAGAAATGGAATGGCATGCTCCTATTCCACAAGACATGATTGATCTTATTGCTGTAATGCGTGACGATTTCGAAACCTACAAAGATCAAGTGGACTGGTTATGACCAAAATTATCACCCCGCAATGGCCGTTACCCGAAGGTGTAATGGCGTGCAGTAGTACCCGAATTGGTGGGGTGAGTCAGCCACCCTGGGGGAGCCTGAATTTAGGCGCCCACTGTGGTGATGATACCGCGCATGTGGAACACAACAGGCAAATTTTTTATACGGCAGCTGGTTTGCCGGCTCAGCCCGAATGGCTTGAGCAAGTTCATGGCACGCATGTCCTTAATTTGGATTCTCCCTGGGAGAATAAACGTGCAGATGCGGTATATACCCGGCAAAGAGGGAAAGTGTGTGCTGTTATGACGGCAGACTGTTTGCCGGTTTTATTGTGCAATACTGCGGGTACGGAAGTGGCCGCGGCGCATGCTGGCTGGCGTGGGTTGTGTGAAGGTGTTATTGAGGCAACCGTTGCTTGTTTTGAAGATAAACCAGCCAATTTACTCGCATGGTTAGGCCCGGCGATTGGCCCTGAGGCCTTTGAAGTTGGCCCGGAAGTGCGGGCCGCATTTATGGAAAAGGCCCCGGAAGCACAGCAGGCATTCAGGCCTGCGGGTGAGAAATATTTCGCCGATATTTACCAACTGGCTCGCCAGCGCCTGGCAAACCTGGGTATTACCCGGGTATATGGCGGTGACCATTGCACATTCAGTGAACCCAGTACGTTCTTCTCTTATCGCCGCGACAGGACTACCGGGCGTATGGCAAGTTTTGTCTGGCTGATATAACCTATTAAATCAAGACGATCCGGAACGTGTAACTTTTCCCAAACATAATTATGGTCATTAACCTTGAATAATTGAGGGATGACCTCATTTAATCTCCAGTAGCAAATTTGACCTGTTATGGGAGGAATTATGCGTCTGGATCGTCTTACTAACAAATTCCAGCTTGCTCTCGCTGATGCCCAGTCTCTTGCTCTCGGGCACGACAACCAATTTATCGAACCGCTTCACCTGATGAATGCTTTATTTAATCAGGAGGGGGGTTCTGTACGTCCTTTACTGACTTCTGCTGGCGTTAATACCACTCAGCTTAAAAGCGCCATGGAAAATGCGCTATCCCGGCTACCTCAGGTTGAAGGTACCGGAGGCGATGTTCAACCTTCGCAGGATCTGGTGCGTGTATTGAACATGTGCGACAAACTGGCGCAAAAACGAGGCGATAACTTTATTTCGTCAGAACTGTTCGTTTTGGCTGCGCTGGAGTCGCGTGGTTCACTGGCAGATATTCTGAAATCTGCTGGAGCAACAACTGCCAATATTACACAAGCGATTGAACAAATTCGCGGAGGGGAAAACGTGAACGATCAGGGTGCCGAGGACCAGCGGCAAGCCTTAAAAAAATATACGCTTGACCTGACTGAACGTGCGGAACAAGGCAAACTTGATCCGGTTATTGGCCGTGATGAAGAAATTCGCCGAACCATTCAGGTATTGCAGCGCCGTACTAAAAACAATCCAGTATTGATTGGTGAGCCTGGTGTGGGTAAAACCGCCATTGTGGAAGGACTTGCCCAACGTATTATTAACGGCGAAGTGCCTGAAGGCTTGAAAGGCCGCCGTGTTCTGGCGCTGGATATGGGGGCGCTGGTGGCTGGCGCTAAATACCGCGGCGAGTTTGAAGAACGGCTGAAAGCAGTGCTGAATGACCTGTCCAAACAGGAAGGTAACGTCATTCTGTTTATTGATGAATTACACACAATGGTGGGGGCTGGTAAGGCCGATGGCGCAATGGATGCGGGAAATATGCTGAAACCGGCACTTGCCCGTGGTGAGTTACATTGCGTTGGGGCTACCACACTGGATGAATATCGCCAGTACATTGAAAAAGATGCTGCGCTGGAACGTCGTTTCCAGAAAGTATTTGTCGCGCAACCGAGTGTTGAAGACACCATCGCTATTTTGCGTGGTTTGAAAGAGCGTTATGAATTGCATCACCATGTGCAAATTACTGACCCGGCCATTGTTGCCGCAGCAACGTTGTCACATCGTTATATTGCAGACCGGCAGTTGCCGGATAAAGCGATTGACCTGATAGATGAAGCCGCTTCCAGCATTCGTATGCAGATTGACTCGAAACCTGAAGAGCTGGATCGTCTTGACCGCAGAATCATTCAACTGAAACTGGAACAGCAGGCGTTACTGAAAGAATCTGATGATGCCAGTAAAAAGCGTCTGGAAATGCTTAATGATGAGTTATCTCAGAAAGAGCGTGACTACGCAGAGCTGGAAGAAGAATGGAAAGCTGAAAAAGCGTCGTTGTCCGGTACTCAAACCATTAAGGCTGAATTAGAACAGGCCAAAATTGCCATCGACCAGGCTCGTCGTGCTGGTGACCTGGCAAGGATGTCTGAACTGCAGTACGGTAAAATTCCCGAACTGGAGAAACAACTGGCAGCAGCAACGCAGTCTGAAGGTAAAACGATGCGCTTGTTGCGTAATAAAGTGACTGATGCAGAAATTGCTGAGGTACTTGCTCGCTGGACGGGGATCCCCGTGTCCCGCATGTTGGAAAGCGAGCGGGATAAGCTGTTGCGTATGGAAGAACAGCTGCATCAGCGTGTGATTGGCCAGGATGAAGCGGTCCAGGCCGTTTCGAATGCTATTCGCCGTAGCCGTGCAGGGCTTTCTGATCCTAATCGTCCAATTGGTTCTTTCTTGTTCCTCGGCCCGACAGGGGTTGGGAAAACAGAACTGTGTAAATCACTGGCGAACTTTATGTTTGATAGTGATGACGCCATGGTGCGCATCGATATGTCTGAGTTTATGGAAAAACACTCGGTTTCCCGCCTGGTTGGGGCACCTCCAGGATATGTCGGTTATGAAGAAGGTGGCTACTTGACAGAAGCGGTGCGTCGCCGTCCGTATTCGGTCATTTTGCTGGATGAAGTCGAAAAGGCACATCCTGATGTATTCAATATCTTATTACAGGTATTGGATGACGGGCGTCTTACTGATGGCCAGGGGAGAACCGTCGATTTCAGGAATACTGTGGTCATCATGACTTCAAACCTGGGGTCTGATTTAATCCAGGAAAGGTTTGGGGAACTTGATTACGGCAATATGAAAGAGCTGGTGATGGGCGTAGTGACTCATAGCTTCAGGCCTGAGTTTATCAACCGTATTGATGAGGTGGTTGTGTTCCATCCGCTTTCGGAGCGCCATATTGCTTCTATTGCGAATATTCAGTTGCAGCGGTTGTATAAACGCCTGGAAGAACGTGGCTATGAACTTCATATCACTGATGAAGCTCTGGCGATGCTTGGTGAAAATGGCTACGACCCGGTTTATGGTGCGCGGCCGTTGAAACGGGCTATTCAGCAACAGATCGAGAACCCACTTGCTCAACAGATTTTATCGGGCGAGTTGATTCCGGGGAAAACAATTGAGTTGAAAGTTAAAGATGGCGCGATTGTCGCAGTGCAGTAAATCACAAAAATAATAAAAACAGGCCTCGCGGGGCCTGTTTTTGTATAAAAAGTATTCAATAATCACGGTTTGAGATGGAGTTTGCCTGGAAAATAATCGAACGATAATTTTTTCGTATTAAACACTTGCCAGCTTCAGATTAGGCCCTATAATGCGCCTCCACTGACACGGCACAACGGCAAACAAACCGGCCTGTCAGGCAAAGTTAAGTGAAAATAAATGCTTGACTCTGCAGCGGGGAAGCGTAATATACGCAGCCCGCGCCACCCGGAAATACGGTGGCAACGCTCTTTAACAATTTATCAGACAATCTGTGTGGGCACTCATAAGCACTGATATCTTAACGTCGAAAGACGCTAAAAATTATCAAGTCTTAAAGAGTGACTAACAGTTAATTCATTACGAATAAACAGTTTAATTCTTTGAGCATCAAACTTTAAATTGAAGAGTTTGATCATGGCTCAGATTGAACGCTGGCGGCAGGCCTAACACATGCAAGTCGAGCG
>NZ_JJMI01000009.1:0-15779 GCF_000705335.1 Mangrovibacter sp. MFB070
ATGGTGGCGCTGGGCCAGCGCTTTGACAGTGGTTTTGGTGAACTGGAAGCGCACTACGGTATGGCCCGCCTGTCCGGCAGTGGCGGCAACGCCATGAGCCGCGCCGGGGACAACGGGCTGACCGGCGGTTACAGCCAGTTCTTCGGGCTGAGCCACCACCTGAGCCTGGGAGATAACCTGGGCTGGCACAACAGCCTGCGTTACGACCGCCACCAGCTGGACAGCCGCCGCGACATCCGCTTTGAAGGGGTGCGCAACAGTGCCCGCAGCGACGTGCACATTCAGCAGCTGGCACTGCGCAGTGAAGGGGCGAAAACCCTGAAGCTGGGCGATAACCTGCATGTGAAACCGTTCGCTGGCGTGGCGCTGCGCCACCAGATGACCGGCGGCATGCAGGAGCGCGGAGCAGGGGATTTCAACCTGAGCATGCAGCGTTACACGGAAACGGCGGTGGACGCGGTAACCGGGCTGCACCTGAACTGGTCCGGTGACCGTGGCTGGGGCGCGCAGGCGGTACTGGAAGCGGGGCCGAACCTGGCATTCAGCCGCCAGGGGCGCACGGCCAGCCTGGCAGGAGCCTCAGGGCAGCAGTTCCGGGTGGAAGACGGCAAACGCGGTGGCGGGGTGAACAGCCAGGCCACGGCGGGCGCGCACTACCGCCAGGGCAGCCTGGACATTGGGGCGAATGCGTTCCACTGGCGTGAAGACGGCGCACAGGACAAAGGCTTCCTGTTAAACCTGACGCACCATTTCTGATAATTTCGGCAAACCGCAGGTAAACCACGGGAAGTGCAGGCATAACCGTACTTCCCGTGGTTCTTCAATATACCGATATAAAAAAAGCACTGCGCAGTGCAGTGCTTTGGTTGCAAACCAACAAGGTTACTTAGCGGGTATGCAGTCATTTTACCTCTTGGTATACCAGAGGTTTTTTATACAATCAGCCTTTCAGTGCGGCCAGTGCAGCACTGTAATCTGGCTCTTCGGTGATTTCATTGACCAGTTGGCTGAAAATCACTTCATCTTTCTCGTTGATCACGACAACAGCACGGGCGGTCAGGCCTTTCAGTGCACCATCATCAATCCCCACACCATAAGTATCCTGGAATTCAGGGTGGCGCAGAGTAGAAAGTGTCACGACGTTGCTGAGGCCTTCAGCGCCACAGAAGCGAGACTGGGCAAATGGCAGGTCAGCAGAAATGCACAACACAACGGTGTTATCCATTTCAGTAGCCAGTTGGTTAAATTTGCGAACAGATGCCGCGCAAACACCAGTATCAATGCTTGGGAAAATATTCAGAACTTTACGTTTACCCGCGTAGTGGCTCAGGGAGATATCTGCAAGGTCTTTTGCGACCAGAGTGAATGCCGCAGCAGCACTACCAGCCTGAGGGATCTGACCTTTAACGGCAACCGGGTTACCCTGAAAATGAACGAGTTGTGACATAGTTATTTTCCTGTTCTCATATTGTTAACGCTTAAGCTAGTGTAAGCCAACTCATAGCGAATGAATATAAAAAATTATTTACATCCCGGCAATTGTAGCCCCAAAACAGTTAACAGAGAGCCGCAGGAGAGGTATTTACACCAGAATTCTGAACCGATGTCCGTGAAGCTAATCTGGGGCAAGGGTATATACTGCATGAAACATAAAAGGGAAAAACCGTGATGAAAAATATCAGTGTGTACGAGGAATCATGGCCACTTAATACCCCCTTTACGATTGCCCGCGGAACGCGTGAACAGGCTACTGTTGTGGTGGTCGAAGTCATGGATGAATCTGGGGTCAAAGGTGTAGGGGAGTGCACACCTTATTTGCGTTATGGGGAAACAGCGGCTTCGGTGATGGCTCAGGTGGTAAGTATCCTGCCTGCCCTGGAGCTGGGAATGAACCGTAATGAATTGCAGGATGCACTGCCTGCAGGTGCCGCCCGCAACGCAGTAGACTGTGCATTATGGGATCTTGAGGCCCGCCTCGCAGGGCTGGCGCTGCCGCAATACCTGCAAACCCCCTTGCCAGAAAGTGTGGTAATGGCGCAAACCGTGGTCATCGATACCCCGGAGCGTATGGCGCAGGCAGCACAGCGGCTCTGGTTGAGTGGTGCGCATTTATTGAAAGTAAAACTCGACGACCGCCTGATAACGGAGCGCATGGTTGCTATTTGTGCCGCGGTGCCGGATGCAACACTGATTGTTGATGCTAACGAATCATGGCATGTGGAAGGGCTTGCAGCCCGTTGCCAACTGCTTGCAGACCTTAAAGTGGCTATGCTGGAGCAACCCTTGCCAGCCAGTGAAGACTCCGCACTGGCCAATTTTATTCACCCATTGCCTGTGTGTGCAGATGAATCCTGCCATACGCGGTCACACCTGGAAGCGCTGTCTGGCTACTATGACATGGTCAATATTAAGCTTGATAAAACGGGTGGGCTGACAGAGGCATTATTATTACAACAGGCGGCAATAGCTGCAGGTTTTGAGATTATGTTAGGTTGCATGCTGTGTACCTCACGAGCTATCACTGCAGCGTTACCATTAGTACCTTCAGCCCGTTTTTTGGACCTGGATGGCCCAACGTGGCTGGCAGTGGATGTTGAGCCCGGGCTTAACTTCACACCGGGCATGTTACATTTTTAACCCTTATAAGTAAGCAGGCTGGTAAATCCATCCAGATAACGCTCGCAGGCGAGGTCTGCTGATACCGGTGGTAGTTCGGCTGTAATACACGGCAGGCTGTTATCTTTGCACCAACTGCCAAATGAACCCGGCGTGGCATAACCCACGCTGGTAACCAGGGGTAACATCAGTGTGGTTGCCAGCCATTCCCCGAGTGGTGTGCGGTATGGGTCTTCAACGCAGGCTAATGGCTCATGAAATGACACCGCCCAGGCCGGTTTTATTCGGGTGATTAACTGGCACAATGCCTGGGTTTCTGGCTCGGAACCGGCAAATTCACCTGCTGAGAGTTTTACATCACGAACCGGTGCCTGCGTGTTCCAGCGATAAACTGTCTCGCCAGGTTTCCAGTTAGCTGCCGGAAAATTCCGGTTCAAATCCACTCCGCGCAAGTTGGCACGCAAACCACTCTGGCAACCATCCGGGTTAACACAAAGAATGACATGGTGGCGGCGGTGTGTTTCTTCTAAAGTGCGCAGTGCACAGGATAAGGTGATAACGCTTGCGGTTTCGTCACCGTGTGTTCCGGCCATAATCAACCCTGCGGAGGGTTGCATTTCTGTGGCCGGGTACCAGAGCAACTGAGCTCCACCAACGCTGGCGCCGTATTGTTGTGCGGGTGTCTGGAAATTACCGCGGAATTGTCTCGCACGTGAAAGTGGCATAAATCACCTTGTTGTCAGAAAACGTTAACCGGGACGCATCAGTTTGAGCGGCTGTCTGGCAGGCGTTCGTGCAGTTTGCCGCAAAACTTACAACAAAGTATTACAGAATATTTGCAATTCTTCCTATCAAAACAAATAATTATCAAAAGTTCCGATCAGTGCGGAAAAGATAGAATCTAACCAGGGCTGCCAAATGAAACTTGTTACCCGAATGCTTTGCAGTGTGATTATCGTTGGTGGAGCCACAGCGGCTACCTTTGCTGCCGATGTGCCGCCAGGAACTCAACTTGCTGCACAGCAGGAATTAAATCGCCATATTAAAGATGAACCTGCATCACTGGACCCTGCTAAAGCAGTTGGGTTACCGGAAATTCAGGTAATTCGTGATTTGTTTGAAGGGCTTACTAATCAGGATGCTACCGGAGCACTGATCCCCGGTGTGGCAACAAAGTGGCAGACCAATAACAACCGTATCTGGACGTTCACTCTGAGGCCCGATGCCCGCTGGTCTGACGGTTCTCCGGTCACTGCAGAAGACTTTGTTTATAGCTGGCGCCGCCTGGTAGACCCGAAGACCAGCTCACCTTTTGCATCATTTGCTGCATTAGCCGGAATAGATAATGCCCAGGCTATTATTGAAGGGAAAATGGCTCCGGAAAAGCTGGGTGTCAGTGCGCTTGACAGCCGAACCCTGCAGGTACAGCTTGATAAAAACGTGCCTTTTTTCCCACTGCTAACAGCCAGCTTTGCGCTTTATCCAGTAAAACAGGCAACAGTGGAAAAATATGGTAATGACTGGACGCGACCGGGAAACCTGGTGGGTAATGGCGCTTTTGTACTGGCTTCCAGAGTCGTCAATGAGAAACTGGTCGTAACACCTAACAGGCAGTATTGGGATAATGCCAAAACAGTACTCACCAAAGTGACATTTATTCCGATTAACCAGGAATCATCGGCAACTAAGCGTTATTTGTCCGGTGGCATTGATATAACTGAGTCCTTCCCGAAGAATATGTACCACAAGCTGCTGGAAACTATTCCAGGGCAAGTCTATACACCGCCTCAGTTAGGCACATATTACTACGCGTTTAATACTCAAAAAGGGCCGACAGCAGATCAACGCGTGCGTGTAGCGCTTAGTCTGACTATTGACCGCGATATTATTGCTCATAAGGTTCTGGGTACCGGCGAAAAACCCGCCTGGCATTTTACGCCAGATGTTACTCAAGGGTTCACGCCACAACCGGCTTTATTCCAGGAAATGACGCAGGAAGAGCGAGATTCGCAGGCAAAAATGTTGCTGAAAGCTGCAGGCTACGGGCCTGAAAAACCGCTTAAGCTTTCACTGCTGTACAATACGTCAGAAAACCACCAAAAAATTGCCATTGCCATTGCTTCAATGTGGCGTAAAGCACTGGGTGCTGAAGTCACCCTTAAAAACCAGGAGTGGAAGACATATCTCGATAGCCGCCGTAGCGGGGACTTTGATGTTATCCGTGCTTCATGGATTGGTGATTACAATGAAGCATCAACATTTTTATCTCTTCTGACATCCACTAACAGTGGCAACATTTCTCGTTTCAGCTCCAGTGCTTACGACAAAATTATTGCCCAGGCTGCCAGTGAAACAAACGAAAAAGCGCGCAATAAAGACTATGATGAAGCCGAAAAAATCCTCGCGGAACAGGCCCCAATTGCGCCGATTTACCAGTACACCAACGGGCGTTTGATTAAACCCTGGGTTAAAGGTTACCCAATAGACAACCCTGAAGATGTCGCTTACAGCCGGACAATGTACATCATTAAGCATTAACGCAGGCTATGCTGCAGGCGGGGTTGTGCCAGGATTAGGCCACAATTTGTGATGCCGGGCGATTTTTGCCCACAGGAGTGTTGATCAGATTTATCTGATATCTTATTATCGTTTTGCCCCCAAAGAGCTAACACCACATTGTGAGTGCCGGAGATAAGCGCCGGAGGGGCAAATCCCTCTTATCTGCCTCTGAAGTTCATCGTCTCTATTATCTTTTAGCCAACCATTAGCATCAAAGCTCGTCCATTCTGTATGTTACAACCATTGCACCATGGATTATGGGAAGGCAAGATAGCGCCTGAATAAAAAGGAGATTGTATGCAGGAACTCATGCATTTTGCCGGGCGTTACGGCATTAATTTAACTAACTCAATGGCGCTGGTATCGGTATTAGCGATCATTTTGTTTACGGCTGTCGTTGTTCACCTCATTTTACACCGCCTGGTGTTACGTGCTTTTGAAAAGCGCGCGCAAAGCAGTAACAAGCTCTGGCTGCAGGTTATTACCCAGCACCATCTGTTTCGCCGCCTGGCCTTCGTGCTGCAGGGTATTATTGTGCACATTCAGGCTTTACTGTGGTTAGAGGTGGGGAGTGAAGCCAGTTTGTTTTTACTCACTGCAGCACAGTTATGGGTGATGCTGTATGGGCTGCTGGCCTTTTTCTCCCTGATGGACGTCTCATTTGTGGTTTCCCGCAAACTGCCATTCGCCGGGAATCTGCCGCTTAAAGGGATTGTCCAGAGCATGAAACTGCTCAGTGCCATCGTGATTGGCATCATGATGATTTCAGTATTAATTGGCAAATCACCGGCGATTTTGATTAGTGGCCTGGGGGCCATGGCTGCGGTGCTCATGTTGGTATTTAAAGACCCCATTCTTGGCCTGGTGGCTGGAATCCAGCTTTCAGCCAACCGTATGCTAAACCAGGGGGACTGGCTGGAAATGCCCAAATATGGCGCTGACGGTGCCGTTACCGATATTGGGCTGACAACGGTGAAGGTCAGAAACTGGGATAACACGATTACCACTATCCCAACCTATGCACTGGTTTCCGACGCATTTAAAAACTGGCAGGGGATGTCGGAGTCTGGCGGGCGCCGCATTAAACGCAGCATTAATATTGATACCACCAGCATCCATTTTCTCTCTGACGATGAACTGGCACACTTGCAGCACTCGCGTATTTTAACGCCTTATTTAGCACAGAAAAACGACGAGTTATCAGCCTGGAACCGGGAAAATGACCACGAGTCTGGATCAGTACTTAATATGCGGCAAATGACTAATGTCGGTACCTTTCGCGCCTATTTGACTGCGTACCTGAACCAGCACCCGAAAATTCACCCTGACATGACTACCATGGTTCGCCAGTTATCCCCCGGAGTGGATGGCTTACCGCTGGAGATTTATGCATTCACCAATACTGTCGCCTGGCTTGAATATGAAGCCATCCAGGCAGATATCTTTGACCATATCTATGCAGTAATTGGTGAATTTGGTTTACGTGTGCACCAGTCGCCAACGGGGAATGATATGCGCAACCTTGCTACCTCTGCGCGTACTGGCTCGTAGCCGTATCACGCTTCGCGGATAACAAATAATGCCAGTGGCGTTTTCATTAAACTAAGCAGTTGAAATTGTGTGGCAGCGGTAACATCGCGTGTGATTTTGCCACCGTGCCACACAATATTTCCGATATAGCCCAGTTGCCGCCATACCACTAAAATGGGCACCAATAACGCAGCGATAGCGTCATTTTGCTGGCATTCCAGTGTGGCGTAATTTTCATCATCGAGCTCATTAATAAATATTTGAATCCCTTCATGGGGAAGCAGTGCTTTGATGTCGCCAAGAATGGCAGCACTAACGGAGCGAGAGAGTCGCAGGTTGACTCGTGGGTTATGTGTCCAGTTATCAGTCATCTGGTACCATTGCGATGTAATTTATAATACACCCAGTATATCAATATTTAAGCCTGTTTTACTGTTTGCTCTTTTACCGGGTTATTTGCCGGGAAGAACATCTGGTATTGGTTGCGGCCACTATGTTTTGCGTAATATAGCGCGCTGTCTGCCCGGGAAACCAACTGGCTGGCAGTCAACCCGGGCGACCATTCTGCAATACCAATACTTACTGTCACTTTATTGGTAACATCTGAAGCCATGTGCTCAATATTTCGCATGCTGAGTGCGCTTTGTATCCGCTTTGCAATGTCGGCTGCGTCCGTGGCCGATGCCTGGGGCAATAAAACAATAAATTCCTCACCGCCAAACCGCCCAACTAAATCCAGGTTAGCCCGAACTGCGTTTTCAATAGATTCCGCAACCTGAATCAGGCATGAGTCACCTGCCTGGTGACCATAAAAATCATTGTAGTTTTTGAATTTATCGACATCGAGCATAAGCATTGAGAAGGCGCTGTCGCCCTGTTGAAAAGAAGCGCGCTGCACGGCCTTATCTAACATGACCTGGAAAGCCCTGCGGTTAGCTAAACCAGTAAGAGGGTCACAATTGGCCTGAATTTCCAGGCGTTGAATCAAATCGTTATTTTCTTGTTCCCGGTGTATGGCGAGAACAAACCAGGTATTGAGCATGCGCCGGGCAGATTCAACCAATAAAGCCAGAGCAATATAAGCCAGTACATTCACTACGGTGATGTAGCTGGTGAAAACCAGGCTGGTAATAATAATGGCAGCCTGAAGTGGCACACTGAACAAAAACCACGCCAGAGCATCAACATAAAGTGCTATCAACCCGGTAAGCAATAAGATAGACGCAAGAGCGAAAATAACCGGGCGCCCGCCACTGGCAAACAACAAAAACAATACCAGGCACCAGTTCAGGCTGAGGATTAGCATCGTTACGCGCAGCATAGTCCATATATTACGCGAGAGCCTGTCTGGTGAATATTTCAGCATATACAGCACCGCAGCGCTTATCACCATGACTGCAAATAGTGGTAAATGTGAGAAATCCGCACGCCCGGCCGGAATGGCAAGATTTACGCTGGGGTTAAAATAGTAACGGACTAAAATGACGATACTGAACAAAAGGTTAACCCACAGAAACCAGTTGGCACTCATAATAATGGCGTGCTGGCGTGTCTGCTCATAGCGCAAGTCAAATGCCTTACATACTTTACGTCTGAACAAATCAGCTTCCTTTTGGGTAAAGTGTTACATACCAATGCTACAAAGGATTTTAGTAGAATGTTATATAAGATGTAATATTTTGCTAAATTAATAGTAAAAACTGAGTCATAGCTTCATCTGCATAACACAATGATGGAACACAAAGAGTGAACAGGGGGTAGATTTGAGTGGGTTAACCGGGCGAGATTTTTTCGTTTCTGATGCCGTTTTTACCTGGCGTTTTGATGGCATGGGTGGCATCGCGCCGTTAGAGCAATCCGAATGTGTTGATAAGCAACATCCATGCTGGCTGCATCTTAATTATACCCATCCGCAAAGTGCCGACTGGCTGGCTAATTCCCCTCTGTTACCGGATATGGCAAGAGACTTGCTGGCCGGAGAAAGCCTGCGCCCACGCGTTACCCGCATGGGTGAAGGTACCTTCATTACTCTGCGCTGCATCAATGGCAGTACAGATGAACGCCCGGACCAACTGGTCGCCATGCGGATGTATATCAATGAAAACATGATAATCACATCGCGGCAGCGTCAGGTTCTGGCTTTAGATGATGTGATTAATGACCTGAAATCCGGTACCGGAGCGAAAGATGTCGGCGGGTGGCTGGTTGATGTGTGTGATGCGTTAACTGACCATGCCAGTGAATTTATTGAACAACTCCATGATCAGATTATCGATCTGGAAGATGATTTGCTTGACCAGCAAATTCCTCAGCGTGGGCAACTTGCGTTATTGCGCAAGCAACTCATAGTAATGCGCCGTTATATGGCACCACAACGTGATGTGTTTGCGCGTCTTGCCAGTGAACGCCTGCCATGGATGGATGACGATGAAAGACGGCGAATGCAGGATATTGCAGACCGTTTGGGCCGTGGGCTGGATGAAATTGATGCCTGTATCGCACGTACTGCAATAATGGCCGATGAAATATCACAAATGATGCAGGAATCATTATCCCGTCGCTCTTATACCATGTCGCTTATGGCTATGGTCTTTCTTCCGAGTACATTTCTGACAGGTTTGTTTGGCGTTAATCTCGGCGGTATTCCTGGTGGTAGCTGGGGGTTTGGCTTTGCATTTTTCTGCCTTATGTTGGTAATTCTTGTTGTCGCTGTTATTGTGTGGTTAAAACGTAGTAACTGGCTGTAAACAACAAGAATTATCGAACTAAAGGGGCAATTATATTGAGCCATATCAATAAATTTGCCTGATGAAAAAGGCAATATCAATTTCGCAGGTGAATGCAACGTCAAGCGATGGGCGTTGCGCTCCATATTGTCTTACTTCCTTTTTTGAATTACTGCATAGCAAGATTAATTCGTACGACGCCGACAAAATTTGTCGGCTTTTTTTTGCCTGTTTTCCGGGGCGTTCTAAGCTTATGCAGGAAGCAAAAGGAGGTGATATGAAATGTGACCCTTTTCCCGCGGAGCCGGTGCCTGTAACCAAACCACACCCGCGGCCTGACCCTGTGCCTCATGAGCCTGTACCGGATCCTGATCCGCACCCTTTGGTGCATTAGTTGTAGGTATAAAACACGCATGTAACCCGCGGGGCCGCAGCCGGGGGGTATCAGGTGAATTAACACATCAGGAAACGGGGCGGAGATATAAAACGGGCCTGGTAGCCCGTTTTGTATCCATCAATTATTTTACTTCCAGGATATCCAGGCGCTGAGTTTTCGATTCGCTGTCTTCTTCCCAGCCAACCGGGGTTAATGGGATCTCCTGGCGGTCAAAAGCCAGATCGCCACCATCAACAACCTCACTACCGTGGTGAATCCCTTTGAAATCGAATAATTCCGTGTCACAAAGGTGAGAAGGAACAACATCCTGCATGGCGCGAAACATGGTCTCAATACGGCCCGGGTAGCGCTTATCCCAGTCACGCAGCATGTCGCCAATCACCTGGCGCTGTAAATTAGGCTGCGAACCACACAGGTTACACGGAATAATTGGAAATGCTTTTGCCGTGGAGAACCGCTCAATATCTTTTTCTCTGCAGTAGGCAAGGGGGCGAATAACAATATGTTTGCCATCATCGCTCATCAGTTTGGGTGGCATGCCTTTAAGCTTGCCGCCATAAAACATGTTGAGAAACAGGGTTTGCAGAATGTCATCACGGTGGTGACCGAGCGCAATTTTGGTTGCACCAAGTTCAGTCGCTGTACGGTACAAAATACCACGCCGTAAACGTGAGCAAAGTGAACAGGTCGTTTTGCCTTCAGGAATTTTGTCTTTGACAATAGAGTACGTATTCTCTTCAACAATTTTGTACTCAACGCCAATGGTATCAAGGTATTCAGGCAGAATATGCTCGGGGAAACCAGGCTGTTTCTGGTCAAGGTTTACTGCAATCAGCGTAAAATTTACTGGTGCGCTTTGCTGCAGGTTACGCAGTATTTCAAGCATGGTGTAACTGTCTTTCCCGCCAGAAAGGCAAACCATAATGCGATCGCCTTCTTCTATCATATTGAAATCAGCGATAGCTTCACCCACATTGCGCCGCAGACGCTTTTGCAGTTTATTCAGGTTGTATTGTTCTTTCTTGGTAACGTCTTGATTATCTTGCATTTATTACTACCTTCGGAGCCAATAGGGGCATAATAGGGGCAAAATTTTTTAAAGCGCCAGCTTATTGTTAAGCATCAACACCTGTTCGCCGTTCAATTCTTCAATCCACGCACCGTAGACTTCATAAACCATTTGCGCATTTTCATGCCCCATCTGGCTCGCAATGAAAGAGGGGTTAGCGCCGGCAGATAAAAGCCAGCAGGCAAAAGTATGCCGCGTATGGTACGGATTCCGGCGACGAATGCCAGCACGTTTTATAGCTGCGTTGAATCTCGCACCGATGCTCGATAAAGAGTAGTAGGCTTTCTGTTCGCCTCTACGCATTCTGGGCATAAACACAAAGTGCATGTTTTGATATTCCATTGACCATACTCCCGATGATAAAAAATAATCCCTGTTTTAGGTTTCATCGCCGTAAGTGCTTGTTGGGCTTTTAATGCGTCCAGTGCTGGTTCGAGCAGTGTAATGACTCGATCTCCCGCATCTGTTTCCTGAAGGGGACTTTCGCCCCCAGTTAGTTATTCGTTGGCACTGACTGTGACTTTGCATGAACCACTGGCGCCACTATCAAGTGCAGTACAGGTAATGGTTGCTTTTCCTTCGATCATTGCCGTTAACCGTGCTCAGGAACAGGCAGCAGTTTCACAATCCAGTGCAGAGAAGGCTACAACAGAAGCTGACCGTGTCCGCGCCGAAGCCGACAGGGCAGAAGAGGCGGCAGAAAGGGGTTGCGCAAGATGCAAGTGTTATTTGGGAGGTACTTGGTGTGCCCCCCGCCACAAGGGCTGCCCTGAAGAAGAGTGTCATCGATCCTGCTGATTTCAACGCAATGCCTGCGGCAGTTGAAAATTCACGGAACCTCAATACCTTGTTTACACCAGGAACATACTATCCCTTTTCATTTGGTACTGTGTCTGGCGGATACCCTGATAATTTCATCTATGGGTACGTAAAGGTGGTGAATGCAGGGAACAGAACAATTATCCAGACCATTGAAAGCCATGATGGCAGAATTTTTATGAGGGCGGGGAAAACAGATAACACAGGCGTGGGATATACGTTCGGTGCCTGGAATGTAATGACGGGTTCGGCCTTGCGTGTACAGAATATGAGTGCCTAGGCTGCTGCAGTATTCACATCTAAAACTACGCTTATGGCTTCCGCTGAGGCAGAAATTACGCCTCTGGCGCGTGCAGTTAAATTTGACATGGCAACGCAAGCGGAGGTTGTGAGACTGGAAGCGCTGGAACGCTACACAGTGCTCCTGAACCGCGTAGACTGCACCAACCCTGAAGATAGAGACCAGCATTATCACTTTTCGTGATATATCAACAGAAGAGGGTGAAAACCGAGTTTTTATGTTGTTTAATCCGAATTGATATAGGGAATATTAGTGAGTCGTGTGTCTGCTAAGTGCCAGAAGCGGACTTTGGTAAATCTTCACAGAATCAACTAATGATCATGACCCGCTCTCTGTAGATTGGTTAAGAGACAACAAACCTGCGCATTTTAAGATATGAGCTAATTGCTTTTATAAAATACTGTAGATTGGCCTAGTGCTAATAGAGTAAATTAATTACAGATTAATTGGATGGATGGTTGCCTGAGGTAACTTCACTTATTGCAAACTGAACTTTCTGTTGGAGGCTGTGGGGACTGGAATGGGGCGGAGATCAGGATTTGAAGGCTTTATACGTGCTACAGGCAGAGCCGTTGCAGCAGCAGAGCGTGAGCGTAAGAGGTCTGAGCGCCATCATTTTGCCGAGGTTCGCCGTATTGAGCGCGAAATAAAACGTGATAATGCTCAGAGACTTCGTGAGCAAAAAGAGGCTGATAAGTTAGCAAAAGCCATGTATTTGGAAGAGCGTCAAGATGAAGTTTCCGATCTTAACGCTGAGCTGAACGAGAATATCTCCGCGCTTTCTACACTTCTGGAACATACTCTAGAATTTGATGATTCGATTGATTTTTCGTCACTGAAAAAACACCCAAAATTCGAAGACTTCAAAACGCCCAAGCATCTCTTACCAGACCCAGAACCAGAGATGAAAATCGTGAAAGCCCCAGCAGCATGGAAGACTATTTTCCCATGGGTTAAGAACAAATATTATCGAGAATTGCAGAGTGCAGAAGAATCTTTCAGTAAAAGCAAGGAAGATCATTCAGTTAAACTTTCAAGTCAGAAAGTTGAGCTTGATGCTTTAGTTGCTGATTATCAGACCCGAAGAACTGCTTATCTCGAAGAAATAAAAAGTCAGCACGACGAAGTTGACCAGTTTGAGCAAGACTACCTCAACTGCGATCCTGACAGCGTGCTGGCATATTGCGAAATGGTGTTGACACGGTCTGAATATCCTGAAAATGGCTTCCCACAAACCTTTAGGTTGGCCTATTTACCTGACAGCAAGGAGTTGTTGGTTGAATACAACTTACCTGAAATTGCAGTAGTACCACGCGAGTTGGAATACAAATATGTCAAAACGAGAGATGCCATCGATGCCAAGGCGCGAAAGATTGGCGAGATAAAAGAACTCTATCAAAACATAATCGCCGCAATCACACTCCGCACAATGCATGAGCTTTTCGAAGCTGACAAGGCATCTGCTTTAACGTCAGTACTGTTTAACGGTGTAATCGAAACTATCGATCCTACAAGTGGGCATGATACCAAAGTCACATTAGTATCTGCCCGTGCTTACAAGGACGATTTCATGCAAATAAAACTGGAAAGGGTTGAAAAAAGCGCATGCCTTAGAAGTTTAGGTGCACAAGTTTCAGGGCGACCAGATGAACTCCAGGCTGTAAAGCCTATTATCGAATTCAACATGGTTGATAAACGCTTTATTGAACAAGGTGATGCTTTATCAGCCCTTGAAACGCGACCAAACCTTATGGAACTTTCACCGTCAGAATTTGAGGTGTTAGTATCAAATCTTTTCACTCAAATGGGACTGGATACCAAACTCACTAGAGGTACAAAAGACGGTGGCGTTGATGCGGTGGCATTCGACACACGCCCGATACTCGGTGGCAAAGTGGTGATTCAGGCTAAAAGATATAAAGATACTGTCGGTGTCAGTTCTGTTAGAGATCTTTATGGAACAATGATGAATGAAGGTGCTAACAAAGGTATTCTGGTGTGTACAAGTCAATATGGTAAAGATGCATATCGTTTCTGCGAAGACAAACCAATCGAACTTATTGATGGTGGCGGGCTTCTTTACCTCTTAAAAGAGCATGCTGGGGTATCAGCACGTATCAACCCCAATTTTTAATTACTGTCCCAGGTTCGGACTAATATTTATCGCAAATGTTTACAAATAGAAATTCAGCACAAGCTTTTTAGTCGAGTAATTCAAGGATGTTAGCTTAGGGCAGATAATTCCTGCCCTTTTGGCTAACCATTAAACTGACATGCTCCCCATAGTTCAGTGTGCATTCCGAACCTCCGCTTCTCGCTCATAACGGACCCGGTAGCCAGTCCTGGGGAGAATGATATGGTTCTCATTTTTTAATATTCATTGTTATGACTAACTTAAAAGTCTCGGTACTATTGAAGCAATTTTTCCTTGGCCACCTGTAATGCTTCTTGTAACCATTCAAGACTGATTGGGGTGTTACTGTTTGAAAATTCGACTTTTAAATTATTTTCCCCTTCTTCTTGATGTATGAGCCCAATAAATGCATCATCACAGTAAATTTCGGCAATGAGTTTTTCGTAACCTATGTCACTTGCGATAACAACTTTCATTGTATTTTTATTATTCATAAGTATTAATTTTTATTTTTCATTACTGGTGAGAAAACTGTATGTTAGTGTTTAAAAAAGATAATTCACTGATAAGTTTCAGCTATTTTCTATAGTGAATCAGCTAAAGCCTCATGTGTTACGGCTTGCTGAGATATAAGAGCGCTGATGTCATGCTACGCATTATCAAAAATAGAAAAATATTCCAGTGTTATACTTGATTGCTTTGTTTATTTGAGTTAATACAATATCCACCATTTTTTCCTTACCGATAGTAAAATGATTTTCTATAATTATTTTGGCGTGATTTAGTTCATCACTTCCCACAATCTCTTCATCCTCAAACTCATCTATATACAGATCAAGGGATTTATTTAGTAATTCTATTAATCCTAAATTCATCATTGCACTGAAGTCGTCATCACTGATATTAATGTCAATCAGATCTCCATCAATGCAGTTATCAAAATCGAGCCGGGACATAGATTCTTGGCTGGTTGGTACTAAAATAGACTTCATTGCGCCACCCCCTGCTATAATTTTATTACGTATATAATAGATAATAAAAACAGATACTTAATGCATATAAAATAAATATCTGCATTGATTTGATAATCAACATACAGTTGAATATAAAGTAGTTAAAAAATCCGCAAAATCCTTATGTGATTCTATCACGTAGTCTGGCGCAACTCTGTCACGGATTTCGAAAATATCATCAGTAAAGTTGTAGCAAAACACAGACATGCCATCTTCGCCGATAATTACCTTATCAGTAAGATGTGGCGAGGCATAGATATCATTATCTCGATTGTCTAAATTTTGAATGTATATGTTGTCCCATGAGGGTATCCCATTTTCTGCCTGAGCAAGACTATAAATCGTTAGGCCATTGTATTCCAGTCCATCCATTTCATTAAATAGCTGCGCATATTCTGGTCTAATTGATAGAAGTTTCTGAATATCGTAGAATACTTTTTGTTTGGTCTCATCCCAATCGGCAGGGGGGAGGCTTTGCATCAAGTCTGACATAACTTTAGCAGGTACAGGATTAGTTACGTGATACTTGTCGGCAACCATAAGCTTCTTAAATTGGTTTATACACTGTTTGGTATCGTTCACATTGATCACCTATTTCCCTACTGGGTAAATGAC
>NZ_JJMI01000010.1:0-142085 GCF_000705335.1 Mangrovibacter sp. MFB070
GGGCGAAAGCGTCCTGAAGGTGGACCCGAAAGCCCTGACCCTGCTGGCTCAGCACGCATTCCGCGATGCCGCTTTCCTGCTGCGCCCGTCGCACCAGAAACAGGTGGCCGCCATTCTCAGCGACCCGCAGGCCAGTGAAAACGACAAATATGTGGCGCTGCAGTTCCTGCGTAACTCAGAAATCGCTGCCCGTGGCGTGCTGCCCACCTGCCAGGATACCGGCACCGCCATCATCATGGGGAAAAAAGGCCAGCGCGTCTGGACCGGCGGCGGCGATGAAGCGGCCCTGGCTCAGGGGGTGTACAACACCTACACCGAAGAAAACCTGCGTTATTCCCAGAACGCCCCGCTGGATATGTACAAAGAAGTCAACACCGGCACCAACCTGCCTGCCCAGATTGACCTCTACAGCGTGGATGGCGACGAATACAAATTCCTGTGCATCGCCAAAGGCGGCGGTTCAGCCAACAAAACCTATCTGTACCAGGAAACCAAGGCACTTATCACTCCGGCCAAACTGAAAAATTACCTGGTGGAGAAAATGCGTACCCTGGGTACGGCTGCCTGCCCGCCATACCATATCGCATTTGTGATTGGTGGCACTTCGGCTGAAAGCACCCTGAAAACCGTGAAGCTGGCGTCCACCCGCTATTACGACGGGCTGCCCACAGAAGGCAACGAACACGGCCAGGCGTTCCGCGATGTACAACTGGAACAGGAACTGATGACCGAAGCGCAGAACCTGGGCCTTGGCGCACAGTTCGGCGGGAAATACTTTGCCCATGATATCCGGGTTATCCGCCTGCCACGCCATGGGGCATCCTGCCCGGTTGGTATGGGTGTGTCCTGCTCCGCTGACCGTAACGTGAAAGCGAAAATCAACCGCGAAGGCATCTGGATTGAGAAGCTGGAAGATAACCCCGGCCAGTACATTCCGGCAGAGCTGCGTGGCGAAAATGAAGGCGAAGTGGTGAAAGTGGACCTGAACCGCCCGATGAGTGAAATCCTGCAACAGTTGTCGCAGTTCCCGGTTTCCACCCGGCTTTCCCTGAACGGCACCATCATTGTCGGGCGTGACATTGCCCATGCCAAACTGAAAGAGCTGCTGGACAGCGGTGAAGAACTGCCGCAGTACATCAAGGACCACCCGATTTATTACGCCGGGCCGGCCAAGACACCGGAAGGGTATGCCTCCGGCTCGCTGGGCCCAACCACTGCCGGGCGTATGGACTCCTATGTGGATTTACTGCAGTCCCACGGTGGCAGCATGATTATGCTGGCGAAAGGTAACCGCAGCCAGCAGGTAACGGATGCCTGTAAGAAACACGGTGGCTTCTACCTGGGCAGCATTGGTGGCCCGGCTGCGGTGCTGGCGCAACAGAGTATCAAGAGCCTGGAGTGCGTGGCTTACCCGGAACTGGGTATGGAAGCTATCTGGAAAATCGAAGTGGAAGATTTCCCGGCGTTTATCCTGGTGGACGACAAAGGTAACGACTTCTTCCAGCAGATCACCAGCAAATGCAATAACTGTGGAATGAAGTAACCCACAGGGCAAAGCGTTCATGGCTCACTACGGTGAGCCATAATATTGATGAAAAAGCAGGAAAAAACGTGGTTTTTCCTGCTTTTTAGTTTGCGGATGAAAATCAACCATTTGATTTTCCTTGTTTTTTATTAGGTGGCATCCTGTCGTTCTGTGCGGGCATGAGGTTTGCCATCAGCCTCGTGGCTCACTACGGTGAGCCATATTTTTGGGGAAAACAGGCAAGGCAAATCTGCGAGAAGGTTATTTCACTGCGCGTTATCAGGCAAACCACAAGACGTACTAACGCCTTTATTTTTCTCAATATTTAACACTATTCACCCATCCTGCCTATGGCTCTACTATTTCCGCCACGGCATAATTTCCTTCACGCCACCTGACAATACTAATAACAGGCTGGAACACGCTTTGCCTGCTCACTAATTCACCTGCTACATCAGCAATAATGGATGACACAAACCATGTCTGACGCACACTTCGCTCCGCCCTTGTTTATTCAGGAAAAAAATGAAGAAGACATCAATCTCGCTCTGACTCCCTGGTTTTGTAACACGCCCAATGGGCCAGTCTGGGTTGCCGAACCCGCTCCCGAAATAGTGCGAGTGGAAGCTGCGCCTGATAACCCCGCAACTGCCATTGGCACACCTTATGTGGTGGCGGATATTGTGAAAGTGACGCCAAACCCACCCTGGGGCACAGAAACACAGTTAGGATTTAGTGCAGCAGAAGTGGTCTTTGAGCCTTTCTGGGCTACCCCGGCGATTGCTGCAGCATTTGGTGCGACGCTGATTCAACCAGGGCAAGCGATTCAGGTTTCCAGCCCGGTAAGCCCATTGCAATATGTAGAATATGATTACGGTGTATTTGCCGGCCACTGGTCACCGTATCAGGGCACAGGGAATACCTTACTCACTGTTTCCTGTACCGACCTTGAACACCATGATTTTCCCCATGTCTTTGCCTCTACGGACCCGCGACAACCGCTGGTGGTTTCAGTAGGCCGTTACTGGCCTGAACAATCTATTATCCGTGTCGCAGACCTGTGGGTAAAACAGGGCGACGCATTGTATATTCCCCCCAAACCGGCACTGCCGAATCAGGTTTGTCTTGATTTGCATAATAACCGTAACTCGGCACTGGCATGCTGGGGTAATATTCAGCAAAACAGCATAACAACTCACACGCTATTACAACAAAACAACGGGTACTTCTACTGGTACTGGAACGCTCTGGCAACAGTACACAGTCGTCCGGTAATGCCCGGTTAATTTATTTTTTTGGAGAGTGTTTTATGGCAGACATCAGTGAACTCACCAGCGATAACGCAGTATATAAAACGTTACTGGAATCGACTCTGGCTATCCCGTGGAAAATAGACTGGTCAACCATGTCATTTGCCTACATTGGCCCACAAATTGAGCCGCTGTTAGGCTGGGAACAAGCCAGTTGGGTTTCAGCTGAAGACTGGGCGATGCGTATTCACCCTGAAGACCGGGAGCGCGTGGTCAACTTCTGCATTGCCCAGTCTCAGGCTGGCGTGGATCATGAAGCTGATTACCGGGCACTGACAAAAGATAACGGATACGTGTGGATCCGCGATGTTGTGCATGTGGTGCGCAAGGAAAATGGCGATCCAGACAGCCTGATTGGCTTTATGTTTGATATCAGTGAACGGAAGAAAACAGAAGAAAAGCTCATCGCGCTGCAAAAAGAGCTCGAAGCCTTATCTTACAAAGACGGCCTTACTGGTATTGCCAACCGCCGCCGCTTTGACGCCACGCTCGCCGTGGAGCTGGAAAGCGCCCGCCGCAGCAAAGCGCCTTTGTCACTGCTGATGATGGATATCGACTTCTTCAAACAATTTAATGATATGTACGGCCACATTCAGGGAGACCAGTGTTTGATCCGTGTAGCGCAAACCCTGAGCCTTGCCCTTGAAGGCCCGCGAGACCTGGTTGCCCGCTATGGCGGTGAAGAGTTTATTATTATTCTGCCTGGCGCTGATGCTGTTATGGCAGGCAATATTGCAGAGCGCTGCCAACGGCTTATCGCTAAACAGGCCATTGAACATAAAGGTTCACCACACCAGGAGCTTGTTACCACCAGCATTGGTTGCCTCACTGCTATGCCAGATGAATCATTAAAACCAACAGAGTTCCTGCGCAAGGTGGACCAGTTACTCTACAAGGCCAAACAAAATGGCCGTAACTGTATTGAAAAACAGTCGCTGTAACTCATGAAGGCCACACTATGTGGCCTTGAGTCGGAAGACAAACCTCATGTCCGCACAGAGCGAGAGGATGTCACCCAATAAAAAACCAGGAAAATCAATTTATTGATTTTCGCCCGCTAACTAAAAAGAAGGAAAAACCACGCTTTTTCCTTCTTTTTCATCAATCTGAAGGCCACACTATGTGGCCTTTTGGCATTAACGGCGAGCAGGCTGCTCGCCTTTTTTCTGACCAGCATGCCCTGTGCGTAATTGCCACTCAGGCAGCCGTACGTTTTGCCTTTGCAGGTAATACCACCAGAAAACTGGCAAGGGTGAACAAGGCAATAATCCAGGCCATTGTCCAGGGTGTGCCATCGCGGAAGAAAGCCAGTAACAGTGATGAAATAATACCGCTGCCATATTGCAACGCCCCAATCAAAGCAGAGGCGGCACCAGCGATATGTGGCACTTCATCCAGCGCAGCCGCTGTGGATGTTGCCGCGATTATCCCGTTCATAGAAAAGAAGATAAAAACGGTAATCACAATACTGGCTACCCCGCCAATATTCAGCTTTACCAACACAGACAGCGCGATTGTCGCGATCACTGCAATTACACTGGCTCCTTTCAACAGGCTCTCCAGAGAATGGCGGACAACCAGGCGGCGGTTCACCACGCTCATGGCCATAACACCCAGAATGTTCACCGCAAACAACCAACCATAGTGCTGTGGGTCAATGCCAAAGTAATGGATATAAACAAAGGGTGAACCGGTAATAAACGCGTAAGCCGCCACGTAATAAAAGGTAAGGCTCAGGGTATAACGCATAAAAGCGGTGTTTTTCAGTAACGAGAAGTAGTTATGAAAAGCATTCCCCAAAGAAGCCCGGGTGCGTTTTTCCGGACTGAGGGTTTCAGGCAACCACACCAGTGAAACGAACATCACCCCACCAATCACCGCAAGTAGCCAAAAAATGGAATGCCAGGTACTAAAACGGATAATTTGACCACCCAGTAAGGGTCCGGCAATAGGTGCTACAGCCATGACCAGCACCAGTGTCGATAACATTTGAGCGGCCTGGGTTCGGGTAAACAAATCACGAATCATAGCCCGGGCCAGCATCGGGCCGGTACAGGCTCCCAGCGCCTGAAAAACACGCCAGAACACAATCTGGGTAATATTTTCCGACATAGCACAACCGACGGAACCCACAGCGAACAGCACCATACCAATAAACAACGGCAGGCGGCGCCCGAAATGATCGCTAATTGGCCCCCAGATCAGTTGTGCGATAGTAAAGCCCACTAAAAAGCCGGTTACAGTAAGTTCAGCATCACCCTGTAAGTCCCGCGCCATTTGAGGCATTGCAGGCAGGTAAATATCGGTTGAAAGCGAAGTAAAAGCCATTAATGCGCCAAGAATGGCAATAAAGGCGACGGGTGTTTTTGCGGGGGAAGCAGTGCCCACCACAGGTTTTGCATTCATCATTATCTCTGTTTTATTTTCAATAAGCAGGTGATGCCCCGGGCCTGCAACAATAATAAACGGGCACAGCGCTATTGTACGTATTCATCCCTGGTGGATAATCCAGGGAAATCAGCATGTGATTATGAATTTAAATCATTAATCTGGCTGCCGAAGGGAGTGAATGGTTAACAGAAAACGCCCGTAGCCAGTGACGGCACCAGACAGGGCGTTGCCCTTTGGCTCTGGAGAAAGAGGAAAAAACACAGAAGAAAGGAATGGTATGCTACAACGACTAACTGAACCATGCAGACACCCCGGCGACAACGGCCAGGGAAGCAGGAACAATAGTTAGTATCAGCACCGTTTGTTTGTGTATAGCCTTATGTAACATACCCGAAAACTCACCACGAAAACCGTTTATTTCACCGCGCATGGCGGCCATTTCGCCACGCAACTCACCCATTTCGCCACGCAACTCACCCATTTCGCCACGCAATTCCTCACGCAGCTCACCCATTTCACCGCGCAACTCCTCACGCAGCTCACCCATTTCAGCACGTAACTCACCACGCAACTCACCCATTTCAGCACGTAACTCACCACGCAACTCGGTAATATCAGATTTAGTAGCAAACTGTTCAGAGCGTGTGGTTAATGCTGCAAGGTTTACACGGATATCGGCGACATCAACTTCGAGCTTCCCCACCCGCAGGCCGAGATTCTGCAAAAAATAATCCCGTGAGCCCTGATGTGGGTAGTGATTTTTGACACGACAGACACGCACACTGGTGATTTTGGGCGTAATACTCATACGTTATGTTTCCTTACCTGAACACACTCTTCCTGTTAAAAGGAATTATCCCCTGTTTCTTGACAGGGGAAAATAGTGCTTCGAATAACACTGCAATTCTCATCGCAGAAAAAACACGCAAGAATGAAACAGTTTCAGGAAGATGCAGCGAGACGCGCAGCAAACAGCAAAAACAAACCACCGGTAATGCGGTTAAGCCAGCGAGCCACAACGGGCTTTTTCAGGATATGGGCCACACGGCGTGATGCATTAATAAGCGTGAGTGACCAGAGTGTCCCCAACACCACATGAATGGATACCAGCAAGAAAGTCCACTCTACCGGATTGTGCCCCGCCGGGATAAATTGTGGCAAAAAAGAGACATAAAACACACCGACTTTAGGATTCAACACGTTGCCCAGCATCCCACGGATAAACCAGTTACTGTGCCGGGCTGTTCCCTCACCTTCGTTTAATTGAGGCGTTACAGGAGTACGTAACATATGAAAAGCGAGCCAGCATAAATACACCGCACCGGCCCACTTCAACAGCATATAAGCCAGTTCAGAAACAGCCAGTAATGCCGCCAGGCCAAATGCGACCATCGCGCCCCAGATAAAGCACCCAGTATTAATCCCCAGCGCGGCCATAAACGCTTTCCGGCCACCTTCAAGGGTTGCAGTGCGTAAAATCAATGCGGTATCAAGACCTGGCGTGATTGTCAAAAGTGAGGCTGCAAGGGAATAGGCAAGAAGGGAATCAGTGACCGTCATTTTCGAGCTCCGAAAGAGTGGAAATTACATAAATCCCCCCGTACAGACAAGCTCTTTATACAAAAAAATCTCACGCCCTTCCATGGGCCGCGATAATCAATCAAGCAAAGATGGGTCCTGGCGAATCATCAGTTGTTTCATTTCTTCAAAATGCTGGCGTGAAAAATCGGCAATTTTCTCCCAGTCTTGTGCTGTCTTTTCCGCAACTTCATCAGCAAGTACGCGCAGCGGTTGCCCGGTGGACCAGGCAGTAACCAAAATCTGGCAGGCCCGCTCAAGTGTCCAGATATCATCAAATGCTTCGCCAATATCCGGCGCCGTCACCAGAACGCCATGGTTGCCCATCATCAGGCGTTTGTTACCTGCCAAAAGCCCGGCCAGGCGTGCGCCTTCCTGTACTGTATCAGCCATGCCACCATACAGTGAATCGAAAGAAACACGGTTAAAGTAACGCGCCGTATTCTGATCGATTGGCGGAATATGCGGGTGCGCCTGGCAGGCAACACTGGTGGTGTAGACCGGGTGTAGATGCAATACCACTTTGACATCAGGCAAACGCTGGTGAATTTGCCCATGAATAGCCCACGCCGTTGCATCCACATCCTCACGCTGTGCCGCTTGCGGATCATCAGCATGTAATAACAGCAAATCACTGGCCCGAATGCGGGAAAAATGCATCCACTTCGGGTTCAGTAAAAACTGTTTTCCATCTGGCGATAACGCCGCACTGAAGTGATTGGCAACCGCTTCATGCATACCTTCATGCGCAATAATGCGGAATGTGGCAGCCAGGTCGATACGCGTTTGTTCTTCATGAGAAAGCGCCATAAATTACCTCACCTTACAGGAAACGAAGAAAACCGGGAGCTGTTATTGAGCCTGCGGCATCAAGGTTTTCAGGTCTGCTTGCGTGGGAGCCTGGAAATTATATTTTTTGAGCAATGCAGCGTACTCCGGTGTTTTTTGATATGCCGCCAGCGCTTTTTCCAGCGCCTGCTTAACCTCTGTGTTGCCTTTCTTCACCCCAAAACCATTGAGCACCGGATAAATCAGGGTATCAGAGGAGATAACAATACGATTACCCAATTTGGCCGTAACACCACGGGCCACAGCCGCATCTGTTATCTGCGCCTCAACTGCATGAGATAATAACGCCTGAGTGGTTTGTGGATCGGTGGTGAATTCGCTCAGCGCAATAGGTTTCAGCCCTTTTTTCACGCAATAGTCGTCAGACAGCTTATGTAACTGCTGGAGCCAGGAAGTGGCTCCCATTGAACCAATTTTGTGGCCACAAAAATCCTCAGGCTTTTTAGGCTGATAATTGCTGCCTTTCAATGCAAGGATGGACTCACCACTTTTAAGATAAGGCACCATGTCAATAACTTTCAGGCGTTCAGCAGTGATATACATTGACGAGTTGGTGATATCAAAACGCCCTCCCTGTAAACCGGGGATCAGGTTAGGGAAACGGGTATCCAGGTTTTCAGCCTTGCGCCCCATCACTTTCGCCAGGCCATTAAGAAATTCAATATCAAACCCGGCCGGATGGTTATTTTCCATGTATTCATAGGGGTAAAACGTCATGTCGGAACCCGCAATAATTTTCCCTGGCTGCATAAATGCCAGTGAACTGAATGACGCCATAGCGGTGGCCGCGCCAACCAGGCATAAAACAACAGGGCGAAGCGAAGTGCGTAGCTGTTTCATAAAACCTCCAAAGATAAAATATCAGGCACTGGCAAGATCGTTTCCGGCCTGTTGAACAAAAAAGGATGCGCCACGGGGTTTTTGCGGCAAACGTAACTGGTTGTCTGTACTGCGAATCAGGCCGCTTTCTTCACCCGCAACCAGTGTGCCGGTATGAATACTGGGTAACGGGTTTTCGCCATAAGGCAACGCATCTTCAGCGGCGTATACCGTAATGAATAACGTTCGCGGGTGTTCCGTTTCATTCGGGCTTGATGCATGCAGCAACCGGGTGTGCATAAAGCACACTGAGCCAGAGGGGCCAAAGCAAGCTACAGGCTCCTGGCAATGTTGTGCGACAACGGTCTCTTCCACAGCCCCGGTAAATTTTCCATTCTGCCAGTGAGACCAAAGCGGGCCATTGTGGCTGCCAGGGATCACGTTAAGCGGGCCGTTTTCTGGCGTCACATCGCTGACCATCAAAAGCGCCGTTATCAGGCTGTCATTGCTATGAGGCGTAAATAAAAAATCCTGATGCCATTTCACCTGTGTCGCAGTGTGCGGCAATTTGGAATTGATTTTGCTGTGATGAAACCGCGTGCCGTTATGGCCGATTAACTGGGCCGCAATCTCTGCCATACGTGACTTCAACGCAGTTTGCAGGTAAGACGCGGAAATCTCGGTTGGTGATGTTACCCGGCGTAAAGAAGGGTGTTCCGGGCTATGGTCACTTTCCAGGTCAAAGCGAGCTCGCCCATCCAGTGTCTCTCCCCAGGCATTATCATGATGACGGCTGTCTTCCACCCAGTTATCAAAATCTTTTTGCAATGCATTGATTTCACTGGCAGTTAATACGTTTTCGACTACCAGAAAACCTTGTTGATGAAACTGTTCAATTTGCCACTGTTCAATCACAACATGTTCCTCTCAAAATACAGGGTTCATTAAGCAAGGGAGACATCTTTCAGGAACGCACCAACACGTGGGTTCTGCCCCTCACGCAATACGGCAGGTGTGTCATCGCAAACCACACGCCCTTTCTCCATAAAGACAATTCGGTCAGAAACTTTGAACGCAAAATTCATTTCGTGGGTCACGATAACCATCGTTATCCCTTCATGGGCGAGAGCTTCAATAACCTGTAAAACTTCGTTAACCTTTTCGGGATCAAGTGCCGATGTAGGCTCATCAAACAGCATGATTTGAGGGCGCATCATCAGCGCGCGGGCAATCGCCACACGTTGTTGTTGCCCGCCAGAAAGTTGGTGAGGGTATTTCCACGCGTGTTCCAGCATGCCAACTTTATTCAGCAGTTCGCAGGCACGTTGTTTTAATTCAGATTCAGGGGCCAGGCGGTGATAACGTGGCGCCAGCAACAGGTTATTCATCACAGACAGGTGCGGAAACAGGTTAAAGCTCTGGAACACCATACCGATATTCAGGCGGTGTTCAGCATGCTCTGTAAAACGCGGTTTCTGCCGGTTACTCCGGTCAAGATGAATAAAGGGCTGGCCATTGATTTTAATTTCCCCGTTATCTATCTGTTCCAGGCCGTTCAACAGGCGAATAAGAGTGGTTTTCCCGGAGCCTGACGGGCCAATGACCGACACCACTTCACCCGGGTGAATGTTCAGGCTCACGGCCCCCAACACTTCCACATTGTTGTATGCTTTTTGCAGTTTGAATGCCTGCAAGGCGGGCCCGTCTGTTGCACTGACCGGGCGCTTTACGCTACCCGCCTGCTGTGTTGCCAGTGCCAGCATGGAGGCATCAACTTCACGGCTGGTATTGCGCTGGGTAACATCCAGGTAACGCTCCAGTTGTTTCAGCAGGAAATCAAATACCGTAACAATCAGCACATAATAAAATGCAACCGCTGCCATGGTTTCCATCACCAGGAAGTTCTGCGAATAAAGCCGCTGCCCTACCATCAGGATTTCGGTCAGGGAAATAACAGACACCAACGAACTGAGCTTAACAATCGCGATATATTCATTTGCCAGCGCGGGTAATGCCACGCGCAGTGCCTGGGGAATGACCACGCGCCATTGAATACCGGCATAACGTAACCCCAGAGCCCTTGCCGCTTCACTCTGCCCTTTCGGAATAGACAACAACCCACCACGATGAATCTCAGCCACATAAGCGGCTTCACTCAGTACCATAGCAATCAGACCAGACCAAAATGGGTCACTGAGAACCACGGAAGACCCGGGAAAAGCCTGAGGCAGGTTGTAGACAAAAATAAGCAATACCAGTAACGGCATACTGCGAAATAACCAGATATACCCCCGTGCAGGCAGGCGTAAAAATAAATGAGAGGATTGTTTCGCCAGGGCAAGAAGAAAACCAAATACAATACTTGCCCCCCAGGTCAAAAGACTGAGCTTAATAACAGTCCAGGTGGCTCGCCAAAAGTCTGCATCACTGAACAGACTCAACATGTAGTTCCAGTCAAAAGTCATGGGCTATTTCGCTCATTTAAAATAATGGAATTACGCGATACCCCATGGGCAATAATGGGGCATTTACCGTAATCAGCTTTGAATTACACTATGTCGGCACTCCTGCGATGGTGGCAACTAGTAAATTTTTTGCCTTTAACTTTAAAAAAACTATGCAGACTGGTTAACACATAGAAAACAGGCAAAATATTTACACCCACACATAATCAACAATAAAAAAACAATTACACACATAAAAAAACGCATACCCTAATTAAACATTAAAGCGCACAACCAGGGTGCAATTAATGAATCAAATAAGGGCATGCGTATTATTTTAGTGCAAAATAAAAAATAACCTTGAGAAACCACCTCCTCAATTACGTTCACCACGTAAAAAGGCCAGAGAAAGTAATGTATTCATAAGCCAGAGAATAATGGTGGCGGTATGTTCACTGGCATGATGCTTGCAAGACTGGTTAGCCTGAAACTATACCGATTAAGTCAGTAACAATATTTAATAAATGGTCCCTGCTATGACACGTTTTACACTTAAGCAACTGAAGTATTTCGTCACTGTCGTTGAGACAGAGAGCATCGCCGAAGCTTCACGACAACTACATATCGCTCAACCTTCCATTTCCATCGCGATTAAAAATCTGGAAGATACTTTCGACCAGCAACTGTTTATTCGCCACCATGCACAGGGAGTATCCCTGACTTCTGGCGGTCGCCGTTTTTATGAAAAAGCCAGAGAGTTACTCCGCCTTTCTTACGAGTTTGAGCAGAACTCCCGGGCAGATAAGGATATGGTTTCCGGTACTATTTCAGTCGGTTGTTTTGAATCTGCAGCCCCCTTGTATATGCCCAAACTGGTGGCAGGCTTCACCAAAATCTATCCGGAAATTACTATTCAGTTGTATGACGGTGAGCAACATGAATTAATGCACGGTCTGCACCGTGGGCGCTTTGACCTGGCATTTTTATATGATCTTGAATTAGGCAATACCATTCACAAAGAAGTGCTGAATGCGCCACATAAACCTTACGCTCTGCTTCCTGAGCGCCACCGGCTGGCAAACCGCAAAAGCGTTACTTTGCAGGAATTAAGCCGTGAACCCATGATTTTATTGGATGCCGTACCCAGCAAAAATTATTTCATCAACATCTTCAAAGAAAAAGGATTTAATCCGGAAGTCGCTTACAGCTCCCCATCGATTGAGATGGTTCGTTGCATGGTCGCCCAGGGGTTGGGTTTTTCCGTGCTGGTTACCCGGCCTTGCTCAGATATCACTTATGACGGAGAGCGCCTGGTACAAATGGATATTGATGATGAAATGCCAGCCTCCACGCTTATCATGGCCTGGTTACAAAATAACGAACCCACGCGCCCGGCACAGTTATTTATGGATTACTGCCGTAACGCTGAATTACAACCGGCGCCCACCAGCCACTAAATAAATGACTATTAAATAGATACGTCAGCGCTGGCGTATTTATTTACACCTGATTGCCTCATAAATTTCTATTCAGACACTCGTTTTATAATAATTTACCGTAACAGCTGAGTTACATACTCTGGTTTTTATCAACATCGGCCAGGTTGCCGATTCATGGTAATTGAAGGACCCAGAGATGACAGAAAACGTAATAACAACAGATACGCTGGTTGTAGGCGCAGGCCAGGCTGGCGTGGCAATGAGTGAACATTTAACCCGCCTGGCAATACCGCACCTGGTTGTGGAAAAAAACCGTATCGCAGAAGCCTGGCGCAGTGGGCGCTGGGATTCTCTGGTTGCCAATGGCCCCGCCTGGCATGACCGCTTCCCGGGGATGACCTTCCCCGGCAACCACCCGGACAGCTTTGTCGCTAAAGAACAAGTGGCTGACTACTTTGTCGCTTATGCCGACAAATTCAAAGCGCCCATTCGCACTGGTGTGGAAGTGTTCAGTGCCACACGCCTTAAAGGGCGCCCGGGGTTCAGGGTTGAGACATCGCAAGGCATTATTGAAGCACAGCGTATTGTCTCGGCTACCGGGCCTTTTCAGCGGCCGGTTATCCCCGCCATCGCGCCGCAAGACAGCGCACTCCTGCAACTCCACTCAGCTCAGTACCGTAACCCGGAACAACTGCCAGATGGCGGTGTGCTGGTTGTGGGAGCCGGTTCCTCCGGAGTGCAAATTGCCGATGAACTGAACCGTGCCGGGAAAAAAGTGTGGCTCTCCGTTGGCGCGCATGACCGGCCACCACGTACCTACCGTGGCCGGGATTTCGTATGGTGGCTGGGCGTGCTGGGCCTGTGGGATGCAGCAGCAAACCAGCCCGGCAAAGAGCATGTCACCATTGCGGTGAGTGGTGCCCGCGGCGGGCATACCGTCGATTTTCGCCAGCTTGCCCACCAGGGCATTACCCTGGCGGGCCAGACTGAAGGTTTTAATCAGGGTGTGGTGGCTTTCCAGGATAACCTGGCAACACATATCCGCACAGGTGACGAATCTTACCTCGCCCTGTTGGATGCCGCAGACCTGTATATTTCCCGCCACGGGCTGGACTTGCCGCCAGAACCAGAGGCCCGCTATTTCATGCCCGACCCGGATTGCATGACCCACCCGGTACGTACCCTGAATCTTCAACAAGCCGGTATCAGCACCATTATATGGGCAACAGGCTACGCCACGGATTTCAGCTGGCTCAAAGTGGGCGCCTTTAACCAACAAAACCAGCCTCAGCACCACCGGGGGGTATCCAGCGAGCCAGGCGTGTATTTCCTGGGGCTGCCCTGGTTGTCCCGTCGTGGTTCCACTTTTATTTGGGGAGTGTGGCACGATGCGAAATATATTGCCGACCAAATCGCCATTCAGCGCCAGTACCAGCACTATCGCCCGGATGATACCGAGGCCTGAGCCCCTTTACCCTTTGTGAACAGGAAAACCATCATGCCAACACATACACGCATCCGGATGTTTAACACGAAAGAAACCTACCCAAACCAGGTTTTGGATAATGACCTGTGCCAGGCAGTGCGCGCGGGCAACACCATTTATGTACGCGGCCAGGTCGGAACAGACTTTGCCGGTAACCTGGTTGGGCTGGGCGACCCGCGTGCCCAGGCTGAACAAGCGATGAAAAATGTGAAGCAATTGCTGGCAGAAGCTGGCAGTGATTTGTCACACATTGTGAAAACCACCACTTATATTACTGACCCGCGTTACCGTGAAGCCGTCTACCAGGAAGTGGGCAAATGGCTGAAAGGTGTGTTCCCGATCTCTACCGGCTTAGTGGTTGCAGGGCTTGCCCAGCCACAGTGGTTGATGGAAATAGATGTCATTGCCGTTGTTCCTGAAGATGAAATGGCACAGGAGGTGAAATGACACTCTCAATCAGCGCGCGTTGCCCGGAAACCGGGCAACTGGGCATTGCCATTAGCTCATCAAGTATTGCCGTCGGCTCTCGTTGCCCTTGGTTGTTGTCGGGCGTGGGAGCGGTATCCAGCCAAAACATTACCCTGCCCTCGCTGGGGCAACAGATACTGGCAAAACTGTCAGAAGGCCTGGCACCAGAGCAGGCCATGCGGCAAACCCTGGCTGAAGACCGCTTTCGCGAATATCGCCAGGTCGCCGTGATCGATGCCAGCGGTACAACAAGCGTATTTAGTGGCGAACAGACTTTAGGCATTCACCACACGGTTCAGGGAAACAACTGTGTTGCTGCCGGCAACTTGCTGGCCAACCCGCAGGTTATCAATGCCATGGTAGAAGCATTTGAATCCTCCACCGGGGAACTGGCCGCCCGGCTGATTACCGCGCTTCAGGCAGGTATCAACATGGGTGGCGAAGCAGGAAGTGAGCACTCAGCAGCCGTTAAAGTGGTGGATGATTACACCTGGCCGGTGGTGGATTTACGGGTGGACTGGGCAGAGCAGGCACCGGTAGAAGAATTGCTGGCGTTGTGGCAGGCCTGGGAGCCACAAATGGATGCCTACATTACCCGGGCGCTCGACCCGCGTGAAGCGCCCAGCTACGGTGTGCCTGGCGATGAGTAACCCGATGCGGGAAATTTTGTCCCAATTGCTGGCTTTCGATAGCACCAGCCGGGAATCCAACCTCGCGCTGATTGGTATGATTCGTGAGTTTTTGGTAGCTCGCGGGGTTGCGGTTCAGTTGTTCACTAATGAAAGCGGGAGCAAAGCCAACCTGTATGCACGTATCGGCCCGGACGGCCCTGGCGGTGTGATGCTTTCCGGCCATACCGATACCGTGCCGGTGGACGGGCAAAACTGGTCGGTTCCGCCATTTATGCTGACAGAACAAAATGGCCGCTACTATGGGCGTGGCAGTACCGATATGAAAGGTTTCCTCGCCTGTATGCTGGCCTCTGTTGATACCTTTTTATCTTCGCCATTACGCATGCCTTTACACCTGGCCTTTTCCTACGACGAGGAAGTTGGCTGCCTGGGCGTTCGCAGCCTGGTGGACTGGCTGCGTAATGCACAGGACCGCCCCGCAATGTGTATTATTGGCGAGCCAACAGAAATGCAGCCGGTATACGGGCACAAGGGGAAACTGGCAATGCGTTGCCAGGTTCATGGTCATGCCTGCCACTCTGCACAGGCACCCGAAGGGGTAAACGCCATTAGTTATGCCGCAAAAGTTATTGCCCACCTGGGAGAACTGGGTGAGCAACTGGCATTACACCAGGACACCCGTTTTTCCCCGGCATTCAGTACTGTGCAGGTGGGTACCATTCAGGGTGGCAGCGCGCTAAATATCGTACCGGAAAACTGCTCTTTTGATTTTGAAGTACGCTATTTGCCTGGTGTTCAGGTGCAAACCGTAGCGGAGAAACTGCAGGCATGGACCAGGCGCACGCTGGTTCCGGAAATGAAGCAGGTGGCAGGCGACAGTGAGATAACCTTTCACACCCTGAGCCATTACCCCGGCCTGCTGGCAGAGACCCAGTCTGAATTTGCCCGCCTGCTGTCTGGCTGGTGTGGCAGTGAGTCTTTCTCAACTGTCGCTTTTGGTACAGAAGCGGGTTTATTTCATGAAGTGGGTATCGCCACACTGATTTGCGGCCCGGGCAGTATGGCACAGGGCCATAAAGCCGATGAGTTTGTTGCCATTGAACAACTCGATAACTGCATGCTGATGCTGAAAAATCTGTTCGACTGGATGAAGACCCCGGACGCATCTTCTTAACCTGCACCACAAACCTGTATGACAGCTTTTGTAATTTTGCTTAAGCTGTCACATAGCTTTTCTCTTCAGACCGCTAAACTAACGCCAAATATTGTCACGCTCACTGACACAGGAGTCTGTTTCATGTCTGGTCTGGTTAACTGGGGCATTCTGGGTTACGCCCGCATCGCAAGAAATTCTCTTATTCCGGCTATCAGCCGCGCCGCTAATGCACATTTATACGGCGTAGCTTCGCGTAACAGTGCGCAACTTCCCGATGGCGAGTGGGATAAAAGCTACCCGGATTACGCCAGCCTGCTGGCCGATGAAGCAATTGATGCCGTATATATTCCCCTGCCCAATTCACTGCATAAAACCTGGGTGATACGCGCACTGGAAGCCGGGAAGCACGTTCTGTGTGAAAAACCGTTAGGCCTGACCGCCGAAGAAGGCAACGCAATGCACAAGGCCGCGCAACAACATGGTCTCATCCTGATGGAAGCCTTTATGTACCGCTACACTCACCGGATGCAGGCGGTAAAATCCGTGCTGGAGAGCGGTGTGCTCGGCGATATTCGCCATATCAATGCCACTTTCCGTTTCCTGTTAAACCGGCCTGGCACCATAAAAATGCAGCCCGCTTTAGGTGGCGGTGCCCTGTACGATGTGGGTTGTTACCCGGTGAATTTTGTCGGTATGGTCACCCAACGGGTGCCGGTTCGTTGTGAAGTATTATGTGAGATGGACAACGGTGTGGACACACAACTGTCGGCGCTTTTGCAATATGGCGACGGGCTGATAGCCAATATTCACTGCGGGTTTAACAGTTTTGGCAGCAATTTTGCCGAAATTATTGGCACTAAAGGTTTACTGCGTATTGACGACACATTCCAGGACAATGCCGGCGATATTTGGCTACATACCGACGAAGGTAGCCGCGCAATCCCTGTTGAGGAGTCTGACCGTTATCTGGCGGAAGTCAGCCAGTTTTCCGCCGCCGTACTGAAGCAGCCTGCGCACTGCCTGTCCCTGGAAGAAAGTATCCGTAACCTGCAAGTTCTGGATATGATCAGAACGAAACTCCCCACGGCAGGCAACTGAGGGTATATGGTAGCGTGCTCACTGATAGACAAAATAGTCTGAGCACGTTACCGTAATGAATGAACATTCATTTATAATCATCCCCCATGAAAGAAGCAAAACCAGACACTTACCAAAAAATTTTACGGGCCGCTTCCCGCTGCTTTTCTGAAAAAGGGTTTAACGCCACCAGTGTTGGTGACATCGCTCGTGCAGCGTCACTTAGCCAGGGTGCTATGTATGTGCACTTTCGCAACAAAGCAGACCTTATCGCCGCCATTGTTGAAACAGAAAAAGACACTGCGCTGGAGAAGTACACACAGCCATTTTCATGTGGCCCGATAGCCAGAATTTGCGAACTGATCCGCTCATGTATTAATGAAGTGGGTTACCCGGCAGACCATAAACTCTGGGTAGAAATCATTGCTGAGGCAGCCCGAAACCCGTCAGTCCGTGAAACATTTATCTCAACAGATAAAATCATGAGGACAGGAATTAAGTCACTGATAGAAAAGGGAGTTGAGCATGGTGATTTGGCAGAAGAGTTAGATTCAGAAGCCGCAACACTGGCAATCTTCGCACTTATTGATGGCTTTATTTCCCGCAAAGCGATTAACCCAGATTTTAATCTGGAACGTGATATCCCCGGTTTTGATGCCCTGATCCACCATATTCTGATGGTCAAATAACGCGATAACGGCTGCTACGATTCCCTGCAGCCAACAACCACTCCACTTTCTTTAAATTGCTACTGGACAGCAACTCCCCTTTCCGTTACGTTAATGAATGAACGTTCATTCATTAACGTAACAATACAAGCAAAAAACGCATATATAACAATAAAAACAAAAAGTTAATTGAAAGACCAAACAAACACAGGTGAGTCCACAAATGAGTAAGTCCAAAACAATACGCATAGTGATGCCGCAATGGCAGGGTGGAGATAACCCTGTTTATCATTTTGGAGCAGAGTTACTGGCATGGCTTGCCCCGAAAAATGATGACCCTGTTGTTAACATTCCAGTATTCGCGCCTGACCATGAACTTGAAGACGAACAAGGCATCATGGGCAGAAAAGAAGTTGTGGAACAACTGAAAGCAGCAGAGCGCGCAATCCAGGAACATGAACCAGAAAAAATTGTTGTACTGGGCGGAGACTGCCTGGTTGACCTGGCCCCTTTTGCCTGGCTTAGCCAGCGCTATGGTGAAAATTTCGGTATTCTGTGGGTTGATACGCACCCGGATATTATGTCACCAGAACAGTTCAGCCACTCTCACGCGCATGTACTGGGCGCACTAATGGGTTATGGCGATAAAGACCTGACTCAGGTGGTCAACGCACCGGTACCGGCAAAAAATGTCATGATAGCCGGGTTAAATGAGCCTAATGAATATGAAATCGGTTTTCTTGCTGAAAAAAATATTCAGTCTTGCTCCCCTGAAGAAATACAAAGCAATACACCCAGAATTCGTAACTGGATAAAAGAGAACAATATTACACACCTTGCCATTCACTGGGATTTAGATGTTCTTGATTATTATAAATTCCGTTCAGTTCTCTTTGCAGAGCCTAATATTGATGAAGCAGTTTGGGATGGTGTTGGTAAAGGAAAATTAACTCTTACGGATGTTGAAAACTTAATTCAGGAAGTTAACAAGCTTACTGAAATTGTTGGTATCGGTATTGCCGAACACACTCCCTGGGATGCCATAAACCTGAAAAACACATTATCCAAATTGCCTCTTTTCAGTGCAAAATAATCCCCACCTATCTAAAGCGAAGTGAGCCATCACTTCGCTTTATCCTTCCCTCTCGCAACGAAAAATAAAAAACATATATAAATTAATAAATTAACAGATAAAAACCCATCAAGAAACTCACCAAAAAAGCGCACACCACCAACCAATAACGCACCATAAAAGATCACTTAGCGCACCAATATAGACCAATATTAAACCCGCAAAACATAAACCCCTTTGAAAAATAGATAAATTTCACCTGGTACAAACATTGCATTAATAAAAATGAGAATTCAAAAAGGAATTTAATAAATAAAGCAATCTAGTTCACAAGATTAGTTTTAACGCCGGATTAACTGGCAAAAAAGCACAACAAATAACATTTCTGTCATCAGGAATGCGGGTTCACTTATCTTTTAAAAGAGAAACATTATGATTCAACAACTCGCTGGATTATTATCTGTCGCCATGTGTTTTATCCTGGTTGGTTCCAGTTACCCAATTGCACAAGAGGCAATGAATTCCATTCCGACATGGACATTCACACTCATTACTTTCATTATCGGCTTTTTATTTTTATTACCGTTATCATTGAAAAGCGAAAAGACTAACTGGTTTGCTATCAGTAAACGTGACTGGCTGATTATTTGTGTACTTTCGTTGCTCGGTGCGGTGCTTTACACAGTTTTCTTGTTGTATGGCTTGCCCTCAACCACCGCTGTTACTGCATCAGTTGTCACCAGTGCCTCTCCTGCAGTGGTACTGTTACTGTCTGTTGTCTTCTTCCGGGAAAAGCTTAAAGTTAATGCGGTTATCTCCGTCGCTCTGGCCGTTATCAGCGTCATCATTATGACACTGCCCTCTGCTCAAGGAGCCAGTGGTAACTCAATGACCGGGCTGGTTTTCCTGTGCCTTTCTACTCTGGCAAACTCACTTAATATCATTATTGCGAATAAAATGGCGCCAGGTATCAAGCCAATGACTATGGCGGCAGGCGTTTGTCTGACGGGGGCAATCTTTAGTATTCCAATGAGTGTGCATGAGCTACAGAGCTTCTCTTTAAGCCAAATTTCCGGGCACGATATGGGGATTATGGTGTATTACGGAATCTTTGTGTGGGCCCTGCCTTACTTCCTGTTTTTCAAAGGAATAAATAAAATTTCCGCCACCTCTGCGGGCATGTGTGTCGCCCTGACCCCGGTTGCATCAATGCTGTGTGCTGTTATTGGTTTTGGTCAGAGCATCAGCCATACCGACCTGATTGCTACTGCGGTGATAATTTTGTCTGTCTTTGCTTCTGAAATGACATTTAAAAAACGCGCCAATAAAGCGTTAGCCTGAAAAAAAACCGCTTCACCCGGTGGCACCCGATGGATGAAGCGGTTGCAGATTGATGAAAAAGAAGGAAAGTGCGTGGTTTTTCCTTCTTTTTAAACGGCCTTATTGTGTAGCCTGCCAACTACCGCCCAATGCGGCTATCAGCGCCACGCTGGCAACCCACTGGGTGCTTTGCAAAGACAGCAGGTTTTGCTGTTCAGACAGGCTACTGTTTTCTGTGGTGGCGACATCCAGGTAGTCAATCATGCCAGCGTCATACTGGTTGCGTGTTACCCGGGCTGATTCCTTCGCGGCGGCTGTGGCGTTCTGTTGCGCCACCACTTCCTGCTGCAATGTATTCAGTTCAACCAGGTAATCCTCAACTTCCTGCATACCTTCCAGCACGGCCTGGCGGTAGTTTGCCACGCTGGCGTCATACGCGGCTCTGGCCTGGTCTACTTGTGCCGATGTCGCGCCAAAATCCAGTAATGTGCCGCTTAACTCCGGCCCAAGGGACCAGACCCGGTAAGGTAAAGCAAACAGGTTGTGGAACACCGACGACGACGTGCCGCCGCTGGCACTCAGCGTCAGGTCTGGGAAATAGCCCGCAATCGCCACGCCCACCGAGGCATTGGCTGCTGCCACTTCCCGCTCTGCATATGCGATATCCGGGCGGCGTTGCAGTAATTGGGACGGCACCGCCTGAGGCATCGCTGGCAAAGTGGCATCCAGTTTTGCCACCGGCAGGCTGAATTCGGCTGGCGCTTTGCCCATTAATAATGCGATAGCGTGCTCAAGCTGAGCACGCTGCCACTGGTAATCCAGCGCGGAAGCCCGGGCGCTTTCTAATTGCATTTGCGCCTGCGCCAGAGTGGCGCGTGATTCCGTCCCGGCACCATATTTATTTTCGATCACAGTAAGATAGCGCTGGTAAGCAGCCACACTCTGTTGGTACAAAGCGATTTTTTCATCCATTACCCGCAACTGAAAATAATCCTGCGCCAGTTCAGACTGGGCACTGAGTGTCATGTTCGCCAGTTCGGCTGCGCTGGCCTGGGCACTTGCTTTGTTCTCTTCCAGCGTGCGGCGCAGTTTGCCCCATATATCCAGTTCCCAACTGGCGCTCAGCTCCGCCTGATGGCTGTTGCTGGCAGTACGTTGCCCGGTAGTACTGGAACGGCTGCCGCTACGGGTTGAGCTGGCATCATAGCTTACCGAAGGCAATAGCTCGGCGCGCGATTGTGCCGCCAGCGCCAGTGCTTCACGGTACTGCGCGGCATAACTGGCGATATTCTGGTTGGAGATAACCACCTGAGTCAGCAGCCCGTCCAGTACCGGGTCATGGTATACCGACCACCAGGCACCTTTGTTTTTATCATCCTGCGGCGCGGCCTGTTGCCACCCCTGCGCTTCTTTATAATGCAGCGGCATGTTGATTGCCGGGCGGTGATAATCCGGGCCCACAGCACAGCCGCTTAACACCAGCGATAACGCCAGAGCAGTGATTCGCAACGTTCTTTTCATCAATTAAGGTTCCACATGGCGTAAACGGTGCCATCTGCGTTTTGTGGCACGGCTGAGGCTGTCCAGCCAAAGATAAACCACCGGAGTGGTAAACAGGGTTAATAGCTGGCTCAGAGCAAGCCCACCGGCAATTGCCAGCCCCAGCGGGCTGCGTAAATCGGCATCGCCGCCACTGCCCAGCGCCAGGGGTAACGCGCCGAAAAATGCGGCCAGCGTGGTCATCATGATGGGGCGAAAACGCATCAGGCACGCCTGGGTTATCGCCTGCTGGGGGGTTATGCCCTGGCGTCGTTCAGCATCCAGCGCAAAATCAATCATCATAATGGCGTTTTTCTTCACAATGCCTATCAGCAAAATTATCCCAATCAGCGCTATCACGGTGAGTTGTGTATTGGTCAGCAGGAGTAACAGCAAAGCCCCCACCCCGGCGGAAGGCAGCGTGGACAGAATCGTCAACGGATGAATATAGCTTTCATACAATACGCCCAACACGATGTAGACCGCCGCCAAAGCAGCAACAATTAACCACGGCATGGTGGCTGTCAGTTCACCAAAAGCTTTTGCCGTTCCCTGGAACCCGGCCTGAATGGAAGACGGCAAACCAATTTTCGCCAGAGCCTGTTTAATCAGCACCTGAGCCTGTTCCAGTGACACACCATCATTAAGGTTAAACGCGATAGTACTGGTGGCAGACTGGCCCTGGTGAGCAACAGAAAGTGGCGCATTTCCACCGACAAATTTTGCAAAAGCAGATAACGGCACGCGGTCGCCGTCGTCGTTCACCACGTACAGTTCTTTGAGGATCTCCGGGTCGCGGGTGTAGTCATCAGCCAGTGTCATTACCACATGGTACTGGTTCAGGGTGTGGTAAAGGGTGGCTATCTCGCGCTGGCTGAAGGCATTATTGAGCATGGTATCCAGCATACTGACATTAACCCCCAGGCGCGTAGCCTGGTCACGGTCTATTTGAATCACCACTTCCTGCCCACCGGTTTGTGAGTCTGAATCAACACTATTTAGTTGTGGAATAGCTGCCAGCGCGGCCTGCACTTTCGGCGTCCAGGTGCGTAGCAGATCCAGGTCATCGGCCTGTAAGCTGTACTGGTATGAGGCATTGGCACTCCGCCCGCCAATATGCAAATCCTGCGCGGCCATTAAAAACAGCTGTGCACCGGGAATGTTACGGGTTTTGGCGCTCAGCCTGTTTGCCACTTCTGTCGCCGTGGCAGAGCGTTTATCAAAATCTTTCAGGCGCACAAAGAAGTTAGCGGAGTTACGTGAACCAAACATGCCCCCCCCCATAGATGACATCACGCTGTCTACTGCCGGGTCTGATTTGATGATATTGGTGAACATCAGCATTTTGGGCTTCATTGCCTGGAATGAGATGTTCTGGTCTGCCCGCAGTGCGCCCATCAGCAGGCCGGTATCCTGGTTGGGGAAAAACCCTTTTTGCACTACCGAATAGAGAAACAGGTTCAAAAGTACGGTGAGTAATAAACTCAGCATGGTAAGTTTCTGGTGTTTCATCACCCAGTCCAGCCCGCGCGAATAGGCAGCAAGCAGGCTGTTAAGCTGGTTTTCAATAAACTGGTAAACCGGGTGCGGGCGCTTTGTGACAGCAGGTTTGGCTTTCAGCAGGCGCGAGCACAGCATGGGCGTCAGGCTGAGGGAAACAAACATCGAAATCAGCAATGAGACCGTCAGAGTAACAGCGAACTCCCGGAACAGGCGGCCCACAATGCTGCCCATCAACAAAATAGGAATAAATACTGCCACCAGCGAAACCGTCATAGACAACACAGTAAAGCTGACTTCTTTTGCGCCACGCAACGCCGCACGCAACGGACTCAGGCCGGATTCAATATGCCGGGCAATGTTCTCCAGAACCACGATGGCATCATCCACAACAAACCCGGTGGAAATGATTAATGCCATCAGTGAGAGGTTATCCAGGCTGTAACCCAGCATATACATCACCGCACAGGTGCCTATCAGGGAGACCGGCAGAGCAAGAGCGGGAATGATAACTGCCTGAACATTACGCAAGAACACAAAGACAACCGCTATCACCAGTAACACAGCTATCAGCAGGGTTTCTTCGGTGTCATACAACGATGCCCGCACGGTTGGCGAGCGGTCCACCACCAGTTGTAACTGGGTATCTGCAGGCAGGTCTTTACGCAGGGCGGGCAGCTTCGCTTTAATGGCATCAATCGTTTCCAGCATGTTAGCCCCGGCCTGGCGGGTTATGCCCACCATCACCGACGGCGTGGCATTCAGGAAACCCGCCTGGTATTTGTCTTCCACCGAGTCATAAACACGGGCGACATCACTCAGCCGTATCGCCTTACCATTCTGATAACTGATTACCAGGTCGCGATATTGCGCGGCTTTATCTAACTGCCCATTGCTGTCCACCACCCAGGACTGGGTTTTGCCCTGTAACATGCCTTTTGGCTGGTTGGTGGTGCTGTTCGCCACCGCCTTGCGCACGGTATCAAGCGAAATGCCGAAGTGGGTCAGTTGCTGGGGTTGCAGGTCAATACGTACTGCGGGTAACGCACTGCCCATCAGGGAAACCTGGCCCACCCCCTGAACCTGGCCCATTGCCTGCTCAATTTTACTTTCGGCCAGGTCGTAGAGCTCACCCGGGCTGCGGCTGCTGGAGGTTAAAGCCAGCATCACAATAGGCGCATCGGAAGGGTTGGCTTTGCGGTAAGTCGGCAACGATTCCATGCTGCTGGGCAGTAAACTGCGCGAGGCGTTAATTGCAGCCTGGACATCACGCGCCGCGCCGTTGATATCGCGATCCAGTTCGAACTGCAAAATAATATTGGTTGACCCCTGAGAACTGCTGGAAGTCATCTCCGTGATACCGGCAATTTGCCCCAGAGCACGCTCCAGTGGAGTGGCAACCGTTGCCGCCATGGTTTCAGGGCTGGCACCAGCCAGGCTGGCGCTGACCATGATGGTGGGGAAATCCACCTGAGGCAATGGAGCCACCGGCAACAAACGGTAACCAAGCCCGCCCAACAGGAGAATAGCCAGAGTGAGCAACAACGTTGCCACCGGGCGGAAGATAAAGAGCCGTGTCAGGTTCATTATTCGCCCCGGGCCTGTTGCTGGCGGCGTTTAACCCAGGCAGAACCACGCTGGGCAAGGCCATCAAACCACAGGTATATCACTGGCGTGGAAAACAGCGTCAGCACCTGGCTGACAATCAGCCCGCCAACAATAACCAGCCCCAGCGGCTGGCGCAGTTCGGCCCCGGAGCCAGATGCCAGCATCAGTGGCAGTGCGCCCAGCAATGCCGCCATGGTGGTCATCATAATAGGGCGGAAACGTAACAAACATGCCTGATGAATCGCTTCCCGGGGGCTCAGGTGCTGGTGGTGTTCGGCTTCCAGCGCGAAGTCGATCATCATGATCGCATTCTTTTTCACAATGCCTATCAGCAGAATAACCCCGATCAGTGCTATCAGGCTGAACTCCGATCCTGCCAGGATCAGGGTCAGTAATGCACCCACGGCGGCAGACGGCAGTGTGGAAAGAATCGTGACCGGGTGAATAAAGCTTTCATACAGGATGCCCAGCACCACATACATGGTCAGTAACGCGGCGAGGATCAACCACAGTGTATTGCTGGTTGCACTCTGGAACGCTGCGGTTTCTCCCTGGTAACGCAATGTGATTCCGCTGGGCATCTGGAGTTGCTGGCTGGCATCGCTGATAGCCTGTTGTGCATCATCCAGCGAGTAGCCTTTGTTCAGGTTAAACGACACCATCACCGCCGGGAACTGGTTGAGGCGCATATGCATCAGTGAACCAGTGCGTTCATGAATGGTAGCAATGGATGTCAGTTTCACCATTCCCGTGGTGCTGGTACTGGTATCACTGGTTGAATCACTACTGGAGGACGAACTGCTCGTTGAGCTGGTGGTACTGGTAGAACTGCTGCCAGAAGTGGTGTCGGAGGTGGAAGTCGTTGTGGACGGCTGCAACCAGATGTCATCAAAAGAGGCTGGCGATTGCTGGTATTTCGGCGCCACTTCCAGCACCACACGATACTGGTTCGCCTGGGTAAAAATGGTAGAGACCAGGCGCTGGCCAAATGCATTGTAGAGCGCGGTATCCACATCGGAGGCGGTAATACCGTAACGGGCTGCTTTGTCGCGGTTCAGTTCAACCCAGGCAACACGCCCCTGGTCCTGCAAATTACTGACTACACCATTAAATTCCGGGCGTTTTTGTAATGCTGCCACCAGTTTGGGTGTCCAGTCCGCCAGGTCTTCACTGTTGGCATCATCCAGCGTGAACTGATACTGGCTGGGTGTCACCTGGTCATTGACTGTCAGGTCCTGAGCCGGTTGCAGGTAAAGCTGGATCCCGGCTACTTGCTTCGCGGCCTGTTGCAACTGGCTAATCACCACATCTGCTTTGTCATCCCGCTCATCAAAGGATTTCAGGTTAATTTGAATACGCCCGCTGTTCAGGCTGGTATTACTGCCATCAATCCCAATAGTGGACGATAAACTTTCCACAGAAGGATTTTGCAAAATGATTTTCGCCAGTGCCTGCTGGCGTTTTGCCATTTCATTGAATGACACATCCTGAGAGGCGACTGTCACGCCCTGGATCAGGCCGGTATCCTGGGTGGGAAAGAACCCTTTAGGAATCGCGATATACAACACCGCCGTTAGCACAAAAGTTCCGAGTGCAACCAGTAAAGTCAGTTTTTGGTGGTTGAGCACCACAGTCAGTAACCGGTCATAGCCCCGAATCAGGCTGTCAAAAACTTCACCACCTTTGCGGGAAAAGCGCGATTGCTGTTCCGGGGGAATATGGCGCAGTAAGTAAGCGCATAACATCGGTGTCAGTGTGAGTGACACCAGCATGGAAACCAGAATGGAAACCGCCAGCGTAATGGCAAACTCGCGGAATAACCGGCCAACCACATCGCCCATAAACAACAGTGGGATCAGCACGGCAATCAGGGAGAAAGTCAGTGAGATGATGGTAAAGCCGATTTGCTGCGAACCTTTCAGTGCCGCCTGCATTGGGGTTTCCCCCTCTTCAAGGCGCCGGGAAATGTTTTCCACCACCACAATGGCATCATCAATAACAAACCCGGTGGCAATAGTCAGCGCCATCAGCGACAGGTTATTCAGGCTGAAATCCGCGAGGTACATCACCCCGAAGGTGCCCACCAGCGATAACGGCACCGCCACACTGGGAATAAGCGTGGCAGCGACATTGCGCAGGAACAGAAAGGTCACCATGACCACCAGCGCTATCGACAGCATCAGTTCAAACTGCACATCATGAATAGATGCGCGGATTGTCTGGGTGCGGTCAGACAGCACGGTCATCTTCACGCCATCAGGCAACGCGGCCTGCAGTTTGGGTAACTGAGCTTTAATGTTATCCACAACCTGAATAACGTTAGCGCCCGGCTGGCGTTGCACACTGATGACAATGGCCGGGTTGTTGTTCGCCCAGGCGGACTGAAACGTATTCTCCGGCCCTTCTTCAATATGCGCGATATCTTTCAGGCGCAACGCCGCACCGTTTTGATAAGTGAGGATCAGGTTGCCGTATTCTGCCGCCGTGCGCAGCTGGTCGTTGGCGTCAATAGTCACTGAGTGATATTTGCCGTCAAACCCACCTTTCGAGCCATTCACATTACTGTTGTTAATCAGTGTGTTGACATCTTCCAGGGTCAGCCCGTGGGCAGCAAGCGCTTTGGGATCCATCTGCACCCGGATGGCAGGCTGATGCCCGCCAGCCAGTGTCACCATCCCCACCCCGGAGATTTGTGACAACTTGAGTGCCACACGGGTATTTACCAGGTCCTGCACGGTGGTCAGCGGCAGTGAATCTGAGCTGGCAGCCAGGGTGATTACCGCGCTGTCTGCCGGGTTCACCTTTTTGTAGGTTGGTGGGTTAGGTAAATCGCTCGGTAACAGATTATTCGCCGCATTGATAGCAGCCTGAACTTCCTGCTCCGCAACATCCAGCGACAATTCCAGGCCGAATTTGAGCGTGATTATTGACGAACCACCAGAGCTGGTGGAAGTCATCTGGCTCAGGCCCGACATTTGGCCCAACTGGCGTTCCAGCGGAGAGGTCACCGACGAAGCCATCACATCCGGGCTGGCGCCCGGGTAGAGTGTGGTGACCTGTATCGTGGGGTAATCCACCTGTGGTAACGCAGAGGTGGATAAAAAGCGGTAGGCAAAGATCCCGGCAATCAACACCCCTACCATGATTAACACGGTAGCGACCGGCCGCAGTATAAACAGGCGTGACGGATTCATTTGGCCTCAGGCGCGGTTTTGGTTTGTGCTTCATCCACCACGGAGACTTTGCTGCCGTTAGTCAGACGATCAATCCCTTCGGTAACAACCCGGTCTCCGGGCGAGATACCTTTCAGTATCGCCTGCTGGTCATCATTCACTTGTGGCCCGGCGGTCACCGCTTTGCGTGTAACGGTATTGTCTTTGTTGATAACAAATACAAAATAGCCTTCATTACTCAACTGTAATGCCTGGCGTGGGATCACCGTGGCACCTTTAAGCATGCTGGTTTGCAGGCGCAGGTTTACAAACTGGTTAGCGTATAAACTTTCATCCTGATTAGGGAAAATAGCTTTCAGTTCAACGGTTCCGGTACTGGTATCAATCTGGTTGCTGATAAATTTAACCTCGCCGGTTCCCAGTGCCGTGGTGTTATCCTGGTCAAACGCCGTTGCCGGCAAACTTTGGCCGTTATGCAGTGCTTTTACCAGCACCGGGATATTGCTTTGTGGCACACTGAATGTCACCGCTGCGGGTTGCATTTGAGTAATAGTAACCAGGCCTGTGCTACTGCTGCTTTCCACCATGTTACCCGGGTCTACCAGGCGCAACCCCACGCGGCCACTGACTGGTGCGGTAATACGGGCATATTCCAGATCCAGTTTGGCGCTCGCTATTTGGGCTTCATCTGACGCAACCGCCCCCCGGTATTGCCCAACAGTCGCTATCTGGCTGTCGAGGTCCTGGCGGGCCAGTGAATCCTGCGCATAGAGTTTACGGTAGCGGGCCAGAGTCAGTTCTGCGCTGTTTAATAACGCTTTATTTTCGCTGAGTTCTCCCTGGTACTGGTTCAGTGTTGCCTGGTATGGCCGCGGGTCTATCTGCGCCAGCAACTGCCCGGCAGCCACTTTCTGGCCTTCGGTGAAATAGACTTTTTCCAGTTGCCCGTCTACCCGGCTGGTAACAGTAACAGAAGCATTAGGAATCACTGTTCCCAGTGCATTCAGGTAGAGCGGCACATCGGCGCTGGTTGCCACACCGCCATGAACCAGCGTGGTACCACCGCCCATCATCCTCATTCCCGGGCCGCCTGGCCCACCAGGACCACCAGCCCCACCTGGCCCACCAACGCCTTTGCCACCAGGGAGTAAACGCCAGACAACGCCAGCAACGATTAACACCACAATCAAAATAATCAGCCATTTCAGCCAGCGTGCGCTCGCAGACCGGGAAGTATTCGTTGTCATTGGACTCTTCAGGTGAATGAAAAAGGAATATGTGTTGGAAAAACAGCGAAAAAGTTTATCACTCGAACCTTATTCACTGCACAATCTATATCGACCAGATTTGTCCTGGTTTCAGTGGGAATTTCATAGAGGAAAATCTGAAGAGCATTAAGCACAAAACAATATCCCCCTTAAATTACACATCACTTAAGCCAGACTGCACCAGATGTGGGCCAGTGTAAATCAGGGGGCTACTGTTACAGGAAACTTTGAAGTTAATTAGCTCCTGAATATTTCAAAATAATTCAAAAAACAACAAAAAGTAACTCACAGAGATAACCGTCAGGCACTGGTCTGCGCCATGAACATAATGGTGTCTGAGGTAAAAGAACCGTCATCCTGAAATGCAAAATGCTGGCGGACTTCTTCCGGAGCCGTGCCCTGCATTGCACGAATGGCGTCAGATAACACCGGTGGCGTTTTCATGCGCGCAATCCAGGTGGTAAATTCCAGCGGCAGGCGGTCACACACCAAGTGTTTGGTCATCAGCCCACTTTCACTGGCAAACTGCATCCATTCACTTTGGCTGTAATTACGCACATGGGACGGATCACGCAGAATTTCGATAGTCTGCAACCAGGTATCCAGTAACGGTGAACCAGGCGAGACGATATCCATCATAATAAACATACCACCGGGCTTCAGCACCCGTTTTACTTCCCGCATCGCTTTGCCGACATCGTGCCAGTGATGAGCGGAATAGCGGCTGATAACAACATCAAAACAACCATCACTGAATGGCAGTACTTCCGCCATCCCCTGGCTTACCTGAATATTTCCCAAACCACGGGCACGGGCTGCCTCGCTTACCACTGCCAGCATTTGTTCTGATAAATCATAAGCAGTAACCTGCGCCACTTTTTCTGCTGCCACAAAACTGGCGTGGCCTGCGCCGCAACCTAAATCCAGCACATTTGCCTGGTTTTTTTCTGCCAGCCACTCACCCAGGCGCACCAAATCCGCACCGGCAGAATGTACCTGGCTGGTTAAATATGCCTGAGCCTGTGAGCCAAATTGTTGGCCGGTTAATACATGATGTTTTATCGCCATCGCTATTACCTTTTTGATTGTATGCGTACAGGTCATTACTCCAGTTACCCACAAAACCGCATGTGCAAAACGCGTTATCTCAGGGGTTGAGGTCACTATAGAGAAGTGTTTATATTGGTACAATATTGCCATTTATACTGGTATTAACAGGTACTACTTAATGCAAAACACGTTATTTTCAGGACCAAAAGCACTGGGGGCATTTCTGCGTTCAGTGAGGGAAAACACCGCTCCGGCTGATATTGGCTTACCCGCTATGGGGCGGCGGCGCACCAAAGGGTTACGCCGGGAGGAAGTGGCGCAATTAAGTGGTATCAGTACCACCTGGTATACCTGGATTGAGCAGGGCCGCGATATCGTTGTGTCCGCACAAACCCTGGCTAATATTGCAGAAGTGCTGAAGATGAAGCCCTCTGAGCGCCAGTATTTATTTCACCTGGCACTAAAAAGCGACCCACAGGAAGAACAGATTCAGGTAGTAGAAGAGGAAGTGCTGGCATCTGTGCACCAGGTGGCCTCACCCTGTTATTTACTGGATATCACCTGGAATATGCTGGCATGGAACAGTGCGGCACAGGCACTGTTTACAGGCTGGCTGGGCTCAGAGCCACGGCCCAACATGATGACGTTTATGTTCCAGCACCCGTTGTCTCAAACGCTGGTTTGCAACTGGGAAAACCGGGCCAGCAGAATAGTGGCAGAATTAAGAGCGGATACCATGCATTACCAGCATGACCAGGGGTTGAATGCCTTTGTCAGCCGCATGAATAATGAAAGCGAAACCTTCCGTGAATACTGGTCACGCCAGCAGGTTGTGGTACGTGAAGGCGGTGAGCGCACATTCCGTAATGCGCAAGGGGGCTTGCAGCAGTTCCGCCAGGTTTCCTGGCAATTAACCAGCAACCGCTCAGTAAAAATGATTATGCTAATGCCGGAATAAGCCAGTATTATTTTCACAGGCCAGGGGAAGCATCTTCGCCTCGCCAAATAACGCTATTTGCCCGGAGACCCCGAGTTGCTTTCAATGTTCTCCCCTGCGCATACTTAATAAAAAAAACTTACTCTCTCACTTAGTTATTTTATATCAATACACTTTGTGAATTAATATCATAGCGGGGTAACTTCATTTTACCTTTCAGCACAGATACACTCGCCAGTCACCTACTAAATATAGCACTCACAGAATAAACCTTTCTGCCGATATGATTATCCAGGATTATAAGTGCCGATTACTTCGCTAATCAGGCCATATCATTACCATATTATTTTTTGATTCTATTAATGGGGTTCGCATGAAAAAGATCGTTAAATGGTTAACTGCTTTTGCAGTTATTGGTGCTCTGGCAGGGTGTGCCCGTACTGCGCCAATTGATAATGTCAATGCCACCGTTAGCGCCGGTCATTCGGCTGAACAAGTCAAAAGCGCTATCTTGAAGGCTGGTATTCAGCGCCAGTGGGTAATGAATGAGACTTCACCTGGCGTTATCACTGCCCGCCAGCAATCCCATGGGCATGTTGCAGAAGTGCGTATTACCTATTCCGCAAACAGTTATGCCATTAATTACGTAAGCAGCATTAACCTGCGCGCATCCGGCGGAAGAATTCATAAAACCTATAACCGTTGGATCGGTAATCTGGACCAGGATATTCAGTTAAACCTGGCCGGCAGTGCTATGTAAGCACTGACAGACACTAACCGGGCACACTGCCCGGCTGTCTACTTTGATACTGTTTACAAGGTTATTCTTGATGTACGAGCAGGATACACTCAGCGCGCTGGATGCCATTACCGAAGCACAACGGATAGCTTTTGCTCCCATGTTATTTCAAACCGCATTATGTTTGCGTAATTCGGGGATCCTTGCCTTGCTGGATAAACAAGGACCGGCAGGGGCAACACTGGAAAAAATTGTTGAAGAGAGCCCACTCAGTGAATATGCGGTCAGCGTTTTGCTGGATAGTGGCTTAAGTGGCCGGATTATTACCCGCAAAGCATCCTGCTATTACTTATCTAAAGTTGGGCATTTTCTGCTGCACGACCCAATGACCCGCATCAACATGGATTTCACTCAGGATGTCTGTTACCAGGGCATGTTCTATCTGTCTCAGGCGCTGGAAGAGACACAACCTGCAGGCCTGAAAGTGTTCAGCGATGAACCAACGATTTACCCGGTGTTATCTCAACTCCCCTCGCCTGCCCGGGAGAGCTGGTTTGCGTTTGACCATTACTACTCAGATATCGCATTCAATACCATTCTGCCGCTCATTTTTGCCGCAAAACCACGTACCTTATTTGATATCGGCGGAAATACCGGAAAACTGGCGATACGTTGTTGTGAATACGATGAAAATATCGCCATCACTATTTTGGATCTGCCACAACAAATTGCGCTGGCACGCAAAAATATCGAAAAAGTGGGATTTTTCCATCGGATTCATTGCCACGAAATTGATATGCTCAGTAACCAGTCTCTGCCTGATGGCGCAGATATTTGGTGGATGAGCCAATTTCTGGATTGTTTTTCACCCGAACAAATTGTTGCTATTTTAAGCAAAATAGCCCGAATAATGAAGCCGGGTGCGCAATTGTATATAATGGAACTGTTTTGGGACGTACAAAAATTTGAGGCCGCAGCCTTCAGCCTGAATGCCACTTCGTTATACTTCACCTGTATGGCAAATGGTAACAGCCGTTTTTACAGTTTCGAAAAATTTAATCACTACCTTGAGTTAGCAGGATTCCAGGTAAAACAACGCCATGACAATTTGGGTATCGGGCATACCTTATTGATATGCGAACCTTTTTAATACCTTAATACGCGGCAGGCTTTGAGAATGGTCTGACCTACCAAATAACAGTTTTATCGCAGAAGCGCGTTGATGAAATTTGCACTTGATATTATTGACTGGCAGGCACGGGCACCAGGGCTTAGCGAAGCAGCAGAGTGGTTGCACTGGGCACAGCACCCCTGTGGCATAGACCCGAACGCGCCCCAGGCAAAACTCACCGCATTACCCATGATGACCGCCAGGCGCCTGAATTCCGGGAGCAAACTGGCGGTTGAATGCGGGCTTAACATGTTAAGTAAGCACAGCATTGACGCCGTGCTTTATACCAGCCGCCACGGCGAACTGGAGCGCAATTACCGTATTCTGAATGCGCTGGCAGATGGCCAACCCGTCTCGCCAACTGATTTTGCTATGTCTGTTCATAATTCTGCGGTTGGTAATCTGACTATTGCTGCGCGCCAACCCGCTGTAACATCTTCATTATCTGCCGGTATGGATACTTTCCAGCAAGGGTTGTGTGAAGTTATCTGCCTACTGCAGGCCGGTTACCAACGCGTATTGATTGTCGATTTCGATGGTGCTTTGCCGGAGTTTTACCACCCAGGTATGCCTGCCACGATGCCATGCTGGGCATTTGCTACCGCACTGGTGATTGCGCCGGGGCAAGAACTGTCCTGCGAAACAACCTGCGATGCTGATGGCTGTGAAGCCGCGTTACCGCAAAGTTTACAATTTCTGCAGCATTACCTGCGTGGCGAACCTGAATTCAGTATACCTGGTGAGCGCTTAACCTGGCACTGGAGCCGTTCATGAGATGGCTGAACCAGGCCTGGCGGCTGGTGACAACCGGGTTGTGTTTTGCACTGTTTGGCCTGGGTGGCCTGGTGTTGTCTTTAGTCTGGTTTAATTTGTTGTTGATTGTTGTGCGTAACAAAGACAAACGACGCAGTCTGGCCAGGCGCAGTATTTCTGCCTGTTTTCGTTGTTTTTTATTCATAGCAAAATACACCGGCACGCTAAATTATCGCATCGAAGGTGCCGATATATTAAAACAGGAGCGCGGTTGTCTGGTGGTAGCAAACCACCCAACGCTGATTGACTATGTTTTGTTGGCGTCAGTAATGCCGGAGACTGACTGTCTGGTTAAAAGCCGGTTATTGAAGAACCCCTTTGTCAGTGGTGTAATTCGGGCGGCTGATTACCTGATTAATAGCGAAGCAGACACGTTATTGTCTGAAAGCCAGAAGCGGCTGGCACGGGGAGAAACCTTGTTGATCTTTCCTGAAGGAACCCGCACACGGCAAGGACAGGACATGGTGTTACAACGTGGTGCCGCAAATATTGCTGTACGTTGCCAGTGTGATTTACGTGTCGTGACAATCCATTGTAGCGAACACCTGCTCGATAAGCAGAGCCACTGGTATAACGTTCCGCCCACAAAGCCCGAATTTACCGTATGGGTAAAAGAACGCATTGCGGTAAAACCCTTTACTCATGCCGATGCTCAGGTACCAACACGAGCAGTCAGGCAGCTTAATAAGCACCTTTTACAGAAATTACAATTAGTTAATGATCCATTTTTGGGGATGAATGATGCAAGCGCTTTACCTTGAGATTAAAAATCTCATCATTAATACACTGAATTTAGATGAACTCACAGCCGACGATATTGATACAGAAGCCGCTTTGTTTGGTGACGGTCTTGGCCTTGATTCTATTGATGCACTGGAGCTCGGCCTGGCGGTAAAAAACCAGTACGGTGTCGTATTGTCTGCTGAAAGCGAAGAAATGCGCCAGCACTTCTATTCCGTCGCGACCCTGGCCGCGTTTATCAATTCCCAACGTTCCTGAGAATGCATTCATCATGACTGAACAAACTGACCAGAACGCAATCTATCAGGAAGTTTCGGCACTGCTGTGCAAATTGTTTGAGATAGATGCAGACAGTATCACCCCTGAAGCCCGCCTGTACGAAGACCTTGAGCTCGACAGCATTGATGCCGTTGACATGATTGTGCATGTGCAGAAAAAAACGGGCAAAAAAATCAAACCGGAAGAATTTAAGGCTGTTCGCACGGTGCAGGATGTTGTTGATGCCGTTGAACGGTTAATGAAAGAAGATTGATTTGCCGTGCGGCATTTTTATCAACGGTTGCTGGTGCTGATAACGGCATTAATGCTGCTGGCATGGCCTTTTCTCGTCTGGTTTGGTCTGGCACATAACGGCCTGCACTGGTTGCTACCCGTAATGGCATTACTGTTAGTTTTTCGCCTCAGGCAAGTCCGGCGAAGAACAGGCCCTCTGCGCCTTGTGGCACTGAGTGTAGCCGCCGCCGGGTTAGTGCTGTGCGTTGCCAGTTTTGTGTTACGCACTCACCAGTTACTGCTTTTCTACCCCGTAGTTGTAAACCTGGTCATGCTGGTGCTGTTTGGCGGTTCACTTTTTACAGCCATGCCGCTGGTTGAGCGCATTGCACGCCTGAAAGAGCCTCAATTGCCGCCGGAAGGGGTACGGTACACTCGCCGGGTCACACAAATCTGGTGCGTATTTTTTGTCGCTAACGGCAGCATCGCGCTCGGTACAGCGCTGTCAGGGAACCTGGCGCTCTGGACCACCTGGAACGGGCTAATTGCTTATTTTCTCATGGGCGGTTTAATGGCTGTTGAGTGGCTGGTGCGCCGCAGGGTAATGAAACGAGAAAGACCATGACACACACACTTCCCTTGTCTCAGTGGCTGGGTAATACGCGTGCTGACGCAACCCTCATTGCCTGGCTCGGCGATAATACCTGGACACAAGCCAGGCTGCGCTACGATGTCGCACTGCTACTGTCCCAGCTCAATAACCACCCGGGTGAGCGCTGGGCTCTGTGCTTTGAAAACAGTTACTTGTTTATTGTTGCGTTACTGGCAACGCTCTGTGCGCGAAAGATTCCGGTTATTCCCGGTCATTCCCGTGTCGCATTGCTGAAAGAACAGTGTGTGTTTTTTGACGGGATACTGAGCGACAAACCCCTGTCATGGCCTGAAAACTTGCTGGTTGTCTCCTCGTCTGGTGAAGCAACGATTACACAGCAACCACCACTTCCCATTATTGATGATGACCAGTTTCTCGAGCTGTTTACCTCAGGCTCAACCGGGCAACCGAAACGGGTTGTGAAGCGTATTGCCACACTGGACCAGGAAGCCCGTATCCTTGCGGCCCGGTTCGCGCCACAGATGACAGATTGCCGGGTTGTTGCATCGGTGGTTCCTCAGCATTTATACGGCCTCACCTTTCGTATTGTTCTGCCCATGGCGTTAGGCCTGCCACTCCATGCAGCCATGCTGTATTACGCAGAGCAACTGACGGCGTTAAACCCGCAGTACCGTTATGTATTTATCAGTAGCCCGGCATTTCTTAAACGCCTGGATAACCAGTTGCCCGCACCACAAGTGGCAATGACGTTTTCCGCTGGCGGCATGCTGCCCTGGCATGATGTGCAATATACCCGCGACTGGCTGGGTCAAACTGTCGATGAAATCTATGGCAGTACGGAAACCGGGATTTTAGCGTGGCGGCACAGAGAGCAGGACCAACAAGCATGGGTTCCCTTCCCGGGTGTTTATTTTGCTCATCAGGCTGAAAAATACATTGCCCACTCTCCACTGATTGATAACCCGTCAGGACTGATACTGGACGATATGCTGGCACTCAATGATGACGGCAGTTTCCAGTTATCCGGGCGGCGGGGCCGGGTAGTGAAAATCGAAGAGAAACGGGTTTCATTAACCGAGGTTGAGCAGCGCCTGCTGGAACTGGATGGTGTGAAAGATGCCGCTGTAATCCCGGTATCCCGGGGTGGCCGCCAGGGCATTGGAGCCTTGCTGGTGCTGGATGAAGAACATGGTTCGTTATGGTGTTCATCCAATAAAAAAACGCTGGAATTCGCCTGGCGGCAGGCTTTATTGCCATGGCTTGAACCGGTTGCCATACCGCGTTACTGGCGAGTGATTCAAGAAATTCCGGTCAACAGCATGAATAAACGTGTCTACGGGCAGTTGCAGGAGCTATTCCATGAAACCTCGTGAAATTGCACGCACGGCTGTACAGCCCAATGAGAAAGAGTTTGTGCTGGCCCTTGACCCTGAACTGTTTTGGTTTCGCGGGCATTTTGCCATACAACCTTTATTGCCAGGCGTGGCCCAACTTGACTGGGTGATGCATTACGCCATAACAGAACTGGCTCCTGGCTTTCGTTTTCTCAGCATTCAAAATGTGAAATTCCAGTCGCCACTGCTACCTGGCAACATTGTCACCCTGGCTATTTGCTGGCTTCCTGAAAAGCAAATGCTTACGTTCAGTTATCACCGCCATGATGGTGATGAACGCCATGCAGCCAGTAGTGGGAAGATAAAACTATGCCGTTAGACTTCTCACCCTGCGTTGTCATTCCTTGCTATAACCATGGCGCAATGATGCCGGGAGTATTGTCACGTCTGGCTCCTTTCGCTCTGCCCTGTTTTATTGTGGACGACGGAAGTGATTCTGCCACACAGAGCCAACTGGAATCGCTGGCGAACGACAATAGCCATGTGCAACTGATTCGCATGCCACAAAACGCAGGCAAAGGCGCGGCCGTGATCCACGGCTTAACTGTGGCGGCACAACAAGGTTTTACCCACGCGGTACAAGTCGATGCCGATGGCCAGCACGCCATTGAAGATATTCCTGCACTGCTGGCGCTGGCGCAGCAATATCCGGGCGACCTGATTTCCGGAACGCCCATTTATGACAACTCCATTCCCCGTTCTCGGCTATATGGCCGCTGGATAACCCACGTATGGGTTTGGATAGAAACCCTGTCGCTGCAACTGAAAGACAGCATGTGCGGGTTCCGCGTTTACCCAATTGTCCCAACGTTACGCCTGGCAAACCAGGTGACGTTAGGCAAACGGATGGACTTTGATACAGAAGTGATGGTTCGCCTCTACTGGCAAGGCCACAACAGCCATTTTGTCCCAACCCGCGTGACCTACCCGGAAGATGGGTTATCCCATTTTGACGCGTTTAAAGACAATGTGCGTATCTCGTGCATGCACACGCGCCTGTTCTTTGGCATGTTGCCACGCTTTCCTGCCCTTTTGCTGCGCCAGCGCCGCACCCAGCACTGGGCAAAACAACAGGAAGTGAGTGGGCTGTGGGGAATGCGTATCATGCTGAAGGTTTGGCAGTACCTTGGGCGCAACGCGTTCTCGGTTTTGCTGTGGCCGGTGGTCGCGGTTTACTGGCTGCTGGCACGCCGGGCGCGTGCTGCATCGCAGCAGTGGCTGAGCCGGGTAAGAACACGCCTGGCGGAACAACAACGCCCGGAGCCGCCGCGCCTTAACAGTTATTTTCACTTTTTGCGCTTCAGCCAGTCCATGCTGGATAAAATTGCCAGTTGGCGAGGTGAATTGCAGCCAGGTAAACAGATTCAGTTCGCCCCCGGCGCGCAGGAACACCTGGACTTAACCTCACCTCAGGGCAAATTATTACTGGCCTCCCATTTGGGCGATGTTGAAGTCTGCCGGGCACTGGCTCAGTTGCAGGGTGACAAAACCATCAATGCCCTGGTCTTCCATGAAAATGCACAGCGGTTTAAACAAATCATGGAAGAGATGGCGCCTCAGGCGGGGCTGAACCTGATTCCGGTCAATGATATCGGGCCAGAAACCGCCATGCTGCTCAAAGAAAAACTCGACCAGGGTGAGTGGGTTGCCATTGTTGGTGACCGCCTGGCCGTTAACCCACAACGTGGCGACTGGCGGGTCACCTGGAGCAACTTTATGGGGCATCCGGCACCATTTCCGCAAGGGCCATTTATTCTGGCTGCCATTATGCGCTGCCCGGTTTTCCTGCTGTTTGCCCTGTCGCAACACGGGCAACTGTGCATCCACTGTGAACCATTCGCCAACCCGCTATTGCTCCCCCGGGGCAACCGCCAGCAGGCATTACAGCAGGCAATTGACCGTTACGCTGAGCGGCTGGAGCATTACGCCCTCCTGTCGCCACTGGACTGGTTCAACTTTTTTGATTTCTGGCGCCTGCCTGACGCCGACGATAAGGAGTAACAGGTGTTAAACAACCCACGTTTCACCACGGAAGTCACGCTGACCATTCCTTTTCATGATGTCGATATGATGGGTGTGGTGTGGCACGGAAACTATTTTCGGTATTTCGAAATTGCCCGGGAAGCGTTACTCAACCAGTTCAATTATGGTTACCGGCAAATGAAGGAGTCCGGTTATGTCTGGCCCGTGGTTGATACCCGGGTGAAATACCGCGATGCACTGACTTTCGAGCAAAAAATTCGCGTGCGGGCCCAGGTAACCGAATACGAAAACCGCCTGCGCATCGACTACCAAATCTTTGATGATGCATCAGGGAAGCGCACCACCACGGGCTATACCATTCAGGTTGCCGTAGAAGAAGCCAGCCGGGAAATGTGTTTTATCAGCCCGCCGGTGCTGTTTGAACGTATGGGAGTTACGCAATGAAATACTGGGCACTCGTCTTCATTCTGTTCAGCCATTTTGCCTGTGCCATTACGCTGGATGAGCTACAACAGCGTTTCACGCAAACGCCGGTTATCCGTGCGCATTTTCAGCAAACCCGTACCATCAAAGATATGCCACAGCCGTTGTTATCTCAGGGTGACATGCTGATTGCCCGTGACCAGGGGTTGTTATGGGACCAAAAATCGCCCTTTTCTATGTTACTGATGCTGAACAATACCCGTATGGTGCAAATCATTAACGGGCAGCCACCACAAGTGGTTACGGCTGAAAATAACCCGCAAATGTTTCAGTTCAACCATTTGTTGCGCGCACTGTTTCAGGCCGACAGAAGCGTACTGGAACAAAACTTCCGCCTTGATTTTCAGGATAAAGGCCAGGGGCGATGGTCATTACGCTTGCAACCCATCACTACACCGCTGGATAAAATTTTCACCTCAATTGACCTGGCCGGGCAGACCTGGCTTGACAGTATCCAACTCTACGACAAGCAAGGCGACCAGACCCGGATTGTGCTTTCTGACCACCGTTTAACGCCCGCAACATTAACCGATGAAGAGCGTAAACGTTTTGACGAACACTAATTCCCGCGCCCCGGCTTACTTGTGGGGGGCGTTGTGCCTCGCCATGCTGGCGGTATTACTCTGCATTCTGCCGGGAGCCAAAATAAACAGCAGCGTGCTGGCGATGCTGCCAGAACAGGCCACCGGCAACATGCCACCAGCACTGAATGATGCATTTGTCACGCGCCTGGATAAGCAACTGGTGTGGCTGGTAAGCCCGGGCAAAGAAGCGCAGCCTCAGGCCGCCCGGTTCTGGCTGAATGCGCTGCAACACAATCCGTTATTCAGTGATGTAAAAGGCCCAATGGACGCTGCCAGCCAGCAGGCCTGGGGGGCTTTTTACTGGCAACACCGCAATGGGTTGATTGACAGTGCAACAAGGCAACGCCTTGAGCAGGGTGGCAGTGCGCAGGCGCAGTGGGTACTGGCACAGCTTTACTCGGCATTTTCCGGGGTCAGTGCCAAAGAGTTGCATAACGACCCACTAATGCTGATGCGTGGCGCGCAGTTAGCACAAGCGCAAAGCGGCCAGAAACTCCGCCTGATGGACGGCTGGCTGGTTACCCAGGATGACCAGGGGCGTTACTGGTATTTACTACATGGCGAACTGGCAGGCCACGCTTTTGATATGCACCAGAACCATCAGCTTGTCACCACGCTGGCGGCACTGGAACAACAGTTGAAAGCCGCTTACCCCGATGCCCGGCTGCTCTCCCGGGGCACCGTCTTTTACAGTGATTACGCCAGCCAGCAAGCCAAACGGGATATGTCCTCTCTGGGCACGGTGACCATTATTGGTGTGTTACTGCTGATTTTTGCCACTTTCCGATCACTACGCCCATTACTGTTATGCCTGCTCTCCATTGCCATGGGTGCGTTGGCCGGCACACTGCTGACCCTGCTTATCTTTGGTGAGTTACACCTGATGACGCTGGTAATGAGCATGAGCATTATTGGGATTTCAGCTGATTACTCGCTCTATTATTTAACTGAGCGCATGGTGCATGGCGAAGCCGTAACCCCATGGGAAAGTCTGGCCAAAGTGCGTAATGCCCTGCTGCTGGCATTATTGACCACCATTGCCGCATACCTGCTGATGATGCTCACGCCATTCCCAGGAATACGCCAAATGGCGGTGTTTGCAGCTGCTGGTTTAAGTGCATCCTGCCTGACAGTTCTGTTCTGGCACCCGTGGTTAAGCCAGCGGCTGCCTGTTCGCCCGGTGCCTGCGATGGCGTTGTTGCTACGCTGGCTGGCTGCATGGCGGCGCAACAACATACTGCGCATTGGGCTGCCTTGCGGGCTGTTTTGCCTGTGTCTGGTGGGCCTCAGCCAGGTGCGCATCGATGATGACATCACGCAACTCCAGGCGCTGCCACAGTCATTACTCACTCAGGAAAAAATCATTACCCGGCTAACCGGGCAAAGTCTCGAACAAAAGTGGTTTGTGGTTTATGGCAAAAATGCCCAACAAACACTGGAACGCCTGGAAGCCCTGAAGCCCGAACTGGATAAAGCCCGGCAACAAGGGGTTATTCACCAGTATCGCACTGTCGGCCTGAATTCATTAAAGCGCCAAACAGCAGATTTAGCGCTGCTGCAACAGGCGGCACCCGCGGTAGAAAAAGCGCTGAGCCAGGCGGGTATCACGCCGTTCACGCCGGATTTAACGCCCATGCCGGTTACCGTGCCTCAATGGCTGGCGAGCCCGGCAAGTGAAGGCTGGCGGCTGATGTGGATGACGCTTCCTGACGGAACCAGTGGTGTTCTGGTACCGGTAGACGGGGTGGATGCCCAAACGAGTGTGGTTATGGCAGGCATTGCACAGCAATTACCCGGTGTGAGCTGGGTTGACCGTAAAGTGGCTTTCGATACGCTATTTTCCCATTACCGTACGGTGCTTACCCGCTTATTACTGGTGGCGCTGGCAGTCATTGCAGCCGGTGCGATACTCCGCCTGGGGTTACGTAAAGGCCTGGTCACCCTGGTTCCGTCGGTGCTGTCGTTAGGCTGTGGACTGGCCGCACTGGCGTTCAGCCAGCATGCCGTAAACCTGTTTTCATTACTGGCCCTGGTCCTGGTTCTGGGGATTGGGATTAACTACACCCTGTTTTTCAGTAACCCGCGCGGCACCCCGGTAACCTCATTGCTGGCAATCACGCTGGCAATGCTGACAACATTATTAACCCTCGGCATGCTGGTTTTCAGCACGACGCAGGCCATCAGCAGCTTTGGTATTGTCCTGGTCAGTGGCATTTTCTCAGCATGGCTGCTCTCTCCACTTGCCATGCCCAATAAAAAGAGAAAAGTGAAATGATTAAACGTGTGTTGTTCTCTACCTTCTTGTGCCTTGCCACCACGTTAATCAGCGGGTGCGGCTACCACAATAACGCAAGTGTTGCCGGCCGTCCTCAGGCCTGGCTGGAGCCAGGTACCCGTATCACGCTACCTGCGCCGGGTATTTCTCCGGCAGTTAATTCCCAACAATTGCTCACCGGGTCTTTTAACGGGAAAACTCAGTCACTGTTGGTGATGCTGAATGCTGACGATAAAAAAATCGCGCTGGCAGGGCTGTCATCTATTGGTATTCGTTTATTTTTAGTGACCTATGACAAAACAGGGTTGCATACCGAACAGTCGATAGTGGTTCCACAATTGCCGCCGGCAAGCCAGGTACTGGCAGATGTTATGCTCAGCCACTGGCCGCTCAGTGCATGGCAACCACAATTACCCCGCGGCTGGACACTGCAGGACAGTGGCGATAAACGCGAACTGCGTAACGCTAAAGGGGCATTAATCACCGATATTACCTATATACAACGCAAAGGCCGCCGTGAGCCAATAAGCATTGAGCAACACGCGTTTAAATACCACATCACCATTCAATACCTGGGCGACTGATATGATTTATATTTCTGCCATCGGTGTGATTAATGCACTGGGGAATACCGCAGCCGAGGTGGCACAACACCTGGTGCTGGGTAAATCCCCCGGCATGCGCCCACGTGACGGGTGGTTGTCCGGCCACCCGCAGGCGGTGCTGGGCGGAGTGGACGGTGAGCTGCCAGTCATTCCCGATACTTTCCATGCGCATAACACCCGCAACAACCAGTTGCTGCTGGCGGCACTGGCGCAAATCCAGCCCACCGTTGACCAGGCTATAGCACAATACGGACTGGAACGAATTGCTATTGTGATGGGTACCAGCACATCCGGGCTGGATGAAGGTGACCAGCATGTGCGCCTGAGCCGCACAGGCCAGCCCAGCGAGCACTGGCGTTACCCACAACAAGAGCTGGGTGACCCTTCGCGCTTTCTCAGTAAATGGCTTGGGACCACAGGCCCGGCATTTACGCTTTCCACCGCCTGTTCGTCCAGCGCTCGGGCTATTATCAGCGGGCAACGCCTGCTTGCTGCAGGCCTTGCCGATATTGCTATTGTTGGTGGTGCTGACACGCTGAGCCGTATGCCAGTTAACGGGTTCAATAGCCTTGAATCGCTCTCACCAACGCTGTGCCAGCCATTCAGCCGTGACCGGAGCGGCATCACCATTGGTGAAGGTGCGGCACTGATGGTGCTGACCAAAACGCCACAGGACCTGGCATTACTGGGGGTGGGAGAATCCAGCGATGCCTGGCATATTTCCGCGCCGCACCCGGAAGGAAAAGGTGCGATTCAGGCAATCCAACAGGCACTGGATAATGCCGGGCTGTCTGCAAATGAGATTGGCTATATCAACCTGCACGGTACCGCCACCCGTCTTAACGACCAGATAGAATCGCGGGTAGTACATGATTTATTTGGCGACAAAATACCCTGCAGCTCCACCAAACACCTGACCGGCCATACGCTGGGAGCGGCAGGCATTACTGAAGCAGCACTGAGCGCCCTGATTTTGCGCCAGGGGCTGCCTTTACCAGCCCAGAACTTTACGCTATCGCCACTCGACCCGGAATTACCGCCCTGTGGCATTCTGCGGCAGTCACAGCCTCTGGTACGCCCCATCATCCTGTCGAACTCTTTCGCCTTCGGAGGAAACAACGCCAGTATCATTTTAGGGAGAACCTCATGAACAGCTACCAGCCACCCGGCAACTATCTGCCGCATGAATCCCCCATGATGCTGTTGGATGAAGTGGTCAGCGTGACCGATAACAGTGCCGATTGCCGGGTCGCTATTCATTCGGCAGGGGTTTTAGCGCCTTTTCTGACTGAGACACACACCCTGCCGGGTTGGTACGGGCTGGAGCTGATGGCACAAACCGTTGGGGTCTGGTCTGGCTGGCACCACCGGCAACGTGGCCAACAAAGCATTGCGCTGGGTATGGTGCTGGGCGCTCGCGAATATACCTGCCCGGCAGGTGAATTCCCGGCTGATGTGATACTGGATATCCATGTCAGCCTGCTGATGCAGGATGCCCGCTTCGGCAGTTTTGAATGCACTATCCGCCACCTTAATCAAAACCTGGCTACCGGGCGCATTAATACTTTCCAGCCCGATAGCGAGGAATTAGCTTCACTTTTTCAACAGGGAAATACGCCATGAAACGTTCCGTGCTTGTCACTGGTGCCAGTAAAGGCATAGGCCAGGCCATTGCCCGGCAACTGGCGGCAGATGGTTTTATTGTTGGAGTGCATTATCACAGCGATGCCTCTGGCGCGCGTGCCACGCTGGATGCCATTGAACAGGCTGGCGGCCAGGGGCGGCTTTTATGTTTTGACGTTGCCAACCGCCAGCAATGCCAGGAAATCATTGAACAGGATATTGAGTCTCACGGTGCCTGGTACGGGGTGGTGAGTAATGCCGGGATCACGCGGGATGGCGCGTTTCCCGCCCTGAGCGATGACGACTGGGACAGTGTTATCCATACCAATCTGGATAGCTTTTACAATGTTATCCACCCCTGCATTATGCCTATGATCAGTGCCCGCCAGGGCGGAAGGATCATTACGCTGTCTTCAGTTTCCGGGGTGATGGGCAACCGTGGGCAAGTGAATTACAGCGCCGCAAAAGCAGGTATTATTGGCGCGACCAAAGCCCTCGCCATTGAGCTGGCAAAACGCAAAATCACTGTCAACTGCATTGCTCCCGGTTTGATTGATACGGGAATGGTCGCACTTGAAGAAGCCGCCATGAAAGAAGCCATGTCCATGATCCCCATGAAACGAGTGGGGCAAGCCGAAGAGGTTGCCGGGCTGGCCAGTTATTTAATGTCTGATATCGCTGGTTATGTCACTCGCCAGGTGATTTCTATAAACGGAGGTATGTTATGACAAGACGTGTTGTCATTACTGGCATGGGTGGAGTAACCGCGTTTGGGGAAAGTTGGGCAAGCGTTGCCAGCCGCTTACTGGCAGGCAAAAATGCAGTACGTAAAATGCCGGAATGGCAAGTTTACGACGGGCTGCATACCTTACTGGGTGCGCCAATCGATGATTTCACGCTGCCAGACCATTACACACGTAAACGCATTCGCGCCATGGGGCGGGTTTCACTGCTCTCTACCCGCGCTACTGAACTGGCACTGACTGAAGCCGGGCTGGTTGATGACCCGGTACTCACCAGTGGGGAAACCGGCATCGCTTACGGCTCATCTACCGGGAGCACCGGGCCGGTGAGTGAGTTCGCCACCATGCTCACAGAAAAGCACACCAATAATATTACCGGCACCACCTATGTGCAGATGATGCCACACACCACCGCCGTGAATACGGGGTTATTTTTTGGCCTGCGCGGGCGCGTCATTCCCACCTCCAGTGCCTGTACATCGGGCAGCCAGGCCATTGGATATGCCTGGGAAGCTATTCGCCACGGGTACCAGACCGTTATGGTGGCCGGTGGTGCTGAAGAGTTGTGCCCATCTGAAGCCGCGGTCTTTGATACGTTATTCGCCACCAGCCAGCGCAATGACGCGCCGCATACCACCCCTTCCCCATTTGACCAAAACCGCGACGGGCTGGTCATTGGTGAAGGTGCCGGGTCGTTGATTCTCGAAGAACTGGAACACGCCAAAGCCCGCGGTGCCACCATTTATGGTGAAATTGTTGGGTTTGCCACCAACTGCGATGCGGCACATATCACTCAACCGCAGAAAGCCACCATGCAAGTGTGTATGGAAAAGGCATTAAATATTGCCGGATTATCTACCAGCGATATTGGCTATATTTCTGCACACGGCACAGCCACAGACCGTGGGGATATAGCTGAAAGCCAGGCCACCGCGGCAATCTTTGGTAATAAAACGCCGATTTCATCGTTGAAAAGTTATTTTGGGCACACTCTTGGCGCATGTGGTGCGCTGGAGGCCTGGATGAGCCTTGCAATGATGCGGGAAGGGTGGTTTGCGCCAACCATTAACCTGCACCAGCCAGATGAACAGTGCGGTGAGCTTGATTACATTATTGGCGAAGCACGTCACATTGATTGTGAGTACCTGCAGAGCAATAACTTTGCCTTCGGTGGTATCAACACATCCATCATCATTAAGCGCTGGGCCTGATTGTGTTGCGCACCCGGGTAATGGTTCGCCGGGTGTGCCACCAACGGAATAAGCATCCCTTATTAAAGACATGCCCCGGAGACCGCGTGGCTATCCTCAGACATACGAAAGCGGGTAATAAGACCACTTTCTATGCAGATATCGAGTACAAATTCAGTTTCAGTCAGCTTCTGCGTTTTTTTAACGCGTGATGCAAGCTCACCAATAGCAACCAACGGTGCTGTTTTAGCAGGTTTTTGAGAGCAACTGGCACGCCACCCAACACACTACCCAATGTAGATGATTGCCATCCTGATATGCGCAATTTATTCTGGTAGAATGTAACTGTCATTTAACAATAAATGGCCGTTACCACACTGACTTCATTTACGGGGAGATATCGGTATGAAAATTGGGATACTCTTCCCGATTGCTATTTTTTTCGTGGCTGTCGTTTTTATTACCTGGTTTGTGGCAGGCGGTTACGCCACCTCATAAAACCGGTCACCACAGCTTTGCCCTGCACTGCGGGGCAGAGTTATTCCCTTCTGCATTTCCCGCGTTGTAATTGACTACCCGCTGAGTCACAAGGCTTTTTTTGCTACATCACCCATATGCGTGATGGTATCCGCGCTGAACTCATCTACAGTTAAATAGTGAGCTGGTAATAAACAGCCAGTTACCACGGCGCGTTCCCCTCAGCACAATTAACTACCCAATATCATGGGTGTATTAGCCATGCTGTCTGCCGGGCTGAATGCACGAAATGAAAATGGATAAAACAATGCGCAAGAAGGCTACGGACTATGCTTGAAAAACTTCGTCATGCCAAATTCAGCATGAAGCTAACAGTTGTCACTATTTTTGTTGCGTTATCGCTGTTAATTATTGCTGTTGCCCTGGCAATGCAGTTTTATTTCGCCCAGTCGTTTGCCAAGGATGCCGCCCGGACTTTATTTACCCATACTGCACTTAATGTCAGTGATAAAATACATTCACTGGACAGCGAAACCAGCGGCCTGACCACGCTGTTTGCACAATTTCCGGGTCTGGAAAAGCAAGACACATCCCAACCTCTGCGCCCCATCACACCAGCCATGGCCCAGGCAATACGCCAGCACCCGCAGGTTTATGCCATTTATATTGGCTATGGCAATGGCGATTTCTATGAATTAATTAATCTCAATAGCAGTAAGAATTTACGCACTGTATTAGGGGCAACGGCAAAGGACCGCTGGCTGATAGTCAATATCCGCAATACGCCTGCAGGCGGGCAGCAACAATCCAGTTTTTATGACGATGCTTTCACATTAACTCACCAGAAACAAAGCACCAGCCAGTATGTCGCAAATTCCCGGCCCTGGTATCTCAATGCCATGGCAAGCGGCACCACAATAAAAACTGAGCCTTATGTATTTCATACTACGCAATCTTCCGGAGTGACGTTTGCCCGGCGTATAGGTACCAGCCAAAATGTCCTGGCTGTCGATATTTCACTGGATACGTTATCGGTCTTTCTGCAAAACAACCGCTTATTTAAACACAGTGAAACCTTTATTTTTGACAGTGATGGTAATGTCTCTGCGCAATCACTAAGCCTGCAACCCGGGCACACAGCAGAGCAGGCCAGCCCCATTCCCCTTACGTCTGAAGAGACTCAGGCAGTAGCCCAAATGGGCACAGTACGCGTAGCTAATGAGCTTGACTGGGCACCTTATGACTTTTCCTGGAGCGGCACACCTCAGGGCTATGCTATTGACCTGATGAACATGCTGGCGGCAAAAACCGGGTTAAAGCTTGAATATATAAACGGTTTTGACTGGAACACTCTGACTATGATGTTCCAAAAGGGCAAGTTGGATGTGATTCCTGCTATTTTCCAGACACCCCAACGAACAGAATGGGGGTTGTTTACCCAATCCTGGCAGACAGCACCACCGGCATTAATTACCCGGGTCAATGCCCGGCAGCTTAATACACTGCCGCGGTTACAGGGCAGGACGCTGGCTATACCTGCGGGCTGGTCGCTGGCAGAAGAGGTGCTCACTCACTTTCCCCAAATTAAGCTGATGAGCGTGGAAGATTCACTGGCTGCCTTACAGGCTGTCGCCGACGGGCAGGCCGATGCGGCACTGGAAACCCGGGATGTCGCCCGTTATCTTACCGGGCTGTACAGCATTCCGGGGCTGAAAATTCATAACCCGGTGCCATTATTTTCTGGCAGCAACAGTTCCGCGTTGTCGATGCTGGTAAGCGCCGATAAACCGCTATTACGTGATGTACTGAATAAAGCCATTCAGTCTCTTACTCCGGAAGAAAAAAACACACTGGCAAAACGCTGGCTGACCGACAGCCCCTCTTCGGCAATGCAACGCACTCTGGTTGCCGGTATTGTGCCCTCACCTGCGTTTGTGAGCCTTGCCGCACAGGCAAACAATACCCACACGGCAGTATCACAAGACGTGGTTATCGATGGCAGCCGCTATACGCTGTTTGTACAGCCCGTTGTATCGAATGCCGGGCAGAATCACTACCTCGGTATTATGGTGCCAACAGACGTGCTGCTCGGCCCTTACATGAAAAAAGTGTACCTGTCCCTGGCAATCACGTTGCTGTGCCTTGCTTTGTTGGCGCCAGCAATACTGTACCTGGCAAGTATGATTGTCACTCCGGTACGCCTGCTGTCTCTGGAAAATAAAAAAATTCGCCAGCGGCAATTTCGCGATGTACGCCCGGTACCGAGCCGCATTAATGAACTGCACCATTTATCTGACTCGATTTACAACATGGCGCTCTCTCTGGAAGCCTATCACGCCAACCAACGGGCGCTGATGGATGCCTTTATTCAGTTAATTGCCAAAGCCATTGACCAGAAATCCCCCTACACCGGGGGCCACTGCGCGCGGGTGCCGGTTATCGCCATGATGCTGGCTGAATCCGCCGATAAAAGCCAGCTCCCGGCCTTCCGGCAGTTTCACTTTGCCAATGAAGACCAGTGGCGTGAATTCAGAATCGCCGCGTGGTTACATGACTGCGGGAAAGTGACCTCCCCCGAACACATCATTGATAAAGGCAGTAAGCTGGAAACTATCTTCAACCGCATTCATGAAATTCGTACCCGGTTTGAAGTGTTATGGCGCGATGCAGAGATCCGCTACTGGCAGGGCAAAGCGGCGGGCGAGCCAGAAGACGCTTTACAGGCTGCCCGGCAGGCCCGGCAACAACAACTGACGGACGACTTTGCGTTTATCGCCCAGAGTAATATCGGTTCAGAATTTATGAGTGACGATAAAATCACCCGCATTCGTGAAATTGGCGCGCAACCCTGGACCCGCCACTTCAGCGACCGGGAAGGCCTGTCACCAGAGGAGTCAAAACGCCTGGCGCACATAGCTGAAAAGCCACTGCCCGCTGAAGAAAAACTGCTGGACGATAAACCAGAACACCTCTTTCCCTGGATAAAAGACCCGGCCATTTTACTGAGCAACGACATGAAAATGACCGCGCCCCCGATGCAGGCCAACCTCGGGGAGATCCATAACCTGTCGATTCAGAAAGGCACGCTGACAGAAGCAGACCGCTACCGGATTAACGAACATATCATCGCCACAATACGGATGCTGGAATCGTTACCTTTCCCTAAAGAGTTGGCGCGGATCCCTGAAATTGCTGGCGGCCACCATGAAACATTAAAAGGCACAGGTTACCCGAAAAAACTGACGGCGGAGAAGTTGTCACTGGAAGCCCGCATACTGGCTATTGCCGATGTCTTTGAAGCACTGACTGCCGGAGACAGGCCATACAAAAAAGCCAAAACACTGAGTGAAGCCATCAATATTTTGCACATGATGGTGAAAGATGAGCACCTGGATAAAGACCTGTTTGAATTGTTACTCTCCAGCGGTATTTATCAGCGCTATGCCGAGCAATACCTGGAGCCAGGCCAGTTAGATGACGTAGATATTCAGCGTTACCTGAAAGCGTAATTCACCGCTGTGGAAGGGTTCTCCACGTGGCCTGACAAGCCACGTGAACCTGCATGGGCAGGCAAGCCAATTCATGAAATTCCTTCATTATTCTATTCGTATATCTGCTATTCATTAAATAAACCTGCCCTGTTTACAATGGCTCATTGTTAACCGGCACCAGGCAGGAGTTTTAATGCGGCTGTTAACCACCATGGCTATTTCCCACCTGCTACTGTCCTGGCTGTTCATAGCACTGCCAGCCAGCGCATCCACCGCCTTGCAAGGGGATACCATGAAATTACACATTATTACCAATAACCAGCTGATTACCGCCACCCTCAACACAACACCAGCAGCGCAGGCATTTGCCAAACTTCTGCCACTCACACTGACACTAAAAGATTACGCTGGGGAGGAGAAAATCAGTGACTTACCTGTTCGCCTGCCCACAGACGGTTCCCCTGCGGGTACTGCGGCCCACAAAGGCGACATCATGGTTTACGCCCCCTGGGGAAACCTGGCGCTGTTCTATAAGAACCATGGTTACGCAGCAGGACTGGTGAAATTAGGGCAGCTCGATAACCCTGACGAACTACCGGCTAAACCGGCCTCTTATACAGCCAGGTTTGAACTGGCTGGCGAATAAAAAACACACGTGTCTGCAAGAACAAGGTTGTTCTGCATATCCGTTGGTGAACGAGCACCATCAGAATACTGGCACAGCCTCCATGCTGGTCAGAATATTATGGGGAATCATTAAGTTACCCCGTTTCGCGAATCAAACAGAACTGACGTTCTTTTCATAACAGGAGAGTATGATGATCCGCTTTACCTCTGCAGTAGCTGCACTTGTTATGTTCGCTGGCGTATCTGCCCATGCAGAAACATCGCCACATATGTCCATCTCATCGAGTGGTAGCCGGGCATATATTGCCGGCCCTGAAGCCACCTTCACAGGCAAGGCCTGGATAGACCCGTTATTTCCTTCACCAAAAACCCCGCAACGTGCCAGTGCAGGTTTAGTCACCTTTGAGCCAGGCGCACGCTCGGCATGGCATACCCACCCGCTTGGGCAAACACTGGTCATTACATCTGGCACTGGCTGGGTTCAGGAATGGGGTGGCGAGAGAAAAGTGGTGCATGCTGGCGATGTTGTGGCATGCCCGCCAGGAGTGAAGCACTGGCATGGTGCTACCGACAAAACCGGCATGGCGCATATCGCCATTCAGGAAATAGATGACTCGGGCAAGAATGTTGAGTGGCTGGAAAAAGTCAGTGATGAACAATACAACCCGGTGGCCGCCCAATGAAAACCGTCACAGCCATGTTATGCATAGCCATGCTGGGCCTGGCGGGGTGTGCCCCAAAAGACACAAGCAGGAGTTCTTTACCTATGACAGATAATACCCAACGAGCCGTTGCTGACGTTGCACCTGCAATGGCGGCTTATTCAGATAAATTTATTCAAGATTTATGGAACCGCCCGGCGTTATCGCACCGCGACCGCAGCCTGGTAACACTGGCAGCGCTAATTAGCCGGAAAGACACCGCAGAGCTACCCCATTACCTGAATGTGGCGCTGGACAGTGGTGTAACGCCAACGGAAATCTCAGAGACTATCACTCACCTGGCCTTTTATGCAGGCTGGCCCAATGCGTCTTCTGCCGCCGTTGTCACTCGTGACGTTTTTCAACAACGCCATATTGATACCTCCAGCCTGCCGGGCGCAGACGTTGCGTTCCTGCCACTGGATGAAGCAACCGAGAATAAACGCGCCACGATGGTTGAGGCCAACTTTGGCAAAGTATCTCCGGGTGTAGTGCAGTACACCACGGATGCCCTGTTCCGTAACCTGTGGCTGCGCCCGGGCCTTGCTCCGCGCGACCGTAGTCTGGTTACCGTGAGTGCGCTGGTTACCGCGGGGCAGGTGGCGCAAGTGCCTTACCACCTGAATAAAGCCATGGACAACGGACTGACTGAAACCCAGGCCTCAGAAGTGCTGACTCAACTGGCCTTTGTTGCCGGCTGGCCGAATATTTTCTCCGCCCTGCCGGTATTTAAAGACGTTTTTGCATCACGCCACGCGGCATAACCCCGCGTAATTAACTGGCCGGGGTATCGTTCATTCCGGCCGGTTTTCCCTGCACGCGTAGCGCATCAACCACTAATGACAGCGCCCGGGAAGACTGCTGGCGGCTGGGGTAATACAAATGGTGCCCACTCCACACCGGGCAATAATCCAGCAATACGCGCTGCAAACGCCCGGAAACAATATGTTCTTCCACTAATGCTTCAGGCACATACGCCAGCCCGAAACCATCCAGTGCCGCTTCTGTTAACTGAAAGGCATCATTGAACACCACCTGCCCTTCCACACGTACACTGATTTCCTGACCCTGGTGCGCGAACTCCCAGGCATACAAACCGCCGTGGGTGGCTAAACGCAGGTTAATGCAGCGGTGATGAACCAGATCCTGTGGTGTGTTGGGTATAGTGCGCCCGGCAAAATAACCGGGTGAGCCAACTACAGCAAAACGCACATCCGGGCTGATACGCACCGAAACCATACCATTTGCCACCTGTTCCCCCAGGCGCACACCGGCGTCAAAACGCTGAGCGGCAATATCCGATAGCGCATACTCATTCACCAGTTCAAGGTTGATATCCGGGTAGCGGTGCAGCAGGGTTTTAAGCTTTGGCCAGAGGATATATTTGATAGCGTAATCGGTAGCGGTGATACGTACTGTACCCATCGGTTTATCGCGCAGATCGCTGATTGCCACCAGATCTTCACGGATCGCTTCAAAGCGCGGCGCGAGTGATTCAAACAAACGCTGCCCCACATCTGTTGTTGAAACACTGCGGGTTGTGCGGGTTAGCAGCCGAAGCCCCAGCCGGCTTTCCAGGCTGCGCATACTGTGGCTCAGCGCCGATTGAGACACCCCCAGCAACGCTGCGGCACGGGTAAAGCTATGCTCTCTGGCAACAGTGACAAAAGCGACAAGGTCATTCAGGTTTTCCCGGGACACCACTACCTCTCTGCAACAGTGAAACAGCACAGCCTTTTCACTGGTAAAAAACACTCACCCGCCTGATACGGGCAATATAGCGATGATCTTAGGGAAAAAACGCAGGCAGAGTAAGGCGCAATACGCGAATAGAGTAATGAGATAGTTTCATTAATCAGGCTGTAGCAGAAGAGAGAAAAAAAGCTCAGGAACCCGCAGAATTGCGGTATAGCAGGCATTAAAAAACCCGGTATCAGAACCGGGTTTTTGCTATTGGTGAATATTGACCTGTGCTGCGTTCACTTTATTGATAAGTGAACAAACAGTTGAGCCAGACACCATATCCGCTTTGCAAAAAATGCATTTCGCACCAAACGGGTTGCCGTGTTTAACATCGAAAGATGACACACGATACTGCGAACCCTGGCAGCGCGGGCAACGGAGATGCCCCAATACAGGACGAATGATGTCCTTAGAGTGCTACCACGTTTACAGCAGACGGGCCTTTCTGACCATCTTCTACTGAAAACTCAACTTTCTGGCCTTCAGCCAGAGTACGGAAGCTGTTGCTCTGAATTGCGGAGAAGTGTACGAATACATCTTTGCTGCCATCTTCAGGAGAGATAAAACCGAAACCTTTAGTTTCGTTGAACCATTTAACGGTGCCGATAATTTTGTTAGACATGTTTTTTACCTTATTAATTAAACATTTACTTAAATGATTTAATTACAGATATCAATCGGCGTGTTACAGAGAAGACTCAAGAAGAAGGGGTACTCGCAGGAATACACTTTAGAAATGAGGACAACTTTTCGAACGACTTATAATGATTCTGTGTATCAAATCGGTGCTGATTAACTCATACATCTTCCAGGATAACAAGGGTTATTTTTTTATTTACATTTTATTGACGGTTTCCCAGGCAAAACAGATAACTGCATAAAGTTCTGGGATTAAACAGGCCAAACACGTTAAGCTGTAGGCAGTTAATCACAGAAGAAAATCTATGCAAAATATTAAGAAAGACACTCAAAAATCCTTCCTGGTCGCCATCGAATGCCCAAAATGTGCAAAAAAATCAGAGCACAGTGCAGCCCGGGTAAACAAAAAGAAAACACTGATTTGCCCATTCTGTAACGCCCTTTTCCTGCCACCTGAAACTCACTCAAGGCCCGCGGTTTTCTCCCTGAAAAAATAATCTGATGCAGTAAAATTTGTTGCCATAAACTGGCGGCTGACGCCTGCCTGTTATTTATACAGGCAGGCGCGAATGTAACCTGGCAGACTCTGGCAAAATCAGCCCAACAATGCCGTACCGTAAGAATTATCAATGGTACATAGCCAGTTTTCTGCCCCATACTGGCGAAAAACGTAGGTTGCGCGCCGGCTTTCGGTGACGGTGTTGCCCGCTGAATCCGGGTAATGCAGCACCGTTTCCATAATTACCAGAGCATCGCCACCGCCTTCAATAACCTGTATATTGCCCTGCTCCACCGTCAACTGGTGATGAAAGTGTTCGGCAATCGCAATAAACGCCTGCTTTATTTTTTCTTTACCCTGAACCACCATACCCGGCTTAATCACCAGCGTTGCGTCATCGGCATAGTAATTCATCAACACATCAAAATTACGTTCAGAAATTGCCTGGTCGCAGGCCTTGATAATGCGGCGTAACGGGTGCCTGTCCATACTTATTCTCCCTGGTTGTTATCTACTTCCCCTGGCAACACTTGCTGTATTAGCCCGGCCCGTCGCTGCCTGCAGCCAGAAGCGGCACAATCACGTCGCTTATCGGCGTGGGGATACCATGAACCCGCCCATAACGCTGTATCACGCCATTGCGGATATCCCATTCGAGAGTTTGCCCGGCCACCCGGTCGGCCAGAATAGAGGTGCCTAAATCAGCCGGGGCATTTTGAAAGCGCGCGACTATTTCCGCCGGTACCTCATCGCTAAGCTGTGCGCCTTCGGCACGCGCCACCTGCAGGCACTCACGCAAATAGGCATATGCCAGAGCGGTGATATCGGGCCGGGTGAACATACCCGCCCGGCGGCCAGACAGCACCATCAAACCGGCAACGGCATTCTGCAGCAATTTACGCCAGGCAATAGTGGTGAAGTCTGCCGCGACATCCACCTCGCACCGCGTCCCTTCCAGTGCGGCCAGCACTACAGCCGTGTGCGGTGTTTCTGGCAGTGTCAGGCGTGGTTTTGCCCGCAACCAGACCGAGTAATCAGGCTCACGCTGAGCAGGGAACCACACAACCGATGGCAGCACCACCACCCCGGGCAGATATTCAGCAAACTGCGTTTTCTGCTCAACCCCATTTTGCAGAGCGCAAACCACCGTGTTTTCATCACACAGGGCAGACAACCACGGCGCCGTTGCAGCCATTTGCGTGGTTTTCACCGCAACAAACACCAGCGAGAAAGGCTGTTTCACCTCTGAAGGGTTGGTTAATACCGGGCCAGGTACGACAACTTGCCCGTCATCAGCACGCAAAGTGAGTTGTGCATGGGCAGTACGCCCACAAATAACGGGTGTGCGCCCCACTTCATGGAGTGCTGCCGCAACAGTGGTGCCAATTGCGCCAGGGCCGATAAGTGCAATACTGGATTTGGCTGACATCCTATTCTCCCCTGATTATCTGCCACCGCGCAGGTGGTCTGAGCGATATAAAACCATCTATACCACGGGAAGATGACAAAAACGATGCTACTATTCAGCGTTCAGTCACCGCATTATGTTAGTAACTATGACAACAACGCTTTCTGCTGGCGCACGCAACACGATGACACACAGTGAAACCAACCGCAGGCAATTGATTACGCGCTTGCAGTTGAATGACCTGTAAGCACCAGGTAAGGCAGTGCCAGGGCTACCCCTGGGCTTTATTATTGCGTTGCACCTGGCGCAAATATTGCCCGGGCGGTACCCCCATAATCTTACGAAAAGCAGTAGAAAAACTGCTGGCGCTTTGGAACCCCATATCAAAGGCAACTGCCGTTGCGGGCACCCCAATCAACAACCGCTCAATTGCTGTGAGAATACGTAACCGCTCCCGCCAGGCAGTAAAATTCAGTTGTGTTTCTTTTTCGAATAACCGGGCCAGTGTCCGTGGGCTTGAATGCGCTGTATCGGCCAGTTCAGCCAGAGTTTTATTGCACCCGGGGTTATCTTTCAGTAATGCCGTCACCACCCGCAGGCGTTTATCCTGGCCGTCGGCAATAAACAAGCCAGAAGAGGCCTGGTTATCACGCAGCTGGTACACAACCAGTTGCCGCACCACGCCCAGTTGTGGCAGATCAGCCTGCGACTGCCCAAGCTTATACGCCTGGTGCGCCAATGCCATCAGTAGCGGTGAAACCATCAGCAAAGCCACATTTTCCGGGACGCCCTGCTCATGGGCATCGAAACGCAAATTAAGCAGTTCCGCAGATTCGGTATAGTGCGCCCGGTGGCTGATGCCCGCCGGTACCCAAATACCCGCACCGGGTATGGCAAGCCACCACCCGTTCACCGCCTGAATTCTGACGGAGCCCTTAATCGCAATGGTCAGTTGCCCCTGCTGGTGAGCGTGGAAAGCCACCTCGTTACCGGATGCGTGCTTCATATACGCCGCATTTATCGGGAAAAACGCTGTTGTCATGTCAACCTGGCCGTTTAGCAAATCACTTTGGCTGAATAGCGAAAGAACCACGCAAAAATTTATTTAAAATACCAGCATCAGTTTAGTCTTAACTCAATTAACAAGGAAAAATAAATGATGAAACCACTGAATATAATTTGCCTGCACAGCGGCATACGCCGGCAGTCTCATTCCCAGGCCGTACTGGCCTGTGCAATTGAATGCCTGCCTGCAAATACGCAAGTTCACACATTACCGATTGGGGAATATCCCCACTACAACCAGGATGTTGAGCAGGAAGCAATGCCTGCGCTGATTCACGATGCGCGCTCTGCCGTAAGCCAGTGCGATGCGGTGATTATTGTCACATCGGAATATAACCACGGTATTCCAGGCGTGCTGAAGAATGCGCTCGACTGGCTTTCCCGGCCGGTAAGAGCCAGTGCAATGATGGGCAAGCCGGTCTTTTTTATTTCACAATCTACCAGTGCGCTGGGCGGGGTACGGGCTCAATACCAGTTGCGGGAAACACTCTCTTCCATGCTGTGTGAGCTGGTCGCCCTGCCAGAAATTGTGATTACTTCCGCCGCAGAGAAGATTCAGGACGGGAAGTTACAGGATGCAAAAACACGCAGTTTTATAGCGGCACAACTGGACACCTTCCTGAATGCTGTTTACCGCCGCCAGGGGGAATAACGATGGAAAACCTTTGGGCGCTGTTAGCAGGGCTAATCATGGGGGGCAGTTTCGCCTTTTTAAAACTGCCCATTCCTGCCCCACAAAACCTGCCGGGTATTCTAGGGGCTTTTGGCGTATTTATTGGCGCCGTGCTGGTTCAGCACTTTCGCTAATCCCCCTGCCGGGTACCCAACGGGGGGAACACACCGGCACCAGACAGGATTTGGATAATGTCTGCCGGGTAGATTATTTCCGGGCTGCCAGCCAGCGCCGGCATACTCCACCAGCGGTGTTGTTTCATGACTTGCTGTTCGTGGTGGCTCCAGCCTTCATGGCTGATTTCGCTGTTACCTGCCCGTATAACAAAAAAGCGTTCATTTGCCAGAACACGCTCCCCACTGGGTAACAGCATTTCGAAAGCGCTTTGTGCAACCGGCTCACCAACGGTGTCCCGTATTATGCCGGTTTCTTCGCGCAACTCCCTGACTGCGGCCTGGGCAAAAGACTCCCCATCTTCAACACCACCGCCAGGTGTGGCCCAATAGCCCTGCCCTGCAAGGGCATCATCGTTGTGCTCGAAACGAAACAGTAAAACCTGATGGGCCGGGTTGATAATTAACAGCCGGGCAGAAGGCCGGGTTCGCATAACAGCAGTATCCTTAATCACCAGAGTTATTTTCAGCCCCGAAAAACAGCATTCAGCACTTTTCAGAAAAGGCGCGCGGGTAAACCGGAGATCCTCAGTTTACGCAACCTGTGGGGTTAATGTGAAGAGACAAAGACCGAAGGCGTGGCCGGTGCCGGCAGTGCAAAATTGTGCTTCATCCGCGCTATCTCATGGCTGGGCGACAGGCCAAACAGGCGTTTAAATTCGCGGCTGAATTGTGACAGGCTTTCATACCCAACTTGAGCACAGGCAGCAGATGCCGTCAGGTTGTTTCTCAGCATCAGCAGCCGGGCCTGGTGCAACCGGGTTGATTTCAGGTACTGCATTGGTGAGGTATCTGTTACGGTCTTAAAATGGCTGTGAAAGGTTGGCTGGCTCATACCCGCTTCTTTCGCCAGTGCCGCCACATCCAGGCGCGACGCATATTCCGCATGGAGTTTGCGTAACGCTTTCGCCACTTTACCAAACTGCCCCTGCATGCCCAGTGCACTGCGCAACGTTTCCCCCTGCGCGCCGGTAAATACCCGGTAATAAATTTCTCTCACCATCGCCGGGCCAAGAATTTCGGCATCCAGCGGGGAAGACATCACCTGCAGAAAACGTAACACCGAAGCGCTCAGTTGTGAGTCCATGGGGCTGGACACCATACTGCGCGGGGGAGCAGCCGGGCTTTTCCCCCGGCCATCAAGCGCCAGCATCAGCTCGGCCGCCAGGCGGAAGTCCAGCCGCATATAAATCGCCAGCATCGGCTCTTCAGCACTGGCATCGGTTTCCATCGTAAAAGGCACTGGCACGGACACCATCAGGTAGTGCCGGGAATCATATAAATAGACATCCCGCCCCAGAAAACCACGCTTGCGGCCCTGGACAACAATCACAATACCTGGCTCATATAACACCGGTGTACGCAAAAGCGGGCGGTTGGACCGTAAAAACCGCACGTCGCCCAGCGGCGTGATGTTGTAGCCTTCCTGCGGCGTTAACTGGCCCAACAGCGCCACCATCTGGCGGTTTACTTGTGCAGAAGTCATGGTCATAGCTGAACCCTGGCAACGTGACGGGTATTCAGCATCTCATTCAATGGCTGTTGGTGTCCAGCCAGGTCAGAGGAACAGGCAAACCTTACAGAGGAACCGGGATACCGCTGCGATGCTCTGAATTCTATCCTGTGTATCCCTTTTGACCAGGAGCGAACCATGAACTCAGCAAAATTACTTTTTATTACCGGTGTGAGTAGCGGCTTTGGGCAGGCACTAGCCAAAGAAGCACTTAAAGCCGGGCACCGTGTGGTGGGAACAGTACGCACTGAGCAGGCAAAACAGGCATTTGACGCCCTGGCCCCGGGCCAGAGTTTTGGGCATATTCTGGACGTAACCAATGTCGCGGCCGTTGACACACTTGCCGCCACTATTGAACAGGAAATCGGTGCGGTTGATGTGCTGGTGAATAATGCCGGTTACGGGCATGAAGGCGTGATGGAAGAATCACCGTTGAGTGAAGCCCGCCACCAGTTTGACGTCAATGTCTTTGGCGCTGTCGCAGTGATTAAAGCGTTTCTGCCTTATTTCCGGGCGCGCCGGGCCGGGCGTATTCTGAATATTACTTCGATGGGCGGTTTTATTACCATGCCAGGCATCAGCTATTACTGTGGCAGTAAATTTGCCCTGCAGGGGATTTCTGAAACCCTGAGTAAAGAGCTCAAGCCATTTAATATTTTCGTGACTGCGGTTCAACCCGGTTCATTTCGTACTGACTGGGCGGGGCGTTCGATGGTGCGTTCTGCGCGCACCATCAGTGATTACGACGCAAGCTTTAACCCAATACGGGAAACGCGTGAAAAACGCAGTGGGCACCAGCCTGGAGACCCGGCAAAAGCCGCCAGCGCGATGTTGCAGTTAATTAACAGCCCTGAGCCGCCGGTTTCACTGCTATTGGGCAGTGATGCCGTACAACTGGTGCGGGAGAAGCTCCAACAAATGCAGCACGATATTGACCACTGGGAAGCATTAAGCCGCTCTACAGACGGGTAACTTCCCCCATATAAAGCGGGTATGGCTCAGGTTGCAGAATAACCGGAAGCCAGCCCCGTGGCGGGCATGGGCATGATACACACCGCCCGCCACTGACCCCGGCCTGTCAGGGCGTTACTCTGTGATTTTGGTACCGGCATCCTGTTTGATAGCGGGGCCAGTTTTCACGGTAAGCACTAACCCGGATGTCGCCAGCTCTGCATTACGAACTCGCAGGCCCTGGTCTGCAGTAATATTCACATTCACAAAGCGGAAACCGCTTAAAGGGGCTTCCGGCGTGCCAATAATATACGCCGCTGCGTGGCTGTTCCCTGTCGAAGTCAGGTTCTCCACCGTAATATTGCTGAAGTGAGGTGTTTTGTATTTATCAAAGGGTTGCTTTGGGTCAGTATCTGGCGGGTAAATCTGCTCGCCCAGGGTAAAGCCCCCGGCTTTCAGCATTTCATCCACTTCGGTTTGCACAATTGGCGCAGCTTTGTAATACGCAGAGAACACCAGAGGCACTTCGACATCATGCATACGGGTATTCCGGTAAGTGACATTTTTTACTTCGCCACCTTTGCCGCGCGGGCTCTTAATACGAATACCGTACATTGAACCTTCAAAGGTATTATTTTCTACCAGAACATTATTAACACCGCCCGAAGTTTCACTACCAATGGATATTCCACGCCCCTGTTTAAGGGTATTATTCGCGATATAAATATTATCAACCACGCCATCCGGGAAGCGGGGATCCGGTTTTTCTGCTTTGATCGCAATATGGTCATCGTTGCAATCAATGTAATTGTTAGTGATCCGGATATTGCGGCTGTTTATTGGGTCAATGGCATCGGTGTTTGGTGCATGCCATGGCGATAAAATATGCGTACCATTCACGGTGATATCATGGGAATAACGCATCACAACATGGAAACTGGGCGAGTGAGTCAGCGTTACGCCATCAATCAATACCTGGCTGGCGTTTTTAATATAGATAAGCCTTGGGCGATCTGTGCTGCCTTTTTTCCCGGTTTTACGGATATTCTCACGCCAGCGTTCCCACCAAACTGCGCCCTGCCCGTCGATAGTGCCTTCACCGGTAATAGCCACGTTTTCAGCATCCGCAATACTAATGAACGGCAACCAGCCATTCTCCGCTTCGGCATACTTTTGCTGTGGGTTTGCCCGGTAAGCCTCTGTCTCTGTAGAAGCAACCAGCGTTGCATCCTTCATTAGCTTTAACTGGATATTACTTTTCAAAAATAGCGGGTTGGTCAGGTAATTTCCGCGGGGAACCAGCACTGTACCGCCCCCGGCCTGCGCACAGTCATCAATCGCTTTCTGAATCGCTTCTGTATTTAACGCAATTTGCAGGCGCTGCCCCTGAGCACCATATTGGGTAATATCACAGACTTTATCCGGGAATGTTAAGGCAAGTACCGCAGGTTGCGCAGCCAGAGAAGAAGGCAGGTAAGCTGAACCCGCCATACACACAGCAAGTAATGGTAACGCCATTTTGTTATGCATACATAAATCCATTATTGAAATGAAGTTTCAATAAAATAACACCTTAATTTTAATATTATGCCCAGCGGATCACTCTTTATTCAGATTTGTTATTTTCCCTAACCACAGGATAAAAACTGTGAGCGATATAACTGGCTTTTTGGGCAATTGCCTATGGATTTTTCAATAAAAATAAGACTATGCCTGGCTGGCTTACCCGGATGATACCTTCCCTTTCAGGGCGTTGCGGGCCATAATTGCAGTTATCATACACAGTGCTGGCGATGCCCGGTTCATTACCTGAATACACTATTCAGATGCCGCCAGTATATTTCCAGTTCTACAAGGATGTTGATGAATACGTTTTTAGAAAATAAATGGAGTTATGCAGGCATGTTGTTGGGTGCCTGTGCGCTGATACTCAGTATTTTTCATTTCACCGCAGGGCCGTTTACTTCCCCCGCGCAGTCACTTGAACGCGCGGTTGCCGAGAAAGTCTCTGCCGTTAAAAGTGGGATAATCGCTGTCCTGAAAGGGCAAAAGCCCCCCGCCACCGCCATATTGCTCTTCAGGTATGCCGTGCTGATTATTGCCAGCCCACTGTTACTGAGCGGCTGCCTGCACCACCAATATACCAGCCCACAAATTGAAGGCACGCTAAGCCATGCCGGGAAACCGTTAGCCGGAGCCACGGTATCTGTCACTGATTTTGGTAAGAAAATTGTTTCGTCGCAAACCGATGCCAACGGGCATTTTGCCCTGCACCCGGAAGGCAACTGGCAGGTATTTATTCCCATTGGGCCACAGGATTTGTATCTTCACTGGACTTTGGTACTGGATCAACCTGAAGGGGAGCTCAGCCTGTACGATGGTTACCGCGCAGGTGGCGTGTTCGATGGCTATTCAAAAAGTGACAACCTGGTATTGGCCTGCGATACCGCAAAGCCCGTCGACAACCCACTGGAGCCTGAAGCCAAAAACTACTGCCTGCCAGTCTCTCCATAACACCGCCAGGCCTTCTGGCCTGAATTACATGTAATTTCAGCAAGTTTTGCGAGCATGGCCGCAGGCGTTTGCTTGCCCAAAAGCAGCAAAAACAGTATTTTTTCCCGGCACCTGCATAATCAGGTGCCGGGATTGGAACCCCGAATTGCCAAAGAGCACAAGTCACGTTTTACGTGTTACTCTGTGTCGCGCTCGCTCGCCCTCATTATGGTGAGTTGGGCAGGGGAACCGAAAGGTTCGCCGGGTTCTTTGGTGTCCGGTAGTTCCAACCCTGCTCAGCTCACCACCAGCAGAGATTGGAACCTCTCGGTGGTGTAAAGGTAATAACCACCAAAGAGGATGCCCTTATGGCTACAACCCCAGCTTTTACTCACTCTTTACTTACCCTGCCCGTTAGCGACCAGACAGAGTTCACCGTACTTGAACGCCATTGTGAACACCAGGCTGGTCCCCTGCTGGAATGTGCCATTCCGCTGGCTTTGCCTGGCAAGGTGGTGTTTAACGCAAAAAAACGGTCATAAGTATAAAAATAGCTGTGAATAGTCTGAAAAACACTCACCATATTGCAACATTAGCCAATAATAATGATTATCATTGTGGTGCTTTTTGTTACAATATTCACAATTAATTCTCTTTTGCACACGATGCCGGGCTGTACCTTCTCGTAGTACATTGAATGCTGAGCATTATCATGCCGTTCCTCGAAATTCAGATTGAGAAGAAATCTTTATGAATCAGATGGTTTATATTGTTGATGATGATAAGTCAGTAAGAGCTGCTCTCAGCAATCTACTGATGGCAGAAGATTATGAGGTTATCGCTTTTCCCTCTGCCAAAGAATTTCTTAGTCATTCGTTAGGTTCTGATCCTTGCTGCCTGATTTTGGATATTAATATGCCAGATGCAGATGGTTTTACCGTAGTTCAGACACTCAATGAGAGAGGGGTTACGATCCCAACAATTTTTCTGACCGGTTTTGGAACCATTCCAGTTACGGTGCGCGCAATGAAAACCGGTGCTTGCGAGTTTCTTACCAAACCCGTCATCCCTGACCAACTGATTGAGGTTGTTTCCGAAGCGTTACAGCAGGCGGTGAGTAACTTTACGGTGTCACAGGAACACTATGAAATGACCACCCGTTACCAGTCTTTAACACCGCGAGAAAGTGAGGCTATGATTCTGGCAATAAGTGGTCTACTGAATAAACAAATCGCTGCGGAAATGGGGATCAGTGAAATCACTGCAAAAGTGCATAAACGCCGGGTAATGGAAAAAATGAACGTTCGCTCCTTTTCTGATCTGGTACGTGCAGCTGAACGACTGAATATTCGCTGTCCCCGCCGAAGTTAACCCGGAGCGTCAGGAGGTAATACAGGCAGAGTGAACCAGAAAATACTGCCTTCCCCTGAACGATTTTCCCCGTGTAATTCACCACCGTGTTTTTTGATGATGCTGCTGCTAATAGCCAACCCCATTCCCATACCTTCTTGTTTTGTAGTGTAAAATGATTCAAAGATACGGCCTTTTACTTCATCTGCCATGCCTTCACCTGTATCCAGCACTTCGACGCAAATGATACCGGGTTCAGGATTGGATGTTACAAGCGTCAGTACCAGCGGCCGGTTCGTGATGCTACCCATAGCATCAATAGCATTAACCACCAGATTGAGCAGTACTTGCTGAATTTGAATACAGTCGCACCATATTTCAGCACAACTGGCCTCCAGCTTTATCTGCAAAGCAATCCACTTTCTTTCAATTTCGGCGCGTGACAGAGCAAGAATATCACGGGCAATAGAATGCAAATTGCCTCTGGAGAAGACCGACTCCTGTTTACGCGTTAAAGACTGCAGGCCGCGGATAATATCGCCAGCCCGTTTCCCTTCATTGAGAATTTCCTCAAGGCTAAAGCAGGCATTGTTTATATGGCTTTGCTCTCTTTTCAGCCAGCGTAAACTTGCTCCCGCATGAGAGACAATAGACATCAGAGGTTGATTGATCTCATGGGCAATTGAAGCCGTAAGTTGCCCAACCGTTGTAGCCCGTGACACTCTGGCCAGTTCAGCATGAGCTAAGCGCGCAGCATCTTCAGCCCTCCGTTGAACCGTGATGTCGGAAATCGTTCCAAAATACTCTTTGGTTTCCGGCCAGTTAGCAACTGGTTCACCAATACCTTTAATAAAGCGGCATTCTCCGTCAAGCCGGAATATACGAAACTCAGCCTGCATGTTTACACCATTACGAACACTGTCCTGAACCAGTTCATTAATTACTTTATGATCGTCAGGATGAACAAATGTCATAAAATCAGCCATGGAGAACATGCTTACTTGCTGAGGCAAGCCAAGTATGCGGACATATTCATCAGAGACATGCATCTGATCCTGTTCGACTTCCCAGCTCCAGGTACCTGTATGGCTTATTTTTTCCCCAAGCATGAGCGACGTCTGGCTGTCTCGTAGTTGTTTCTCTACTCGCCGCCTGTGAATATTCTCTTCCAGCAACTCTGCATATAACCGGGCTGTTTCTATTGATACGGCAGCCTGGGCACTAAGGGTTTTTACAATATGTGACTGTTCAGCTGTGAATACATCGGGCATCAGCCGGTTTTCCAGGTAGAGAACGCCCACCATTTTTGCCTGTTTGAACATCGGTACACACATAACTGCCGCGCCAGAAGAAACCAGGTAAGGATCATGGCTGAACGGGCTAAATTCCTCCGGCTTACCCGTACGAATTTCCTGCCCGGTACGAATCACGGCAGATAACACAGAGAGCGGTAAATCGCTTTGTTCTGGTTGCTCTTTCACCATTACCACTTTTACACCATCAACATTGGCTTCTGCCCGTGCTTCAATCTCGGGAAGATTCCCATCTGTGATACGTATTAACATGCATCGCTGTGCCCCCGACCTTTCCAGCAGTATGCGCATAAGAGTCTGAATCAGGCGGTCAAGGTTTATCTCTTCTGTTAACGCACGCACAGCAGCGACGACACTTTCTAAATCACGAATCGCTTCACCCTCGAATTGCATGGTTGTACCTGCATTACTGAGGTTTTGCACAGACAAATGTAAATAGCGCCGTTCAAGTTGGCAGACCTTGCTCAGTGCTCCCCAATTTCGCCAGTTACTGACTGCACCTTTTATATATGCGTCACCAGCAACATCTAACTGCCAGCTTTTGGCACAATACCCAGCTAACTCGTATGCCAGTGCAGTGATGTGAACGTAACCGTTTCGGGAAGAGAGATTAATCGCCTCGTCATAATGCCTGAGCGCAGTGCCTTCACGCCCCTCAATACGCGCGAACTCAGCAGCCAGTAAAGCCGCTTTATCGGCGAATAAATCCGGGTTGAGTTGTGCCCATTGTGTTATTTTTACGGCATATTCCCGCGCAGTAACAATGGCAGAAGACTCTGCCCCTGAAGGCAGAGGAATGGTCAAACTCAGTGCACTATAAAAATAAAGGTCGAGCAGATAGATATATCCGGGTACTGAATTGACCAGTTGGTGTGCTTTGGAAAAAGAAGACAATGCAAGAGAGTATTCTGTGGCAAAAAAATGCGCCATTCCCCGGTAAAGCCATGACCAAAACATAACCATTGCTTTTGGGCCTGAAACAGGACCAGGTTCACTCCCGATTAAATACTCAGAGAAAATACACTAGCCATTAGCGTTGTTACCCTCATGATTCCCTCGTAAATAAATAACCAGTTGCTTTTGCATCAATAAAACATTTTCGACATCGGGGTAGAAAGACTTTTGCGTGAAAGCTAAACCACGTTCGATGGTTGTTTGGATTGATTCAAGATGATCACCACGAGTCAAGTAATTCATCATCTGGTGGCGTAATGAAAGACAGGCAAAGGACTTATCGCCATGAGCAACAGAGACATCAAAGCTTTTTTTCGCACAATCAATTGAAAATTCCAGCTTTTGTGTCCAGATACCGATCTGATCAAGTGGCAAAAGTGTCCGTGCTTTGAAACGCAAGAAATCGTGCTGTTCTGCGAGCGTGGCAGCTAACAAACCACATTTTAAACCGTAATGGTATTCCTGATAACGATCGATGATCAGTACACTAAACCACGACAGGCCAAACACCGATGCACCAGTAATACCGTGTTCGAGTGTGATTTCAAGAATTTTACACACCAGCAATAAATGTAATTCGGGGCAATCATAAGAAGACGCATAAATAGTGCTGGCCAACAAGTTCAGAATGGCCTCTTGCTCTTGATCAACCATTACTGGCAATGCCCCAATGCTCATTTCCGGCACATCGCCCAGGCGAGAACGTAAGTTCAGCCATGCCGTATGGCATTCAGTTACATCAGGGTGACGATTAAACTGAATGCCAAATACGGTCAGCCAGGCCAGTGCTATTTCCAGTGCCAGGAAATTATCAGACTGCCGCATATGGATTTCAGCCGAAAGACAAGCTGCTATTGATTTTTGAGTAAGGCTACCCGGCTCTTTGAGAAGTGACGTACACAGTGATTGTGCAGCATCCAGGTTTCCCAGCCGGAACTGGCATTCAGCCTCCTCAACGCCAAGCGCAAAAAACGCCGGGGACAGGTGCCTGGTAACCAGCGCGCGTGCCGTTTTGATATAACGCAGAGCTGAAATATAATCACCCGCTCTGCGGGCAAGTTGTACTGCATTGAAGCTTAAATGAAAATAAGTTTGCTGTTGCTCTGCATTGAGGCTGGCTTCTGTCACCATTGAAATATGATGTACAGCTCTAATCAGGGTTTCATTATTGTTTGTCTCTAAAGCATCTTCAGACAACACGCTTGCGGACTTAAGATGAATGTGTCGTTTTAGCTCATCACTTATCAATAAAAAAGCAGCGTTATGCACCCGGGCATGGGTAAATGTATATTCATCACCACTAATAGCGATGAATTTCTCACTAATAGCAGGCCTGAGCCCTTGCTGAATATCACCCTGATTTATTTCTAACACCCGGCTTAATAAGCCCAACTCACCTTTGCCACCCAAACAAGCCAGGTGTCCTAACAACTGGCGAGTAGACTCGGGCATTCGCTCCAACTGGCGCACAATAATGCTGGCAACATTATCGGTTGAAGCACATGCAATCAACGCTGCCCGGTCATAATGCCATTTCAGTGGCTTATAAGTGCAAAAAATTAGTCCATCATCGACGGCCTGCTTAAAAAATACTTGTACAAAAAGTGGGTTACCTGCTGTTTTTTCATAAACCAACTGAGCCAGTTCATTAATACTGCAAGGGCGAATATGTAATCTTGCAGCCAGCCAGCGTGCAACCATTTTGGTATTCAGCGGCATTGGTGTAATTTCGGTTACTCGCGCAGCTGCACGGCGAATACTTGTTAGCACCTCTGATATAAGAGAGCAAGGCGCAGGGTCGACATCACGGTACGCGATAACCAACAGCAGCGGAAAATGTGAATAACGCTGCATGATACTTTCCAATAATTGCAAGCTGGCGTGGTCTGCGCAATGCACATCGTCAATCAGCATTACCAGCGGTTTTCCTGACGACGCAAAAACTTTTACGATTGAGCATGCTACATGGATAAAACGCTCACGTTCATCCGGCAAGGAATCAGATAACGGCTTCTTTGGGGGAATATTTAATATCTGTCGAAATTCCGCAACCAACTCGATAGCTAAATCCGCATCTTTACCCAAAGCTAGTAATAAACGAGCCCGCCACACCGAGACATCGGTAGCCGATAAACCAAGCAGATACATCACCAACGAACGAATCAGATTAGCCAGTACCGCATAGGGAGCCTGTGGAGAATGCGGGTCTGCTTTGCCGACAGTTAACAAAATCGACTTATGCTGCAGTTTTTTCAGTGCAGAAGCGATAATTGCAGACTTTCCTGAACCAGGGGCTCCACGGATCATGAGCAGTTGATGAGATCCACTACGCTGAACCTCATCCAGGGCTTTGATCAACAACTTCCCCTGAACATGTTCTGTAAATAAACTTTCGACGCGATAGTTGGCAGTAAAACGTTCCTGAAGCCCGGGTGTGAAAGACTCTATCGTTCCTTGAGAGGTTATCGTTGCTTTACAGCGGCGCAAATCAGCCAGCAAGCCATCAATACTCTGGTATCCATCTGTGGGTGATTTAGCCAACAGTCGCAGAATAATCACCGACAATATAGGAGGTGTATCATGGCGAACAAATTCCGGGGGCCGTGGAGGGGTGGCAAGATGGTAGTGAATCCACTCAGACTGCCCGGCCTGTAAAGAACCAAAAGGTAATTTACCCGTCAGCATTTCATAGAGAACAATCCCCAGACTATAAAGATCACTCAGATCACTGACAGGGTAAGATGTTCGGCCTGTATGCTCTGGCGACATATACGCCAGGGTGCCTCCGGAAGCCCGCACATCATTTTTTAGTTGTGTGTTATTGGTTACGGTTGCCATGCCGAAACCACCAAGCCGACAGGTACCATCATGGTTCAGGAACAGGTGAGCAGGTTTAATATCACCATGCACAATCCCCTGATGGTGAAGTTGTCTTAGTGGTAAACATAACTGAATGGCCCGGTGCAGAAATTCAGTTATTGTCGCAGGTGGTGTGCTAATAACTTCAGCCAGCGTGTGGTAATCAAAGTATGGGTAGACCAGGGCATAACGCCCAAGATGGCGGGTATAGCCAGATGGTTTCACTGCCCAACCCGGCAAAAGATGAGAAGACAACGTTAGTTCATTTTTTAATAATTGAGCTGCCTTAAACGCTACCTCTTCAGTGGCCCCCATGGCAATAATCACCGCTTCACCGGTGGCATTTTGCCCTGCCAGCCACATAATACTGCCTTCCTGTACCAATTGTGTCAGATTGATATCACTCGGCAATGCTATGTACTGTTCCTCATTATCATCCTGCTCAATAGAGATAATGCCCATCAATATGCTTTCCCCTGGGACAGCTCATCGCGGATAATGTCCAGCAATATGTCAACATCTATGGGCTTACGCAAAAAGGTCACCGCCCCCAGTGAATGAGCATAGTTTTGTACTGAATCATCTTGTTCCGCAGAAATAAATATCACTGGTAGTAGAATAGAATGTTTTTTCAGTATCGAGTAGAGCTCAAAACCGCTCATGCCTTTCAGCCTGACATCAACAATTAACAGAGCGGTGCCAGTCAAAGCCATAACATCGCGTATTAATTCTTCGCCCGACTCGAACTGGTTGGTGGTATATCCTTCAGAATGCAGTAAATTGCTCAGGCCATTACGGACTGAGCGTTCATCATCAACGATGACAATTTGCTGTGGCAGCACCATGCTGAATCCTCGCTGTTCCCACCAAATGAGGATTTTCCTCAGGGCGTTTTCTCTTCGTCCGGCAGTGGCGTACCACTAATTTTTGCCACACATTCGTGGCGAAACCAGGCAAGGGTTACAGGCTGGCGGTTAATAAGCCGTTTCGCCAGTGGCACCAATTGTTCCCCTACTAACATGCCAAATAACCCCAATAACGCAATAATCGGCGGCGCAGGTGATGGAACATGCATCAATCCGTATAACAGACCCGCCAGAATTCCTGTAATCAGCGAGATAACATAGGATTTCAGCATAATCAGTTCTCCTTACCAACATGTTCCGACACAGGTGCATAAGCAACCGTGTAAGGCTTGCTATGTGAAAAGAGTGAGCTTGCCTGGCCATGAGGTTGTAACTGGGCAATCAGTTGGCTACCGATAATCATGCCCAATAACCCCACCAGCGCAACAGCAGGTGGTGCCGGAGAGCGTACACGCAGTAGTGCGTAAAAGAGGCCAACTACCACCCCTGCCCCCAGAGAAATCATCATTGGATTCATTGGAATGCTCCCTTGACCAGCACACCGGGTGCTGGTCAATACTGGCAATGCATGGATGGCAATTAACGTGCTGAAACAGGTGCCAAAGTACGGTGTTCACTTACCTGGCGAGAAGGCGCTTTATGCACCATGGTGTAGGCATAGTCAACACCAATGCCGTAAGCGCCAGAATGTTCTTTAGCAATTTTCATTACCGCGTCATAGGTATCGCGGTTAGCCCAGTCACGCTGCCATTCGAGCATAACCTGCTGCCAGGTCACTGGCACAACGCCAGCCTGAATCATGCGCTGCATGGCATAATCGTGAGCTTCTTTTGATGTACCACCAGAAGCATCAGCCACCATGTAGATTTCATAGCCGCCTTCAAGCATTGCGCACAATGCAAAAGTGTTATTACAGACCTCTGTCCATAAACCTGAAACAATCACCTTTTTCTTGCCATTTGCCGCCAGTGCATCACGCACTTTTTGGTCATCCCATGAGTTCATGGAAGTACGCTCAAGTATGTCCAGCCCGGGAAAAACATCCAGCAGTTCAGGATAGGTATAGCCAGAGAAGCTCTCTGTTTCGACAGTAGTGATAGTTGTCGGGATGTTAAAAACCTTTGCTGCTTTAGCCAGCGCAACAGTATTGTTTTTCAGCACTTGCCGGTCGATTGACTGCACACCGAATGCCATCTGTGGTTGCTGATCAATAAAAATAATCTGGCTGTTATTGGGAGTGAGGACTTCAAGCTTAGAGTTGGACATGAGTTTACCCATTGAGGTTATTAACGGATTTCCGCAAAACATGCTACGGAGCAAATGTGACCTGGCACTGGTCACCTCAGGGCCAATGTTAGAGGGCAATAAAATTCCGCACTATTATCTCTGCGTATAGGTATACAAACGTATAAGTATCCTTCTGTATAACTAGACGGTGTTAATCTCTCATTCCCATAATCCTGAACTTATTCATGCTGGCGACAGGCGACAGCATCTTTCCTGTTCGAATATTCGGACATCACAGTTCAGGAGGCGCTATGGTGGCACTTGGTAAAGCAGAGCTGATTTTAATCAACGGGAAATTTCACACGGTTGATCGCAGTAACCCCGAAGCACAAGCGGTAGCGATCCGTGACGGGAAATTCCTGGCTGTAGGTAGCCTGGCTGAAATCATGGAACATCATGATGAAGGAACGAAAGTCATCGACCTGAAGGATCACACAGTTATCCCTGGGTTGAATGACTCCCACCTGCACCTGATTCGTGGCGGGCTGAACTACAATCTGGAATTACGTTGGGAGGGTGTTCCCTCGCTTTCTGATGCATTACGTATGTTGAAAGAACAGGCACAGCGTACTCCATCACCTCAATGGGTAAGAGTGGTAGGTGGCTGGACAGAGTTTCAGTTTGCCGAGCGCCGGATGCCAACACTTGAGGAAATTAACGAAGCGGCTCCCGACACCCCAGTATTTATTCTTCACCTCTATGACCGGGCTTTATTGAACCGCGCCGCACTTAAGGTTGTGGGATATACCAAAGACACCCCCACCCCTCCAGGAGGCGAAATTCAGCGCGACAGTAATGGCAACCCGACAGGCATGCTGATCGCCCGCCCTAACGCCATGATCCTCTACGCAACCCTGGCAAAAGGCCCAACACTTCCGCTGGATCACCAGATTAATTCGACCCGCCAGTTTATGCGTGAATTAAACCGGCTGGGTATCACCAGCGCAATTGACGCTGGCGGCGGTTTCCAAAACTACCCGGAAGATTATGAAGTCATTGCGAAACTACACAGTGAACAGCAGATGACGGTGCGTATTGCTTATAACTTGTTCACTCAGCGCCCCGGCCATGAGTTGGAAGATTTTGAAAAATGGACTGATATGCTCACTCCGGGCCAGGGAAGTGATTATTTCCGCCATAACGGTGCCGGTGAAATGCTGGTATTTTCCGCAGCCGATTTTGAAGATTTCCTGGAACCACGCCCAGATTTAGCACCCGGTATGGAAGATGAACTGGAACGCGTGGTGCGCCACCTGGTAGAGCACCGCTGGCCATTTCGGCTGCATGCAACCTACAACGAATCAATTAGCCGAATGCTGGATGTGTTCGAAAAAGTGAATCGCGATATTCCTTTTGATGGCCTTCACTGGTTTTTCGACCATGCAGAAACAGTAACCCAGCAAAATATTGACCGTATTAAAGCTCTGGGAGGCGGCATTGCCGTTCAACACCGCATGGCATTCCAGGGTGAATATTTTGCAGAACGTTATGGGCTCGAAGCAACCGCACATACTCCACCAGTCACTAAAATGCTGAATACCGGCGTGCCCGTGGGACTGGGAACCGACGCCACTCGTGTTGCCAGTTACAACCCGTGGACTGCGCTCTACTGGTTGGTATCTGGTCGTACTGTTGGCGGTATGCAAATGTATGACGTCAACGCCCGGCTCGATCGAGACACAGCCTTAATGCTCTGGACCCAGGGCAGTGCCTGGTTTTCCAGTGAGCAGGGGCAAAAAGGCCAGATAAAAGTTGGGCAGCTGGCCGACATCGCGGTATTGAGTAAGAACTTTTTCAGTGTTCCGGAAGATGAAATAAAAGGTATTGAATCAGTACTGACTGTGGTGGATGGCAACATTGTTTATGCCGCAGGTTCATTTAGCTCTGAAGCACCACCAGCAATACCAGTCCTGCCGGAGTGGTCGCCTGTTGTTAATGTGCCTGGCCACTACCGTAGTGCCCCCCCAGGAGCAGTAACCCGCACTGGCTTAAAGCCCCGGCAACACCAGTGTAACGGCCCTTGCAGTGTTCACAGCCACCAGCATGATATCGCCCGTGGTGCCAACATCCCTGTGTCAGAAGAGAACGCCTTTTGGGGTGCGCTCGGCTGCAGCTGCTTTGCGTTTTAATACCATGAAAACAATACCGTTTATCTCATCTGCGCCCCAGACTGACCTGGGGCTGTTCTTCCTGAGACTCAGTAGTAGTTTGCTACTGCTGTATGTTCATGGTTTACCCAAAGTACTTCACTTCCATGCTGAACTGGCTCGTATTGAAGATCCTTTTGGCATGGGGCCTTATATGAGTTTACTTCCTGCCATTCTTGCTGAGGTGGTTTGCCCGGTTTTGATAATTCTTGGGGTATGGGCCCGGCTTGCCTGTTTGCCTGTTATTGGTGTCCTGCTGGTAGCCATGCTGTTTGTTCACCCTGACTGGTCTGTTGCCGAAGGGCAGTTTGGCTGGCTATTGCTGATAATTTTCATTACACAGGCAATTACAGGACCGGGGCGCTGGTGCATAGGCAATAACACCAAACAAGGGCTGCACTATGGCACAAGTAAATGATATCCAAAGTTCCAGTCCGGAGCAGGATGGTACCGTTACCGTGCGGCCTTCGTCGCCCTGGCAACCACTCAGACAACCCGTGTTTCGTACGCTCTGGCTGGCAACTGTAGTTTCTAATATTGGTTCATGGATGAACGATGTTGGCGTCAACTGGAGCATGCTCACGCTAAGTAGTGATCCCCTGGCCGTCGCCTTAGTTCAGGCCAGTAGTAGCCTGCCTATGTTTTTATTTGCCCTGCCTTCAGGCGTAATGGCCGATATCGTCGACAGGCGTAAATACTTACTCTTTTCGCAGGTATGGGTATTTATTGTGGCAGCCAGTTTAACGTTGCTCTCAGCGGCCGGGTTAGTTACCCCCTGGGTGTTATTGTTAGCCGCCTTTTTGTTGAGTACCGGAGCCGCAATGAGCTCCCCGCCTTTTCAGGCCATTGTGCCCGACCTGGTGACTAAAGATGAGCTGGGCCCCGCCATTGCGCTTAACTCACTAGGCATTAATATCAGCCGGGCGATTGGCCCTGCACTTGGCGGCCTGATCCTCTCCTTTACCAGCCCCTGGCTCGTGTTTTTACTCAATGCATTATCCGTAACGGGTGTTGCTCTGGTGCTGTATCGCTGGAAATCCGAGCCAACTATACAGCGCCTGCCGCCTGAGCATTTTTTCCAGGCAGTGCGTGTTGGTCTGCGTTACATCTATGCTGCCCCCGTTTTCCGTAATGTGCTGGTACGCACCTGTGCTTTCTTTCTTTTTGGTAGTGCAGGTTGGGCCTTATTGCCCCTGGTGGCACGGACAGAAATGCACCTGGGGCCAGGCGGCTATGGCATGATGCTGGCAAGCATAGGTGTTGGGGCCATTAGCGGTGCAGTGTTGATGCCCAGGTTACGCAAAAGGTTTAGTGCCGATGCATTAATGATGCAGGCCAGTGTGTTATTCGGCCTGATGATGCTGGGCATGGCTTTTATTCGCCATTTCTGGTGGCTCAACCTGTGCGAGTTTTTTATTGGTTTAGCCTGGATAACCATTCTTTCGACTCTCAACCTGGGTGCACAACGCAGTGCCGCCCGGTGGGTTAAGGCCCGGGCACTCGCCGTTTATCTCACGGCATTCTTTGGCTCAATGACCATCGGCAGCACAGTATGGGGTCAACTGGCCGCTCATTATTCAATCCCTTTCTCTCTTAGTACCGCCGCTATTGGGCTGATATTGTCCTGCACTGTTGTCTGGCGCTGGCGGCTTGATAAAGACCCTGACCTCGATCTTGATATCGCCACCCACCGTAATAGCAGCACATTACAACCGAACGTGCATCACAGCCGGGGCCCGGTAATGGTGAGCTACGAATACCGTATTCGCCGTGAAGATGCACATGATTTCACAGTATGTATGCAGGACATGCGGCGCATGAGGCGCCGCAGTGGAGCGATTAACTGGGCTATTTATGAAGATGTACTGCAACCCGGTATTTTTGTTGAAACATTCGTTGTTGATTCCTGGATGGAACACTTACGAGAACAGGAGCGTTACACCATGGATGATAAAAAAATTCAGACCCGGGTGAATACCTTCCATCGGGGAGAACAGGTACCTGAAGTCCGTTATTTGGTTGCTCCGTTCTGACGATGCAATGCCAAATATCAACCACTCAATAAATAAGAGGTTTATGTAATGAGCACATTTACAACTAAAGATGGTACTCAGATTTACTTCAAAGATTGGGGCACCGGCAAGCCAGTGCTCTTCAGCCACGGGTGGCCTCTTGATGCGGATATGTGGGACAGCCAAATGAACTTTCTGGCAGAACAGGGCTACCGCGTTATTGCTTTTGACCGCCGGGGATTTGGCCGCTCGGACCAGCCCTGGAATGGGTATGACTATGACACATTTGCCTCTGACATTAATGATCTGATTAATCATCTTGAGCTCAACGAGATTACATTAGTCGGGTTTTCAATGGGTGGTGGCGATGTAACGCGTTATATCGGCAATTATGGGACATCCCGAATTGCCGCACTGGTGCTACTGGGAGCCGTCACCCCAATATTTGGTAAAGCTGAAGACTACCCACAAGGTGTTGATTTATCTGTTTTTACTGGTATTCGTGATGGGCTACGCAAAGACAGGGCTCAATTTATTCGTGATTTTGCTTCACCTTTTTATGGCACTAATGCCGGGCAGCAGGTGTCTGAAGGTGTCATGCACCAGACGCTCAATATTGCCCTTCTGGCATCGCTTAAGGGCACGCTCGATTGTGTTACGGCATTTGCAGAAACAGATTTCCGTACCGATATAGCTAAAGTGGATGTTCCAACATTAGTTATTCATGGCAGCAATGACCAGGTGGTTCCTTTCGAGACGACAGGCAGGTTATCTGCAGAAATGATCCAAGGTTCAGAGCTCAAAGTATATGACAATGCCCCACATGGCTTTGCCGTTACCCACCAGGAACAACTGAATCAGGATTTGCTGGCATTTTTGCAGCGTTAATTCCACTGAACTAAATACCCCAGAAGCAAAAGGAGCTTTTGCTTCTGGGGTATAAATAAAAGTAATTAATTACAGATTGACGAATTTATGCAAAACACGCACTAACTGAGTCACAAAGCCGTATTCATTGTCATACCATGAGACCGTTTTCACTAACTGGATCCCCCCGGCTTCACTTATTTCCGTTTGCGTAGCATCAAAAACAGATCCAAAAGGTAAACCGACCACATCGGAAGAAACGATGGGATCGTCGGTATACTTAAACGACTCGTTATTTTCACAAGCCCTTTTTACAGCGGCGTTTATCTCGTCTACAGTAACTTGCTTTTCCAGAACAGATACCAGCTCTGTTACCGAACCTGTTTTTACTGGTACACGTTGCGCGTGCCCCTTGAGCTTGCCAGACAGCGCCGGGATTACCAGCCCAATCGCTTTGGCAGCCCCAGTGGTGTGAGGAATGATATTTTCAGCAGCAGCCCGGGATGCCCGATAATCTTTACTACGTGGGCCATCAACCAGTGCCTGAGTTCCGGTATAGGCATGCACAGTGGTCATGGTGCCAACTTTAATGCCAAAGTTATCATTGATAACTTTAGCCATAGGTGCCAAACAATTGGTTGTGCAGGATGCAACAGAAATAATACGATCCTGGGCGGTAAGCGTGTCATCGTTAACGTTAAACACTATCGTTTTCATCTCACCTGCAGGTGCAGAGATAAGCACTTTTTTAGCGCCAGCATCAAGGTGAGACTGAGCTTTCTGCTCAGAAGTATAAAACCCGGTGCACTCAATCACTACATCAACACCTAAATCTCCCCAGGGAATATTTTTCGCCTCTTTCTCGGCAAAAACCTGTATATGGTGGTTGCCAACCACCAGGCTTTCACCATCAGCACTCACCGGTACAGGAAAAGCACCGTAGTTAGAGTCATACTTCAGTAAATAAGCCAGCATATCCGGTGAAGTCAGGTCATTAATCGCAACAACAGTGACATCTTCATTTTGTTCAATGAGGCGGCGCAGGACTAACCGGCCAATACGCCCAAAACCATTGATACCAATTTTTTTCATGACGGAAACTCCAGGTAAAAGTAAGCAGGTATTAGCGACAGACAGAGAGATAGCATCCGTATCTTCACTGCCAGTCCACCCTTACTGGTCTAATGAAAAATATCAGCCTGGGTGCTGGACTAAGATGAATATTCAGATGCCGGAGTCCTTCCATTTTCTCCGGGAGAAAAGAGCGTTCCCATTGCCTTGACAGCAAGACTTAGCCAGAGCCAGCTGACTGTTTTATTTGTTCAGGATCACTATCAATGATGTATATGCCAAAAGATAGTTATACAAATGGATAGGTATACAATGAGATAATTGTTTTTTCTGTATCGCTATTATCTTATTATTTTTCAGTATATTAGGGGAATGTGTTCCGTGCCTGAGGTTTATCCATTGTACTCTCTACCGGGGAGGTTAGGCTGGGGCTTACGACTTCAGTTACCATGTTATATACAGTTATTAAAGCAACATGAAATATACGATTATGATGTCCAAAACCAGCAATAGTTGCAAAGTGAAACTTTCTGTCCACCTGGAACTTCAATAGCGAATAACGCTCAGGAAAGCCAGGCAGTAATATTAAGTCATATGGTGACTTAACAGCCAATATAAGCACACTAATACCACTAAGATAAAAATCATTAACTAACCGCGATTAACAATAAAAATTTAGCTTTGGATAATTTAAACAGCTAATTAGCCGCTCAAAAAAGAACAGTAATATAAAATAACCTGCCGTTCAGGAAAATTTTTCACATCGCTAAAAACAGATTAAAGATATCGCCATTCTAACCGTTATACATACGGTACTCCCGGCTCAGGGAATAACATTACTGGCAATATTGATAATAACAATCATTCTGTCATTTATATAGGGAAAGTAACAAGTGAAAAACAATCTATTAATAACCGGCGTGCTGTCTTTAGCTTTTCTGACCGGATGCGCAGGGAATCTTCACCCACATACTGTACAAGCGGCTAACGGTAGTTCTGTGCAAGTGGCGACTATCTTTGTACCAACGGAATTGAACAATAACCGCTACGCAGATACCGCATTGCGTGAAGTGACCCCGGCTCACGCGGGCACCGGAATGGGGCTGGCAATAGCCAGTGCCATATTGGGTGGTGGTATCAGCACCAACTCTTTTGATAAGAACAACTACAAAGGCACTAGCATCGATTCCCTTCCTGAACCCACATCCCGTTACTTTGGCCCGAAGGCCGAAACCAAAATTCAGGAATGGCTGGCGAAAAATGGCAACGGCAATACCTGGAGCCAGCCACTGTTTATTGCTGCATCGGAGTGGTCGCTGGTGTACACCAATTTATCTGCCAATGACAGTAACTACGATTTAACCTACCGGGTTAAGTTCTATAAACGCCCGGAAGGTGGAAATATGTTCAGTACTTATGTGGTATCGGAATGTGCTCCTGCCCATGTCACGGCAACACTGGGCGACTGGCAGGCAAATGGCTATGCAAAAGTAACTCAGGAAACAGAGAAAATGATGGATTTCTGCCTGCTTGAGTTGGAAAGCCAGCTACCACGCCTGTTAACCAAATAATAAAACCAGCAGAAATTTGCGAAGATCAGTGGTGATTCTTTTATTAGCAATCAGCAGGTTTCACCCACCAGCATGGCTGGCCTTAAACTTGTTTCATTGCTTTTAACGACACCAGTAAGGCTCTCGCCAAACATGGCGTGTGAAACTTTACGTTTTTCAAACAGGGATGACGGGGGCAATCAATAGCTGTGAGGCAACTGCACCACAGCTATTGATTATAGCCCGGCCTCACGACCCAGGCTAACGACCAACCACTGCCAGCCACGTTGTAAATAACTACGATGTGAGCTTTGTAATACAACTTTTCCGGCCTGTTCGTGTGCCGGTGCCTGGCGGGCTTCACAGGGTTCCAAACGAACGCGAAAAATGGTGTTTATGGGCACAAGGCGCTGGTTGTTGATTTGCACCGGAATGCTGCCCCCATATACCGATGCCAGCAAGGGTTGATCGAGCGAAGTTTGATTGAGCCTGTCAATTTTGCCGACTTTGCAGCGAATCGCCATTGTTTCACCGCTGTCAGGTACGAAAAGCGCGGCATCACCCGTTTGCAAGGTTGTTACCGTTTCTTCGTCCACCCACCCTTCGCCACGCACGCCCTCTTTACCAAGAACCTGCATTAACTGTTCGCCCTGAACCACCACGGTGCCAGCCTTCAACGCATCACTCACATCCGCCACGCGCCCGGAGAACGGTGCAGTTAGTGTCAACCGCGCTTGTTGACGCAGTAAGCTCTCTATTTGCTGCTGCGCCGCTGATTCGAGCTTTTTCAATGCGCCACCCTGCTCATCAAGCGCCTGAGAAAAAGGCTGCTGAGCAACCTGCCAGGCCAGATTTGCGGCGATAACCTCAGCCTGCTCTATTTGGTAATCAAGGTTATCTGATGTCAAAACAGCCAGTACCTGCCCTTGCTGAACCCAGTCACCGTCATGCACATTCACTTTCCCAACCTGTGCATCTTCCGGCACATAAATAGTCTGGGATTGTTGAGCTTCCATCACCGCCGGAACAGAAACCCCACGCTGCCATGGCACGACAAGAAACAGAACCAGTGCAACAAAGCAAAACAGCGTACGCCGGGTTCTGAACCCCCAACGTAAGTCATGGCGCCGCTGCCACCAAACCTGTAATTCATTAACAAAAGGCCGCACCACAAACCACCCCAGCTCCACCATCAATAACATTATCCCCAGCGTTTTAAAAAACAGGTGATAGACTAAAAACGCGATGGAGGTGAATATGACCAGGCGGTATAACCAGGTCACCCAGGCAAAAAACAGTAAACCACGCTGCCGTGAAGGGGAAAAATGTTCGGGTTCGGGATCATCCAGCCCCAATAACCCCCGCCTCAGGTGCCAGCGCGCCAGTGCAAATACCCGGGCATGCAGGTTGGGCATCTGCAACAAGTCCGATAACAAAAAATATCCGTCAAAACGCATAAAAGGGCTGGCATTAATGACCAGTGTCGCCAGCCAGGTTGTGCTGGCCAGCAGAAAAACACCTGCACGAATGGGGCTATCGGGTAAAAAACACCACAATAGCGTAGCGCAGGAAGCCAGTGTCAGTTCCGCCATCATTCCAGCACCACCGATCAAGAGCCGCTGGCGGCGCGAGGGTAATTTCCACGCATCATTGGTATCGGTGTATAACACCGGCACCATCACCAGAAATGCAATCCCCATAGCAGGCACCCGGCAACCAAAATGGCGGGCGGTAAGCGCGTGCCCCATTTCGTGAACCACTTTGGCAACACTGAGAGCCACGGCAATCCCCACTGCCGCCATCCAGCCGCCATAGTGTGAAAATGTATGCGTAAAGGCATCCCATTGCTGAGAGACCATAAACAGCCCACTCAGGGTTATCAGCACCATTACCCACCAAAATACCGGGCGAAAAACCCACCCTGTCCAGGGTAATACTCGAGACAAAAATGCATCCGGGCGAACCAGAGGAATACGGAAAAACAGATAGTGGCTGAGCAGCCAGGAAAGATATCCACGATGGCGGTACTGATGTAAACGCCATAATTCTTCACTCGACTGAGTTTGTAGTAATTGGTTTTCGCGCAGAAATTGCACCAGGTGGCTGATATCGCTCATGTCCACCGTTAATGTGGTTTGTGCATGCACTGCCTTCATCAGATGACTGGCATCCTGTGCATCCCAACGAGACAGCATCTCAAAACTGGCCCACCCCAACAGGAAAAAGCGGTTTGCTGCCGGGTCGTGTAACACCCAGCCAGGAGAACCATCCTGCTGCTCCGGGCCAGCATGCAAAGTGAGTTCCTGTCGCAGTGGAGGAAGCAGGAAATTCTCCATGTTACCACCCCAGCCACTGCCGGGCGGCGGTCAAAGGACGCCGCAGAGCGTAGTACCCCAAAGGAACCCAGTCGCCATAAATGCGTGCGGTACCCATTTGCCCAATCATGGGAATTTGTTTTGGCGCAACAAACTTTGCCTGCAAGCGATAAGCCAGTACGTTGCCATCACTGACTTCCGCTTTATATGCCATTCTGACCAGGGTCGCGTCAAATGCGCTAAAGGGTGATGCATTTGGGTAGAGCGTAACTTTCGCCCCGGGTTGCAGATGGATAGCATCCGCCGCTGGCAACCAGGCGGCCAGCTCCACATGTTCCGGATCCGCCAGAGTCATGACTTTCTCACCCACACTCACCGCTTTCCCCTGCCATTCACCGGCATCAGAAAACACCACCACGCCACTGCCCGGAGCCGTCACATTAAGCTTATCCAACGCCTTTCCGGCGTAATCCGCAGAAATATCTTTTGCCGCCAGGCGGGATTTATCTTCCGCAAGCTCCAGCTTATTTTTATCACTGGTAACCGCCATTTGCGCACTGATCCGAAAGCGTTCCTTTGCCGCCAGTGCTTCCTGTTTCGCCAGTGCGAACTGCCCGGCCAGCACAGTTGCATCCAGAGCAAAGAGTGCAGTTCCTTTCTGAACAGCCTGATTCGGCTGCACCATCACTTTATCAATCACCCCTGCCACTGGTGCACGAATCAGCTCCGGGTCTGATGGCACAACCTCGGCCCGGGCAAGTACACTCATGCGCACAGGCAGGCATAACACGACCAGTGGTGCCAGCAACCACCATTTACGACGCGGGGAAGACCTCAACCAGGCCAGAATCTTCTGGCGGCTGTTCAGGCGGGGGAGATGCTGAGTTAGCGCAAAACGATAGCCATGGGTAAGCTCCTGGGCCAAATGGAGGGTTTCTTCATCCCAGGGATCCTCGCTGGCAAACAATAATGCGCCAGCGGATCCCAGCGGGAACCAGACAGCATGAGCAGGTAACCACTGACCCCACTCCGCAGCCAAAGGCTCAGGTAAAGACGTTGCCGTTAAAACCACATAAGGCGGTACTTCAGGGTGCTGCTGATGCAGAAACCGAAAAACGCCACTCAGCCACTGTAAATAGGGTGATGTGGTATCTGCCTGCGCAAGGCCTGAAACGGAAACAATCTGGCGGCGCAGCCCTTCCTGCCAAAACGCAGCCTGGCGATAAACCAATAGTTGGCGGGACTCATTCACCATAATGAACCCCAGACGTACCGGGCTTTGCGCCTCTCGTGCCAGATGAAGAAGACGAAGCAGTACTGCCAGTGCGTTATGTTGCGTTTGTTCCATATCAACCTTAATTAAAGTTTGCCCACCCACTCATGCCGGGTAACAAATTTTCCGTAGTCCCGCTGATAACACCAATCACCGGAATGGTCTGGCTGACAGGGTCGATTTGTGCGCCTGTTCGCTTAATTTTGGCCGGGAAAGTCTGCCCCAGCTCGTCAATTGTCACCTGGAATGGCGTACCTGATGTTAAGTGTGGCAACCATTTTGACGGCACCAGCATGCGTAACTCCAAATCCTGAGTTGCCACAATATCCAGAACCGGTGCGCCTGGCGTCATATATTGCCAGGCTGCGGCATGACGTTTTGAAACACGCCCATCAAAGGGTGCCTTGATGGTGCATTTAGAAACCAGTGTTTGCATGTAACAGACATCCGCCGCGGCTTCTTCAAGCTTGCCTTTCGCCTGGGTTAACTCCAGCGTGCCGACAGAATTGTACTTCGCCAGTTGATGATTCACTTTCAGCAACTGGATGGCGGCCTCCTGCACAGCCTGCGCCTTACGCAGTTGTGCGCGATAAGTCGCACAATCAAACTCAATCAGAGTCTGCCCCTGACGAAAACTGTCGCCTTCAGACACCTTCAGTGCAGAGATGCGGGCCGCAACCTCACCAGAGAGCGTAACCGCATGGGGTGAGAGCAGTTCAACCCGAATGCCCCCATCAGTACTCGCTGCAGGCGTATGCTTCGACACGGGTGATGAGCCAGTTGTTGCCCCCATGGCACTGGTACTCAGTACACCGGCCATCAACCACAGCGCATATTTTTTCATTGCTATTGCCATTGTCATTGATTACCGCCTGCCATTTGCTTACTCACACGGGCTGACACACCTTTAAAAGCCTGATCCAACGAAGCAATATCGTAACCACGGGTATCTTCAGGCAAAGGATCAAGCCCAAGGCTGGCGCCCATTTGTCCGTAGGCATTTTGTAATGCACCATAGGACTGATAGAGCCGTAATGACGAGTAGACCGCATTAGCATCAGCCAGAATGCCCTGCAAACGCGCTGAAGCGCCACTTTCGACCGCATGGCTTGTCTGGTCATAGATAGTTTGATCAACCGTATTTAGCTGGCGTTCCAGTTCAAACTGTTTGGCTTTACCTTCATAGTCCAGCCAGGCGATATTCACCTGAGTCAGAACCGCCATGCTCAATGCCAGGCGTTGAGCATCGTTAACTTGTTTTTCCGCCTCTGCTGCTTTGGTTATTGCGCTGGCACTAAACAGATTGAGTAAGTTCCAGCTCACGCGTAGTCCTGCGTAACCCCAGGCATTGTTGGTCAGAAATTTATTGCTGTCATAACTTTGCCCCACACTCAACTCGATGCCTGGTAATAATTTGGCTATCGCTTTGCGGGTTTCCAGTGCACTGATGCGCTGGCTATAATTTGCTTCCACCATTTCTGGCCGGTTAAGCAGAGCAATATCTTCCATCTTATCTACGGGGATCCCCAGTTTAGGTACTGGCATGTCATCAGATACCGCAACACTGAAATCGACCCCAGGGGAAATATTCATTAATGCAGCCAGGCGGGGTTTTGCCTGAGACAATGCACTACGTACCGCCGTCAGTTGACGAATCACATCCAATAGCTGACGTTGATAATTCAGCGCTTCCAGCGGAGAACGTAATTTTAATTTTTCGACTTCCCTCGCATCATCCAGGGCAGACTGAGCCTGAGTCAGCAGGGTATCAATCCGCCCTTGCAATTGCTGCGCACCTGCGGCCTGCCACCATGCTTCACGCACCTGCTGAACAAGTTGTTGCCCTACCCGGCGTTTACGTTGTTCCAGAATCAAAATGCGGTCAGCCTGTTGCTGTGCTGTGAAGTAACTCACGCCAAAATCCAGCACATTCCAGCTCAGGCTTAAATCTGCCATGCGATCTTGTTTTTCCGTTGAGATAGACGGAGCAAGTGATTGTTCGCCGGTGGCTATATTTTGTGATGAAGAGGCGTTGTCTTTATCCCGGGTTGTATAACCCGCAGAAGCTGCCAGCCGGGGCAACATATCCAGGTTCGCCACATCCAACTGGCGCTGTCCCATGGCCTCTTCCATTAGTTTGACGCGGTAATCCATGTTGTATTTCAGTGCCCGGGCCATGGCATTTTCCAGGGTAACCGGTGCGGATATTTTTTCCTGACTGCCGAACAGCGTCAGTTTATCTGCAGCCGCGGTGGCTTGCCGCTCTTTCAGGCTCACCGGGTGTGGTTTAACCATACACCCGGTAAGCAACAGCGCGACGGCAACAGGAAGAAGAACAAACCGGCCGGGATGACGTTGTGCTAATAAGGGACCTTGCATGCTACCATCCTTACTTTATTGATTGATTTTTATTTATAAAAAACAGCACATTAACCATTTCTAAAGCATTACACTTGTTTTCCAGGTGTCGTCAGTCGACCTGAAAAAATGGCCCTTTGAGCAGCGATTTGTTGATCTAAACCAGGCTTGCCTGATGGCGAATGAATATTTGCCTGAGGAGGCGTTTCCCGGGGACCCGCTACTTTCAACTCCAGATGGCTGGTACCTGAATGCCCTTGCTTATCCACGACCCGAATTTCAATAGAGACAGGTTGTTGCCATCCGGCAGGAGGTTGCCCTGAAAAACGCCCGGTAGCTGGATCAAATTTGATCCATGAAGGTAGCGGCGTGCCGTTGCTCTGGCGCACTGTGACGGATAAGTTCGCTGCAGGCTCACGAGTTAAAATCGTACCTGCCGGAAGTGCAATGCTGAAATTTTGGCCGGAAACCACTCCCATGCTGCCCACATCAGCCCTCACTTCAAGGACAGCCATTGGGCTACTGGTAATGGAACCAATATATGATGGTGATGCGATACCGTCCGGCACGGTATATGCCCCGAAGGCCGGTGTAACGGAGAGTGTAAACGGTAAGTTTGCAGTTCCAGCTCCCGGCATCATATTGTTCCCGGCCGCACTTAACGTCGGCATGCTAATGCCATTAAGGGCAGTTAAAACGATATTAGGCGCAACCTGAGAGGGAGCGGCTTCGTATAGCTGGCTGAGCGCTGGGGCGCCTGGCGGCAATTGCAATGTCATAGCCGGAACCGGGTTTCCCGGCACCACGGGCGGTACCGTATTGCCAGTATTATTAGTCGGTGTTGTCGGTGTTGTCGGTGTTGTCGGCGTTGTCGGCGTTGTCGGTATTGTTGGTGTTGTTGGCGTTGTCGGCGTTGTCGGTATTGTTGGTGTTGTTGGTATTGTTGGCGTTGTTGGCGTTGTTGGCGTTGTTGGTGTTGTTGGCGTTGTCGTGCCCGCAGGTGCGGCTTGATATACCGGTATATTAACCAGCGCGCCAGACAACGAGTTACCCGCCATGTCTTTAATGGCACCGCTCACAACCCCAAGCGTTAATGTTCCGGTTCCCTGAACATTAAATACAGCCTGCCAGGTGGTAGTATTAATCTGATTAACCGACACAATATTCGCCTGAGCATTACCTGTTACCAGCGCCTGCAACTCACTGGCAGATAATGACTGAACCGGCTTGGTGAAGGTGATGTTATACCCGACCTGGCCTTGTGCTCCTGTCAGCGGATTTTGGGCACTAACAGCCTGCACCTGTGGTGCGGCGGTATCTACGGTAAAGCTCCATGGTGACGCCGCAGTACTGACGTTACCTGCGGTATCTGTGGCTGTCGCAAGTACAGCGTGCGTGCCGTCCAGCAATGGTGCTGATACTGTGTACTGCCAGGCACCGCTGCCATCTGCGGTTGTGGTACCGACAGCAGAGCCATCGATATAGACTGTTACCAGGCTTCCTGCCGCAGCTGATCCCGTCAGGGACGGTTGGTTATTATTGGTTATGCCATCACTGTGGCTGCTACCGGTATCGGTAGCTGTTGTCAGCACAATACCTGTTGGGGCCGCCGGTGCAGTGGTATCAATCACCACTGCGGCACCACCAGAAATCACGCTATCCACACTGCCGGCTGTCGCCATCGCGGTAATGGTATGGCTTCCTTCACTTAATGCACTGGAGGGAGTAAACGACCAGGTACCGCTGCCATCAGCGGTTATAGTGCCAACGGATGCGGTATCGACATACACAGTAACAGTACTGCCTGCCAGCGCTGTCCCGGTAAATGTTGGTTGCGTGTTGCTGGTTACGCCATCTGAATGACTACTACCCGTATCGCTGGCGGCAGTTATACCGGTAACAACCGGTGCAGGAATTGACATTGCAATACTGCGCGTTACGGCAGCGCTGCTTTTCGTACCGTCATTCACCGTAATGCTGATAACCCGGGTTGCTGCATTAGGCGTTGTCGCACTATCACTCCAGGTAACCGCCCGCAATGCTGACTGCCACTGCGCTACCGTGGCGGTCGCACCACTGGAGGTAAGCGTCATTACACCGGTCGAGGAATTATAACTGGCGCTGATATTGCCGTAGAGCGTCGGATTGTTATTGGTGAACGCCAGCACATCTTCTGCTGAATGAAAGTTGCCGGTAATAGCAACAGTGGCGCTGGCAAGCGTGGTGTTATCCAGGTCCGATAACGTCAACCCGCTATCTACCGCGATAGTTGATCCAGGCGTTCCCAGAGTATAGGTTTCTCCGGGGCCAGATGTTGCCGCCAGAGGGGTTTGATCCGTGCTGGCAACAGTGACTGTCCTTGTCGCTGCGGTACTGGTTTTCGTACCATCATTGACACTAAAACTGATTGTTCTGGTCGCCGTATTGGGGGTGACTGCTGTATCTGTCCAGGATACAGCGCGCAATGCCGCCTGCCACTGAGCAAGGCTTGCGGTAGCGCCAGCAGACGTCAGCGTTAATACACCGGTACCGCTATTATAACTGGCAACGATATTCCCAAATAAAACCGCACTGGTATTGGTAAACGCCAGCACATCTTCTGCGGCGTGAAAGTTGCCAGTAATGGCGACAGTTGCACTGGCAAGCGTGGTGTTATCTGCATCGGAGAGGGTTATTCCGCTGTCTACAACCACGGGTGTCGAGGTGGTATTATCCCCGGCGGTAAATGCTGCGCTGCCACCGCTGGCAGTCACTATCGGGGTCTGGTCTGTCGCAGTAACGGTTATCTGGCGTGTCGCCGCTACACTGTTTTTCGTTCCGTCATTAACAGTAAAACTCACCGTCCGGGTCGCTGTATTGGGCGTTATTGCTGAATCTGTCCATGAGACAGAGCGCAATGCCGCCTGCCACTGGGCAACAGTTGCTGTCGCACCGCTGGATGATAACGTCAAAACACCGGTGCCGCTGTTATAGCTGCCAACAATGTTGCCATACAACGCCGCGCTGGTATTGGTAAAAGCCAGCACATCTTCACCGCTATGGAAATTTCCAGTAATCGCGACGCTTGCCGAAGCCAATGTCGTGTTATCGAGGTCCGATAACGTCAGACCGCTATCAATGACGACGGGTGTTGAGGTGGTATTATCCCCGGAAGAGAATGCCGCGCTGCCGCCACTGGTGGTCACTATTGGTGTTTGATCGACATCAGTTACTGTCACCGTCCGTGTTGCAACCGGACTGCTGTTGCTACTGCCGTCGGTAACCTGGAAACTGATAGTGCGTGTGGACGTATTAGGCGTCACGGCCGTATCCGTCCAGGTGACGGCCCGCATAGCCGCCTGCCATTGTGCAATTGTCGCGGTCGCGCCGCTTGAGGTCAGTGTTAATACACCTGTCGCGGCATTATAACTGGCGACAATGTTGCCATAGGTTGCTGCACTGGTATTGGTAAACGCCAGCACATCTTCACCACTGTGAAAATTCGAGGTAATTGATACCGTACCTGAAGCCAGAGTGCTACTGGCGTGATCAACAATGGTCAGGCCATTATCAACCACTACGGGTGTCGAGGTGGTATTATCCCCGGCAGTAAAAGCGGCACTGCCACTGCTGGTAGTCAGCAATGCATTATTATTCATGTCGATGGTGACACTGGATGCGCTACTGGTCTGCCCACGCCCATCGTTAACCGTCACTTGTATTGTACGGCTTCCTGTTGTTGGCGTGGTGGCGCTGTTGTTGTAGGTCAGCGCATCGACCAGTGTCGAAACACGGCTGGCTGTCGCGTTGGCATTAAAGGTAATAATCAGATTATCGCCGTTAACCCCATCCCCCAGAGTGGCAATGCTCCCGATAGCTATGCCGCTAACGGAAATAACACTGCCCACAGCCGTACCATTCGAGGTGCTCACCGTGCCACTGGTATCAATACCCAATACATCTTCGGCACTGTGACCGTTCGCGGTTACTTGCACTGTCAGGTTACCACCGTTAAAGCTGGTCGTATCACTGTCCGTGACAACTGCCGCTGTTCCGCTGTCCAGATGCACAGCGGTTCCACCTGCATAATATGTACCGCTATCGCCATTCAGGTTACTAATAACCGGCGCCGAGTCCGCAGCGACTGTCACCGTTCGCGTCACCGTGCTGCTGGTATTACCGGATGAATCCGTAATCGTAAAAGAGAGGGTACGCGAACTGGTGTTTGGTGACAGTGAACTATCCTGATAGGTCACCGCTTCCAGCGCAGCCTGCCACTGAGCTGTCGTGGCCGTGCTGCCTGAAGAAGTCAGTGTCAGTACACCGGTGCTGCTGTTATATGTCGCTGTAATATTGCCGTAAGTCGTGGCATTCGTATTGCTGAACGCCAGCACATCTTCGCCACTGTGAAAGTTACCGGTGACGGCGACCGTCGCACTGCTATGTGTAGCGGCAGAGCTATCTGCCAGTGTAATACCGCTATCGATGACAACTGCATTGCCAGTACCGCTGCTGTATGCGGTGCTCCCCCCACTTACCGTTAATGTCGGGCCAGGATAGTGGAAGTTGGTGGCATTAATTTCACCGATACCAATTAATCCGGTGATGTTATTGCCACTTGAGGCCATAACACGGAAGGAATCAATGCCCTGAAACGCCGCATTCGACGAGACGTTAAAGGTCACTATAGAGCCGCCGTTGTAAATATCACTAACAGTCAATGTTAATGTTGCGCCGCTCACTGCGCTGCCATTCAGGTACCCCACCAGAGTGACACTTCCCCCGGAAAAACTAGAGTTGTAACCGTCTATCACAACGCCAATCGAGTTCAGAGTAAACAGTGAGCTGTCATTCGGTTTCACAGCAAAATAGGTAATTTGTTTTGAGCCATCACTCAAGGCATCGACGGTTTCCACCGAGCTGGAACCATCTTTTTCCACAAGGATCATTTCGTTTTGACCATCAGATGCTGAATTCATCTGCATGGTGAAATCCCAGCCCAGGAAATTTGTGACGGTTAATGATGTCTGGCCTGTGGGTACAATGGTGACAGAGCCATCCAGGGTATCAAAAGTTGTGGTTCCAGTGGTTGGCCGGGTAAGGAGCCCATCGTAGCCCACCAGATCCAGAGGCGCGACATGTAACGTATCAGTACTGTATTCCAGTACCCAGTCTCCGCCTAATGATGCAGCCCCGGTGGCATCTGTTGAACCCGCAACCACATGCTGCGTGTCTTTCGCCAGAGCGCCAATCAATGCCGCACCGTCGCTGCCTTCAGCGACACTACAGCCATACACTAAGATATCGCCATCTGCGCTCAATGCCTGGCCGATGATCGCCAGTTCACTCTGGTAGTTATCTATGTTGGCAGTGGTCAGCGCCACTGTTCCCAGCATCAGATTATTCTCTTCACCGTGGGAAATAATATGCATGGCACTGTAACCGCTATGGGTACTGGCCCAGGTCGCGATTTGTGCCAGACCATCTTTCGTACTATCGAGTACAACCACTTCATAGCCAGACGGTAATTGACTAACCAGAGACTGATAATCCTTCACATCAGACTCCACAAATACAACCTGAGGCCCGGTGGCATTGTTCGTACTGGATGCTACGCTGCTACCGGAGGTCTTGCTGGAATCCTGTGTGGTTGTATTGGCGTTCGAAGTTGTTGTGCCAGCCGTTGCGGCAGTTGAACCAGAAGCCGCTGTGCCGGAAGTTGTTTTGCTGGTTTCGGCTGTTGAGCTGGTTGCCGTTGCCGTGGTATCAGCATGCGAATCCGCCACACTGACCGATGCAGTGGTATGCGATGCCGCATCAGTATGGCTGGCATCGGTTGTTGTGGTGGTGACGGCAACACCATCAAACATCATTCTTGGTTCCAGTGCCTGAAGTAGCAAACGCCGTGGTTCAGCAGCAACTGATGAATTAACTATCGTTTTTTTTCCAGAAAAAAAATGCCACCACGACATACTCACTCCCCTTAAGCCTGAAGGTGTTTGCCTTAAAAAATGCGTAACATAACCCTATCGGCAGCAAAGAAATTTACTTTATCATTACACTTTTTTACTAATTGACAGAAAAGAGCATAAATACATGTGAAATTCGATGGTTATCTTCGCGACCTGAAAGTTAACAAAGAGTAAAAGAAAGAGATTTTCTTCACATTTTTGGGCAAATATGATGGATGTGGTACGTGGCTAAAACTATCTGACAGGCCCTTTATTCATGCCAGTGAGTGATGGGGAGATTGCCAGTTCATTTACTGAATGAGTTACAGGAATAGGCAAGGCAATGGCATTGGTTCTATGACCATGAGTGGTTGAACCAGGTACTAAATGGTTTCACACCGATACGGCATATTATGGCGTTGGCGCTGTGACCGTCCGAATCCCTGCTATGACAGAAAGCCAGCTATATTTGCTTATGATGTGGATCAGGGCGTTGAAATAATCGGGGGGCGCAATGCCCCCTTTCTTTATGCGGTTAGGCTTGTTTCTTCTCGTTCCACGCATCAGAGTGAAGAATGTTGCCGTCTTTATAAAGATGGGTGATTTTCTCATAACTCAAGGAAACATCTTCCATGTGCCCTGTACCTGTTACGTTGCGGGTATCGTGCATAACAGGACTATGGCTAACCACTTTCACATTTTCTAAAGTGATCGTGTAATAAATTTCCTCTTGTCCACTGTAGTTAATCCGGTAGAAATTGAACTCCGCACTTTTCAGCGTTTGGCCTGAAGCAACAGCCTTAAACAAATACGGTGATGAACTATCGATCTCTTTAGTGAAATTAAAAGAGCAGTGTTGACGGCTACCAGTAACTTTGCCAGTGAGGGGATCTGTGGGAATAACAACGCCATGCTGCAAACTGCGTAATTCTATGCTTCCATCACGCCCGTGAACATCACAAGATCCCATAATCTGGGAACCGCCATCATCTTTTAAGATTAGGTGAACAGGTACAGCCATTTATTAAGCTCCTTGCAATTAGTCGTATAACCATTTCCCGGCTTTAGCCGATTTAATAAACATGTCAATCGTGAAATCAGGAACATCTATAGGATCAGGTTTCTTGAATGGATTCCATGAATGTTTTACTTCGGGGTAATAGGTTTCAAGATGAAAATTAGACATGTCTACGTCAAATTCTTTTGCAAAATCTTCAACTAACTCTTCAACATCATCCTGATCAAGCTGTACATCAAAATAAATGTTCGATTCTGCTGTGTACGTGTCGTATTTCTTTTTCCTGAACATGTAAGCGCCAGCACGAACAGAAAACATGTGCAGCACTCTCTGTGCAATGTCGTCTTCACAAATTACCATAACTTATCGTTGCCTCTCGCTATGGTGTTGTATTCGCGGATCGAATTGTAGGTTATCAGTGAAACATCAGCCAAAAGAATAACCTCGCCAACTAACGGAATAGTACGGCCTACCCATGTTCCGACTTTCCTCACCATCCTACGTTTTACAGTCCACGGAGTATAACCGCCGATCCATGTCGGCATTTTCAACCCGAACGGGAACATTCTATTTCCGAAAACTTTTCTCACGCCTTTTGAAAGCCTGGAAGTTCCTTTCAATGCCGCTTCTGGTTTAGCCCGAGTATCCTGATCATTCATACCCGCATACAGTGCATAAATTGCGGCAATGTCTTTAATGCCGAACTGATCAGCCGTGTTGAAAATAAACACCATGAAAAAGAGTTCAGAGGCGGTAAGATTTGATTTTCCCGCATAAAAGTACGTTCCGTTTAGCTCTTCTACTGTATCCACCAGTAACCCTATAATTTCTAATGAGTTGCGCACTTATCGTACACCTATGCAATCGGATAGGGGAAAATTTCTTCCGGGAAAATTCTGATTCTGTGTAACGAAATGAGGTTGATAAACCAGATCAGAACATCGTATTAGCTGCCCGGTTAATTTGATCTCTGCTTCTTCTTCCTGCTTTCTTGCAAGCCAGGCTTTACCCTCTGGAGTTGCCAGGAATTTACGGGCCTGGATCTTACGGTTGTTGCGCTTTGTCGCGCCGCTTTTGGTCGCGTTTGCCATGTTCTCACCTCGATTTGCTAATTTTTCTATACGGATCAGGATACTGGAAGCTATCCAAAATTGAGGAACAATGACAAATACAAAACCTTTGAGTAATACCCCCACCTCTACGTGCCGTGATGGGCACATAAGAAAATGGGGAGCGTAGCAACTTCGTTAGAAGATCTGCGGCTGTCAGATTGTCTCTCTATCTTCCTGTTATCAGGTGATCGTTGTGTTCCGGTGATCGCAACCATGGCAGAGCCGGATTCTTTCCCGTTCCGGTTAGTCTTCCCACCATTTCGCCTGTTTATCCATTCAGCCATAAACCATACAAAGCCAAAGGGCTTACAAATGGGTTACGACTGAACTTTCGGCTTTCTGGTGCTTCACAGCACGGATCGCCCACAGCCCCGCACGAAGGGGAGAAGATAGAGACTCGTTATCATGTTGTGTGGGCCTGGCTGCCCTGTTAGTACGACTCAGTTTTACAAAGCAAGTGATGCTGGTCATGCAAGATTCACATGCTTCTACAGGTTGGACGCTTCGCACACCTGCCCATGCAATCTATATTGATAACCGCCCATACATTACACAGGCGTTTAAACGTGTTAAGGCGAGACCAAAGGTGACGGGGGATATCACGTAATCCTTTGATTTTGTTTGAATGGTGCGATAATAGGAACAACACCTACATCATAATAATTTGATTAATAATATAAATTACCTGTTTCATCTTTGTCGATACCCCCAAAGATACCCCCAACGGATTTTGCGCCCTGTTTAGGTGGGTGTTTTTTAAGCAACTTAATGTTTCATCCTGAACGCTTCGGCTATCATCCCGATCTTATGCATATAGTTATTGTTACGCGCCATTTTATGCGCTTCAGATTTCAGGCTGATAATCAGCAGGTAGGCATCGGAATCCATCGCACCTTTGCAATATACCAAATGAGCCTGATCGCTGGTTCGTTTGAACTGACGTAAAAACTTCGGAAAAGGGGCTTCCGCATCGGCAAGATCAATGTGGGCCACCTGTTCTTCTTTTATCAAGGGATAGGTGCGGTCATCATCATAAGGCGCATCACGCCCAAAGGTATCTGGCAATACGCCATCCTTTTTGTAGGAAACAAAATCCGCCGCCAAATCATCAAGCGCTTGTTGGCTCAATTGCTGACGGATCAGTGCTGACTTAAAAATCCTGATGCTCATTCCGTGAACTCGGTCAGATCCTAGTCAGAGGCGTTTTGCAGCAGTTTCTGCCCGCTATCCGCAATATCACTTAAACGTTCAGCAGTTGGCCTGAATTGCGCAGCAGTATGCACCTTGCCCTGCTTCTCCTCTAATAGGTCGATCAGTTCTTCAAACACCTTGGCACTGACCATGTAGCCAGCGGGACGGTTGTTGGAGAGCACGGCAACCGGCTCATCAATAAAATACTTCGCTGGGTTCTTTCTTAACTCAGTGATAACTGGAACACTGACAGCTCTCAATGTACAAAAATTATTCTGACTAAGATTTTGTCCCAACCATGCTATATTACCCCCATCGGGAGAATAAAAAACTTCTGATGTATTAAAGACATTTTTCCACATCCCATTCTGGCAAGATAAAATTAAACCCTCACTGTTTTTACTCATCAGACTGAAGCGAAACGGGTTTAACACACTCCTCAGGTTGAGCCTGAAGTGATTGTTAAATTAGTTAAAATCAAATAATAACGCAAAGTTATTGCTACCAAGCTATTCATATACTGTATAACAAACCATATCCCACGAATATTAATTATTAGATAGAATAGAATCGAATACCATATTTAAATCTCTCAATGCTTTTAAAAATCAACGTGATAACATCATTAAAATCAGAGGGTTAACAAATGGACACTGCGGAATGGAGTAGAAGGAAACGGAATGATGATGATAACTATCCTGTAAAAGAATTCAATTCAAATACTGATGACAGCCAGTACCAAAGAGACAGAGCAAGGGTTATTCATTCGGCAGCATTCAGGCGATTACAAACAAAGACACAAGTATTAGGACTCGGAGAAAATGATTTTTATCGGACACGGTTAACACATTCTTTAGAGGTAGCACAGATAGGCTCAGCCATTTGTGAAAGACTACATGACAAGTATAGGACTGATGAACTCATTAGGTCGTGGATTCCATCCTTAAGCCTGATTGAGGCTATTGGTTTAAGTCATGATATAGGTCACCCTCCTTTCGGTCATGGTGGTGAAGTAGCACTTAATTATTCTATGATTGATTCAGGTGGATTTGAAGGCAACGGGCAAACCTTAAGAATTGTGAGTCGCCTTGCCGAATACTCACCAAATCATGGCATGGATTTGACTCGAAGAACCCTTTTAGGACTGGTAAAATATCCAGCTCCATACAGTAAAGTAATAAACTATAAGCAAAACAGAATACCCCAGACTACTCCCCCATTAAATTTAGATAACTGGCATCCCCCAAAATGTTATCTTGATGATGAAATAAATTTACTTGATTGGATTTTTAAAGCAATCCCGAAAAAGGATACTGAGTTGTTTTCAACAATTGAATCTGTTGAAAACGCTCATCATAAAACAATTTATAAATCATTTGACACGACAATAATGGAGCTTGCAGATGATATTTCATATGGAGTTCATGATTTAGAAGACGGTATAGCATTAGGTCTCATAACTAAAAGCATGTGGGAGAGTGATATTCTCCCAAAAATCCTTTCTTATAATACGAATGAATTAGCAAAAAACATAGACTTCTACAATAAAAAACTCTTTAATGGTTCGAATAAAGAAAGGAAACATGCAATAAGTAAGTTAGTGGGATATTTTATTTCCTCTATACACATTGAAAAAAATGATATGTTCAAAACGCCACTTTTAATGTTAAAAGCTACCCAAGATAATGACGGAAAGAACATTTTGAAAGCGTTGAAAAGTTTCGTCATGAATCGGGTAATAAAAACGCCAGAAGTGCAGGTTTTAGAATACAAAGGCCAACAAATAATATTAAAAATATTTGAAGTCTTACGTGAAAACCCTAGCAGATTGCTACCTAAAAACACACTCAATGCTTATCAAAACGCTGAAAATAAAAACAGAGTCTTATGTGATTATATATCTGGAATGACAGACAGTTATGCAACAAAACTGTACCATAAATTATTCACACCAGATATCGGTTCAATTTTTGATAGGTTGTAGATAAAAAATAAAACAAGGACAAAGCATGAAGATTGATAACATACAGCTACACTCTTTCTTACGCTCACAGGATATAACATATTTTCATCATGCAAATACTGTAGCAACTGCAATATCTTTTATTAGAAATGGGGGGCTAATTTCAAGAAGTGATATTGAAAGACTCGGTGCATTTCAAACGAAACAGGAATCTGACCCGGAAGATAAGCAGTATGACGTCTGGGGAGATGTGTTTTTGGACACAGTGGACCTTCATGGGTTTTTCCCGAGACAAAACCTATATGGTCCTGTTTTGTTTAAGTTTAATATAGATTTCCTACTTCATGAAAACTTAGATATATGGATAACAAAAACAAACCCAATGTTTTGGATCCCAAAAATGTCAAGTAATGAAAGATACTTCCAAAACATGTCTGACATTTTACTGAATTGGAATAATTTTGATCGGCAACGCAAAATGATAACAATACGAAAGCCATACCACCCAGTACTATTTAAGTACTTGGTGGAAATAGTTCTTGATGATCCCGGCGTTAAAATTTATGACGAAACCATACTTTATGATGTAGCACATACATCGTTAAGTATAGAATTGAACAATGTTCAATTGCCTTTAACACTATTAACAAAAAGACGTTGCGGAGGGTGTTTCTGTCAAGACAATTACCTAAAACAATTAACTATAGAAAAGTTAATAAGTTTATTCTTAACACCACAACATAAGCATTGGAGAAACTAGAGTTGCGATATTTTAATAAAATTTAAATATTTGCTACCTCCCCCTCTGAGGTTTTTTTAACAGTTCACCGACCTAAAGCAAGTTTTAGGCCGGTTCACCGTTATGACGTGAATAAAAATAATTAACATTTGGATTTATTTATAACATTTTCGATATAGATTTGACCTTGTGCTCTGAAGGACTCAATATCATGCTCAGATAGTTTAGATATGTTAAGCAGAACCCCAAAGACTAATTCTTTATCCACATAACCAATATCACATCCTAAGACTTTGGCAACCTCTGCACCGAAAATAATTTTCTTTCGGGTATTTTCTTTTTTCGTTTTCTGTTTCTTTTTGCTTCCAGGAAGTATAAATGTTCCTGTGCTGAAGCAATTTGTTGTTTTATATCTTTTTTGGTCATTTATGCTCTCCAATTTTTTTCTCGTTGGCATAAGGGACATTTTCATAGTCATAACCATTACCAATTTTTTTCTTGACTGACTTAATCTTCAATTTAAATTGTTGCTTTATCTGGCGCTGTTTTGCTTGTTCCCTAATATTGATTACTATCTTTTCTGCTTCTAAATAGGCTTGTTCTGTATCGGTATAGATACCATCATCAAGAAGTCGCCTGGCTTCCCAATCAATGGCTTCATCATTATTTTTATACATTAAACCTCCTTGTATTTTTTGTTAATTATCCTTTACCACATTTTGGATAATTAACAATACAACTTCAGTATTTTATTTAAAAATCATGCCATTATAATCAACCCCTTACAAAACGAACATAATAAATTGGTGGGGTAAGTTTGTTCCTAATAATTAAAAGCGTTAAAAATTAATCATTTCTAGCAGAAATTATTTTATGTATGATTTTTATTCTCAATGGAGCCAGTAAAATGCAACTTCCTAAAAGGAATGGATAATTGTATAAAGCAAAGAAAGAAATAAATATAGAATAATACAAAAAAACATCAGCAGGATTAACATGACTCCGATTATAGACAAGAAATGAAAGGTCAATAGCTTTGCATCCGAAATATAAAGATACTGCATATATCAAAACAGAAGAAAATAATAACCCATATCCCCATAAATTTTGTAGTTTTTTTGTTCTCAAAGAGTGTGAAAACTCGATTGTTATATCCCCTCCTTTATTATTAAGCTCTGTGACTTTTAACCATTTATTCAATTGCGCATACAAAAAAGATAGTCTGGATGGGCTTTTTTGAGCCATTAGTATTTTTATTTCATCAGCTGACACATATCTTGATTTATATATTACTCTAAAAAGAACCTCTATCAAATGACAATCTTTTGAATCAGATTTGATTGCAGCTGAGAGCTTTTCTACATTTATGATTCTATCTTTAGCCCTTATATAATAAAAATTAAATATAAAACTAATTACTGGGAATGTTAACATACCGCCTATTATTTTAATAACAAATTCAAAATGAGAAACGAGCATTTTATTTCACCATGTCATTTTAAAAAAACACTTAATATCTTATCGGCATGAAAGGAATATTCTTTAGAATTTCACTACTAAATTATTCATTATTACCTAAGTTACTTAATTTTTCGTTTTTTATTTAATCTGCCACTCTCGGTTATGAAATATTACTCTGGCCTGATATTTTCGTAGTAAAGGGAATTATTTACTATAGCTTTTATTTTTTCAGATTTCTTCCGTCATACTGTAAGTATCCCTGCAATCCGGACCATTCACTTTTAGAGATCTTCCCACATACTGAATATGTCCCCTGAGGAGATCACTATGCGTAAAGCCCGATTCACCGAATACCAGATCATTGCTGTTCTGAAGTCTGTCGAAGCCGGACGTCCGGACTGAAATTCTGGATTTTTACCTGTTCAGAACCCTGAATGAAGCGAGGGAAATCACTGAGCGCTGGCTGGCTGAATATAACAGCGAGCGGCCTCATGAATCCCTGAATAACCTGACACAGGAAGAGTACCGGCACTGCGGGATACGGTATGTGATGTGACGCCGGGACAGCGTCACCATGGTGAAGATAATGTCCTGCTGAAGCAGCGAGATGACCTGTACCGGATGGCAAAACAGGCCCACCCTGAGCACTGGTCAGGCAGAACAAGAAACTGGCAGCCGGAAGGTCCGGTAACACTGAATCCGGAGCAGGAAAAACAGGCCGCTTAAATTAACCCGGGGTGCCAACTACCTTGACACTTACCGAGAATAGAACGTCTGTAAAGTTTGAATTTGTGTGAGAGGGCACATAGCACTAGCTATGTTATGCCAAATAAGTACGCGAGAAAGAAAACAGCAGGATTACATGCAGATGAAAAAGTGTAACTCATTGATTTTAATGGTGCCGATAATAGGAGTCGAACCTACGACCTTCGCATTACGAATGCGCTGCTCTACCAACTGAGCTATATCGGCACTGCAGGATGTGGTTACGAGCGTAACTCACGGGCAGCAAGGTTAAAACTAACCGGGGGATGCGTCAATAACTCAGTGAATCAAACGGCTATTTTTGCATCACCCCGGTAATATCACGCACGAATTGTATCGTCGCCGTAACCAATCCACTTATAGGTGGTTAGTGCTTCCAGGCCCATCGGGCCACGGGCATGCAGTTTCTGTGTGCTGACAGCCACTTCCGCGCCCAGGCCAAACTGGCCGCCATCGGTAAAGCGCGTAGAGGCATTCACATATACCGCAGAGGAATCCACTTCATTCACGAAACGGTCGGCATTGCGCAGTGTGCGCGTCAGAATTGCGTCGGAATGCTGCGTGCCATGCGCACGGATATGGTCGATGGCATCGTCCAGCCCGCTTACCAGCTTCACGTTCAAATCCAGCGACAGGAATTCGTTGTCGTATTCTTCTGCCTTCACGGGCACAACAGCAGCCGGGCCGGATGACAATGCCGCCAGCGCAGCAGCATCGGCATGCAGCGTTACGCCACGTTGTGCCATAACGTTACTCAGTTCAGGCAGGAAGCGGCCTGCAATTGCCGTATGCACCAGCAGCGTTTCAACCGTATTGCAGGTGCTGGGGCGTTGTGTTTTGGCGTTAACAATCACGTTCAGGGCCGGGGTAATATCGGCAGACTCATCGACAAAAATATGGCAGACACCAATTCCGCCGGTGATCACCGGAATAGTCGATTGCTCGCGGCACAATTTATGTAAGCCAGCGCCACCACGTGGGATCAGCATGTCGATATACTGATCCATGCGCAGCATTTCATTGACCAGGGCTCGATCCGGGCTTTCAATGGCCTGTACAGCGCCCGCAGGCAACCCACAAGCTTCAAGTGCAGACTGAATAACCCGCACGGTTGCGGCATTGGTGCGCCAGGTTTCTTTCCCGCCACGCAGGATCACGGCATTACCGGTTTTCAGGCACAGGGAAGCGACATCCACAGTCACGTTGGGGCGGGCTTCATAAATAACGCCCACTACGCCCAGGGGCACACGGCGGCGCTCAATGCGCAGGCCGCTATCCAGCATGCCGCCATCAATCACCTGCCCTACCGGGTCTGCCAGGCGGCACACCTGGCGAACATCATTGGCAATACCACTTAACCGCGCAGGGTTGAGTTGCAGGCGGTCCAGCATGGCTTCGCTCAGGCCGTTGTCACGAGCTTCGGCGAGGTCCTGCTCATTGGCAGCAAGAATGCTTGCAGCCTGAGCTTCCAGGTTGTCGGCAATCATTTCCAACGCAGCATTCTTTTCCCGGGCAGATAACTGCGCCAGGCGGTAAGACGCGGCTTTGGCCGCTTTACCCATATCTTCCAGCATCCGGCGTTCCTTATTTGACTATCATATCGTCGCGGTGAACGGCGACAGGACCATACTCATAACCAAGGATGGCGTCGATTTGTTGTGAGTGGTGGCCAGCAATACGGCGCAGCGCATCACTGTTGTAGCGGCTGACGCCGTGGGCCACATCGCGCCCGTCCAGGCTGCGAATGCGAATAACTTCGCCACGGGAGAAATTGCCAGTCACCTCTTTGATACCTTTCGGCAAAAGCGAGCTGCCACGGGCTTCCAGCGCATTGAGCGCGCCATCATCAATGATTAGTTCACCCGCCGGAGGCGCACCAAAAATCCAGCGTTTGCGGTTTTCCAGCGGTGTATCTAAAGGATGGAAACGAGTACCAACAGAGATACCTTCCATCACATCGCTGATAACCCCGGGTTTGCTGCCTGCGGCAATCACCACTTCAACACCAGCCCGCCCGGCGACATCGGCCGCCTGCAGTTTGGTGCTCATGCCACCGGTGCCAAGGCCAGACACACTGTCACCGGCAATAGCCCGCAATGTGTCATCAATGCCATGCACTTCTTTAATCAGTTCGGCTGTGGGGTTATTGCGTGGGTCTGCGGTGAACAAACCTTGCTGGTCTGTCAGGAGCAGTAATTTATCTGCGCCAGCAAGAATCGCGGCCAGTGCGGATAAATTGTCGTTATCGCCCACTTTAATTTCCGATGTAACGACGGCGTCGTTTTCGTTGATAACCGGCACAATGCGGTTATCCAGCAAAGCACGCAGTGTGTCGCGCGCATTCAGAAAACGCTCACGGTCTTCCATATCGGCGCGGGTCAATAGCATCTGCCCTACATGAATACCGTAAATAGAAAACAGCTGTTCCCACAACTGAATCAGCCGGCTCTGCCCCACTGCCGCCAGCAATTGTTTGGACGCAATGGTCGCGGGCAATTCCGGATAACCCAGGTGTTCACGCCCTGCCGCAATAGCGCCAGAGGTTACAATCACAATCCGGTGCCCGGCACTGTGTAACTGCGCGCACTGGCGCACTAATTCGACAATATGGGCTCGGTTCAGGCGGCGGGAGCCGCCAGTTAATACACTGGTTCCCAGTTTAACCACCAGTGTCTGGCTATTACTCATGGTGTTCTGCCGTTTCAACAAATAAAAAGAAAAACTGATGACGTTGTAACAGGACTCGCGAGCCTTGCCAACAGGCAGCGGGGAAAACAACGGAAAAAGAGCAAAATGAGGGAAAATACCGGGTAATGTTTACATGTTAATGACAGTAAAAATAAATGACAAAATTTTAGAATTTTCCTGCAAATGTCATAAATCTTTAATCGCCGGACGTTAAAAAACTCCCTGTTTTCTCCGGGCTCCTCTTGCCCGCGATTGTGGCGCGTTAAAAAACAAAACAGGAAAGACCAATGAAAAAGAGCACTTTGGCATTAATGATGATGGGCATTATGGCAGCTTCCGCTTCACACGCAGCTGAAGTTTACAACAAAGATGGTAATAAACTGGATTTGTACGGCAAAGTGAAAGCTGAACACTACTTCAGTGACGATTCCAGTAAAGATGGCGACCAAACCTACGTGCGTCTGGGCTTCAAAGGCGAAACCCAGATTAACGACCAACTGACTGGTTATGGCCGTTGGGAAGAACAATTTGCTGGTAACCAACCAGAAAGCACCTCCAGCCAGAAAACACGTCTGGCATTCGCCGGCCTGAAATTCGCTCAGTATGGCTCACTGGACTATGGCCGTAACCTGGGTGCGCTGTACGATGTAGAAGCCTGGACCGATATGTTCCCGGAATTCGGCGGTGATTCCTCCGCGAAAAGCGATAACTTTATGACCCAGCGCTCAAGCGGCCTGGCGACTTATCGCAACAACGATTTCTTCGGCATGGTCGATGGTCTGGATTTAACCCTGCAGTACCAGGGTAAAAACGAACGCGACACTGCAAGCAAAGCAAATGGCGACGGTTTCGGCTCTGCCCTGACTTATGCCATTGGCGATACAGGCCTGAGCGTTGGCGGTGCATATACTGTTTCTAACCGTACTCTGTTGCAGAAACAGCAGGTACTGGGTACTGGCGATAAAGCAGAAGCCTGGGCAACTGGTCTGAAATATGACGCCAACAATATTTACCTGGCTGTGATGTACTCCGAAACCCGCAATATGACACCCATCAGTGGCACGTCATCCGCCTTTACTGGCGCAGCGAACAAAACGCAAAACTTTGAAGCTGTTGCACAATACCAGTTTGATTTCGGCCTGCGTCCTTCTATTGGTTATGTTTCCCAGAAAGGGAAAGATATCGAAGGGATTGGCGACCAGGACCTGGTTAACTATGTCGACCTGGGCGCGACTTACTACTTCAATAAAAACATGTCCGCGTTTGTTGATTACAAAATCAACCAGATTGATAAAAACGCGAAAACTACTGCCCTTAAAATCAGCACCGACGATATCGTGGCTGTGGGGATGACTTACCAGTTCTGATGGCATTAAAACAGCTCGCCAGAGACATGGCGGGCAGCAATACCACTGCTTCCCCCCAATAGCGCCCTGCTTGCTACTGGGGGTTTTTTATAGAGCAGTTCAGGCAGAAAGCCGGACTGGCTTTTCGTCGAAGTCTTCGGCGGGGAGCAACTTGATATTGAAGGAATCCAGCAGTTTGGTGAGGTTGGCATGGAAGGTACGCAGCGTTTTCTCAATTTCCTCGTTCGCGTTTTTATCTTTAACGGGAGAGGGATTCCAAACACCTTCCTTATCAAACAGGCCAAATTGATAGGTGTAGGCAAAGTGTGTATCAAGCGCTTCTACTTGCATCCACCAGCCCCAGAACTCGCGTTTCTCGGGGGCAGGTTTCACGTTAACGCACACCGCCAGACAATCAAAAAAGAAACGGTTCTCGTCACACTGTTCTTCACGCAAATACGGGCCAAGGGCAGCAAATTTTTTTAGCAACCGGCCCCGTGGGTGTCCACCTGGTAACGTCATTTTAGTCTCCTTTAGTCGTTCAAATGTTTTACCAAATAAACAGAATTTATCAATCCTTTAACCCAGGCGTTTACTGATCCAGTCGACAATATCGCTCAGTGCTTTATCAAAGTTGCGGTAAACCGGGTTAAACGGTATTGCAAGCAGCTTACCATCGGAAGATGACGACGCGATTAAACGCGAATCTTCCTCCGGGCTGAACGGGTCATTATCCCAGTAGCCAGAAAGCATTGGTGTGGGGCAGCGGCGCCCAAGCAAACCCTGCGTTTTCAGTGAGTAGCGATTTAACTCCGTGCTTAAAATAGCATTGGTGGCGTTCATCATGCCCAGGCGGCTGGCTAACACATCAATATACATATCCGGAATATTGCGCTGGCGTTGCGGGTCACTCAGCAGGCTGTGCACCACCGGCCCAAGGCAGGCCACGGCTTTCAGGCGCTGGCTTTCCAGGTAAGCCAGCCGCACGGCCACATTGGCACCAAAACGGAAGCCAAAAGCGGCAACCCGGGTGTGGTCAACCCAGGGAATATTGGTGAGGTGCTGCAGAACATGCTGGTGAAGCTGGCTGGAATCCTGGTTCAGCTTCCATTTAGATGAAAAGCCAATTGAAGGCATATCAATTGTCAGCATCGCAATACCGCGCGGCGCAAAGTAACGGGAGTACAGTTGGTAGTAATCACTTTGCAGTGCATCCAGCCCGCCGCACATCAAAATCGTCGGCCAGGGGCCTTCGCCTTCCGGCATATGCAAAAAACCAGTTATAGCACTACCGCCTGGAATACGAAATTCAAGCTGGCGTAATTCACCATGCAGCCGCAGAGTGGCTTCTTCGTAGGCACGGTTAGCCAGAGTTTGCGCCTGTTCTGCCAGCTCATCACCTTTCAGGTGAGGATAAGCTGCAATACTGTACAGGTTCGCGGCTTTGAGCCAGAGTTTGCCTGATTGCGCGTTATTTTCTTCCTGAGTCGCCTGTTGTTGCCAGGACATCGCCTGGCGGGACCATTCGTAAATCCAGTTCCCACTGCGATAACCAATGACGGTGTCTATCCAGTCGTTGCGAGTGCGCTCAGCATCACAGGCGGCGATACGGGCCTGCACTTCAATGATTTCTCGTGGGTCCACTCCACGCCAAATCCACATCAGGCGGTTTATCATGCGGTACCAGTGAGGCACCGTTGACCCATCCAGAGTGGACTCAACCATGAGTGGTTTATCATTACGAGGTCGCTGCACCAGAGTGGATGTTTCCGGGTGCTTAAAACGGGGCTTGAATAACGAAACGCTGAGGTTTTCCTCTGACATAATGACGGCCTCCATGAACAGGTCATGTTGCCTATTGTATCTTGTCAGGCGCTAAAAAAAACAAACGCCCGACAAACGGGCGCGTGTTTTTACCAAACTGATGATGCCAAATTAACGGCCAGCTAACGGTGGTACGAAGACAACGCCCATATCCCACGGCTGTTCAATCCAGGTATCCTGTGGAATATCAATTTCGTAATCGTCTACCAGCGGTTTACCCGCAGGTTTGGCAAAAATGGTAACAAAATGTGCTTTCGGGTACATTTCGCGAATCGCAACCGCAGTGCCACCGGTATCAACCAGGTCGTCGATAACGATAAAGCCTTCGCCATCGCCTTCAGCGCGTTTCAGTACTTTCATTTCACGCTGGTTGTCATGGTCATAGCTGGAGATACACACGGTATCAACATGGCGAATGCCCAGTTCACGTGCCAGCAGCGCGCCAGGCACCAGGCCTCCGCGGCTCACAGCAATAATGCCTTTCCACTGTTCAGCTGGCAGCAGGCGGCTTGCCAGTTTACGTGCGTGAATCTGCAGCATGTCCCAGGTGACAACGTATTTTTCGCTCATGTGAATGTCCCGGCCAGTAAAAACGGCTTAAAAAGTGTTCAGGGGAAAATTGGGTTGCGCGAGATTATAGAGATCTGGCGCACTAAAAACCAGTGTTGCGCAATGCTCCGCAGTTTTTTGTGCCCAGAAACACCCCCACCCAGATAATATAATGGTATTCTCACGCCAACGTGCAAGTATCGGTTTCCCGCAAGTTACCGGTGCTTTTTATTTGCTTAATCCGGGCTGTCAGCATTCACTGGCAACCCGCTGTCAAGGAGACTCGCCGTGTCTGAACTGTCCCAGTTATCTCCCCAACCTTTGTGGGATATTTTCGCGAAAATTTGTTCTATCCCTCACCCTTCTTACCATGAAGAACAGTTGGCTGAACACATCCTGTCCTGGGCAAAAGACAAAGGCCTGCACGCTGAGCGTGATCAGGTCGGGAATATTTTGTTGCGTAAACCAGCCACCAAAGGTATGGAAAACCGCAAGCCTGTCGCATTACAGGCTCACCTGGATATGGTGCCACAGAAAAACAACGACACTGTTCATGATTTTACTAAAGACCCGATTCAGCCGTGGATTGATGGCGAATGGGTAAAAGCCCGTGGCACTACGCTCGGTGCAGATAACGGTATCGGTATGGCTTCAGCTCTGGCTGTTCTGGCTGACGACAGCGTTGAGCATGGCCCGCTGGAAGTGTTGCTGACCATGACCGAAGAAGCCGGAATGGATGGCGCGTTTGGTCTGCAACCGGGCTGGTTACAGGCTGATATCCTGATCAACACAGATTCCGAAGAAGAAGGCGAGATTTATATGGGCTGCGCCGGTGGGATTGATTTCATCACCACGTTGCCATTAAGCCGTGAAGCTATTCCTGCTGGCTACCAGGCGTTTAATCTGGAGCTTAAAGGCCTGAAAGGCGGCCATTCCGGTGGCGAGATCCACGTGGGTTTAGGTAACGCAAACAAATTGCTGGCGCGCTTCCTGAGCGATAATGCACGTTCTCTGGGCCTGCGCCTGGTGGAATTCAGTGGCGGCACGCTGCGCAACGCTATCCCTCGTGAAGCTTTTTCTGTAGTTGCTGTTGCAGAAGGCCAGGTTGCGGCATTCAAACAACAGGTTGAGTCTTACCTTGCCACACTGAAAAATGAGCTGGCTGCTGTTGAGAAAAACCTCACTATCCTGCTGGAGCCAACTACTACGGCGAATACCGCTCTCACTCGTGAAAGCCAGGACAAGTTTATCAGCCTGCTGAATGCCACACCGAACGGTGTTATCCGCAATTCAGACGCCGTTAAAGGCGTAGTTGAAACTTCCCTGAATGTCGGTGTAGTAACAATGGAGCAGGGTAAAGCAGAAATTATCTGCCTGATCCGCTCACTGATCGACAGCGGGAAAGATTACGTCGTCAGCATGCTGACTTCTCTGGGCGAGTTAGCTGGTGCCGATATTGTCGCCAAAGGCAGTTACCCGGGCTGGCAGCCAGATGCCAATTCACCGGTAATGCACCTGGTGCGGGAAACTTACCAGCGCCTGTTCAACAAAACGCCAAATATCATGGTAATTCACGCAGGCCTGGAATGCGGGTTGTTCAAAAAACCCTACCCGGACATGGACATGGTTTCTATTGGGCCAACCATCACTGGTCCACACTCGCCCGATGAGCAAGTGCATATCGAAAGCGTGGGCCAGTACTGGGTACTGCTGACCGAGCTGCTGAAATCAATCCCGGCTAAATAAGCTCCCAACGCCCTGTTAACACAGGGCGTGCAGATTGATGAAAAAGAAGGAAAAAACGTGGTTTTTCCTTCTTTTTAGTTAGCAGCCGAAAATCAATAAATTGATTTTCCTGGTTTTTTATTGGGTGACATCCTCTCATTCTGTGCGGACATGAGGTTCGTCATCAGACCCAACGCCCTGTTAACACAGGGCGTTTTTTATGCGCCATGGCTTTACAGGCATGGTGCTCTAAAGGTTAATGCGGTTACAGCCCCAGCACTAACTGGCGTTCCAGTTGTGGGTCCAGTAATGTTACATGCAACCCCACCAGCCGTACTCCCCGCCCACCCCGGCGGCTTTCCCAGGTTTTGCGCGCGGTATCCAGTAAGTCTGCTTTATTCAGGCTCGGCCAGATATGTTCCTGGGTGGTTAACTGAAAATCGTTAAACTTCAGTTTGATGCCCTGGCGGGCAATCCGCAGGTCTGGTTTTACTTTCGCCAGGCGGCGCTCCAGTTCAGGGTAAAGCTGCTCAATAATGTCCGCACAGGCCTGCCAGTCATGAATATCTTCTGCCAGCGTGCGCTCCACTCCCACTGATTTACGCTGCCTGTCGTTACTGATGGCGCGCTCATCAATGCCGTGGCTGCGCTCCCACAAAACCCGGCCAAATTTGCCAAAACGGCGTAACAGTAGCGCAAGGTCACTCTGCTGAACGTCCGCACAGGTGAGTAAGCCCATACTTTCCAGTTTCCCTGCTGTCACTTTACCCACGCCGGGGATTTTCCCCAGTTTAAGGGTTGCGAGGAACTCAGGCACCTGCTGGGGAGTTATCACGTACTGCCCGTTGGGTTTATTCAGATCTGAAGCTATTTTTGCCAGAAATTTAACCGGAGCCACACCTGCAGAAGCGGTTAGCTGCAGTTCATTAAAAATCGTCTGGCGAATCTCCTGAGCAATCAAGGTTGCCGAACCCTGGCAGAGGGCGCTGTCCGTAACATCCAGATAGGCTTCATCTAATGAAAGGGGTTCGATCAGGCTGGTATAACGAGAGAAGATCGACTGAATATGCCGTGACGCTTCTTTATAGGCCTCAAAACGCCCGGGTAGTAATGTAAGTTGAGGGCACAGCTTCAGCGCAGTGGCAGTAGGCATAGCACTGCGCACACCGAATTTACGCGCAACGTAATTCGCGGTGCTGATAACGCCACGTCTTTCCCGGCTGCCCCCTATTGCCAGGGGAATATCGCGCAGCGCCGGGTTATCGCGCATTTCGACGGCTGCAAAAAAGCAGTCCATATCGACATGTATTATTTTACGCATTCCCCCTCCGATTACTGTGTAAATATACAGCATATTTATTGGCTGTGAGAAGTGTAATAGTGATTTTCTTACCGGAAGTGTGGGGGAAAGTTAGTATGTGCTTACATTTCAGTAATAAAGCAGCTAAACGCAGGTATGGCCTGCTGTGAGCAACGCCTGTTTGAATCAGGGTTATGTATGCGTTTTGCTCCGCCCAGCCTGCCTGTTGTGGCTACTGGCTGGCCAGTTACACGGCACAGAGAGGCTGAGCAGCATAGCTGACACGCTGTAAGGAGCTGAGTGAAGGTTTTAAAGAAAGGTCAGTAAAAGGAGCATGGCCAAAGATATCAGGTGGATGATTGCGGTTAAAATAAGGGGAAAGCAGTAAAAGAAACCGGTTCAGAACAACCGTTGATACAGTTACTTACCTGCCCGGCGTAGCGAACAGGTAAGTAAAGGCTTACTTTCAGAGAATACGTGCTTTTTCGCGTTGTGCTGCCCGGGCTTCTTCAGCCATACGCTTTTTACGCGCATCACAAGGTTCCGGGCAGTTACACACTTTTTCCAGCCCCAACGTCGTTATGCCACCGCAACTCCCCTGGATTGCCTTGCGCTTAAACAACCAGCCAAGAGACATCCCCAGAATAACCAGTAAAAAAATGGCAAATGTGGCTACAAAAACAGTGAGCACTTTTCTTCCCCTTATCAGCCGCCGAAATCATCCAGCATGATATTTTCGTCTTCCACACCCAGGTCTTTCAGCATACGAATGACAGAAGCATTCATAACTGGTGGCCCACACATGTAAAACTCGCAGTCTTCCGGTGCTTCGTGATCCCGCAGGTAGTTTTCATAAAGAACATTGTGGATAAACCCTGTGTACCCTGTCCAGTTGTCTTCTGGCAGCGGTTCAGACAGCGCAACATGGAAAGTAAAATTCGGGTTCTCCCGTGCCAGTTGTTCAAACTCATCCTGGTAGAACATCTCACGCATGGAGCGCGCACCGTACCAGAAGCTGATTTTACGCTTGCTGCTAAGGCGTTTTAACTGGTCGAAAATATGAGAACGCATTGGTGCCATTCCCGCACCACCACCAACAAATACCATTTCTGCATCGGTTTCTTTGGCGAAAAACTCCCCAAATGGCCCGGAAATCGTCACTTTATCGCCAGGCTTGAGCGACCAGATATACGAAGACATAATGCCCGGTGGGACATCAGGTTTTGCTGGCGGCGGCGTGGCAATACGCACGTTCAGCATGATAATGCCTTTTTCATCCGGGTAGTTCGCCATGGAATAAGCACGAACACAGGGTTCTTTCACTACAGAGCGGTAACGGAACAAATTGAATTTATCCCAGTCGCCACGGTATTTTTCTGGTACATCGAAATCGCTATACGCCACTTCATGCGGGTCACACTCAATCTGAATATAACCACCAGCCCGAAACGGCACATCTTCACCATCTGGAATCCGTAGCTTCAGCTCTTTAATGAAAGTGGCCTTGTTATCGTTAGAGATAACTTCGCATTCCCATTTTTTTACCCCGAAAATTTCTTCCGGAAGCTCAATTTGCATATCCTGCTTTACTGCAACCTGGCAGGCCAGGCGGCAACCTTCACGGGCTTCACGTTTCGAGATATGGGAAAGCTCGGTAGGCAGAATATCGCCCCCACCTTGCTTGATTTTCACCCGGCACTGGCCACATGAGCCACCACCGCCACAGGCAGATGAAACAAAAATGCCCTGCCCGGATAACGTATTCAGCAGTTTGTCGCCTGCTGCCGCACGAAACTGTTTGTCAGCATCGCCGTTTACTTCAATCAGAACGTCACCAGAGTTGACCAACTTTGATTTTGCAAAAAGAATCAACAGCGCCAGCGCCAGGACAATCAGCGTAAACATTACTACGCCAAGAATAATTTCCATACATTTCCGCCCTTATAGCTGCACACCAGAGAAAGACATAAAGCCCAATGCCATTAACCCGGTGGTGATAAAGGTAATGCCCAAACCACGCAACCCTGCGGGTACATTGGCATACTTCATTTTTTCACGAATACCTGCCAGAGCAACAATCGCCAGCATCCAGCCCATACCGGAACCAATGCCATAAACAATGGATTCCCCAAAGTTGTAATCACGCTGCACCATGAACGAAACACCACCGAAAATGGCGCAGTTCACCGTGATTAATGGCAGAAAGATCCCCAGGGCGTTGTAGAGCGCAGGGAAAAAGCGATCCAGGATCATTTCCAGAATCTGCACCAGTGCCGCGATCACCCCAATAAAAGTAATGAAGTTCAGGAAGCTGAGATCCACACCACTAACCAGCGCACCATCACGCAGGACCAGGTTGTAGACCAGGTTATTCACCGGTACAGAAATACCCAGCACCACCGTAACGGCAATGCCCAGGCCGAACGCCGTAGAGACTTTTTTGGATACAGCCAGGAAGGTGCACATGCCAAGGAAGAAGGCTAACGCCATGTTCTCCACAAAAACAGCGCGGACAAACAAGCTAATATAGTGAGCCATTGGCGGTTACTCCTTTTCCTGCTGAGCGGGTTTGAGGGTACGAATTCCCCAAATCAGCAGGCCAATGATGAAAAACGCACTGGGTGCGAGCAAAAACATGCCATTTGGTTGGTACCAGCCGCCGTTTTGTACGGTTTGCAGTACGGTGACACCAAACAGTTTCCCGCTGCCAATCAGTTCACGTAAGAAGCCAACGATAATCAGAATGACGCCGTAACCCAGGCCATTACCGATACCGTCCATAAAGCTTGCCAGTGGCGGGGATTTCATTGCATAGGCTTCAGCACGGCCCATCACAATACAGTTCGTGATAATCAGGCCGACGAATACTGATAATTGCTTGGATATTTCGTAAGCGAAAGCCCTGAGCAACTGGTCCACGACAATCACCAGTGATGCAATAATCGCCATCTGCACGATGATACGCACACTGTTAGGAATATGATGGCGGATCAAGGAGATAAACATACTGGAAAACGCTGTAACCAGCGTTACAGCCAGCGTCATTACAAACGCGGTTTCCAGCTTAGTGGTCACTGCAAGTGCAGAGCAGACCCCAAGAATTTGCAATGCGATCGGGTTGTTATCCACTAACGGAGAAACAACTACCCGTTTAATTTCTTTCAAACCAGCAGCATCAGCCATTGTTCAGCCCCCCTTCCTGGACATGTTTCAGGAATGGCCCAAAACCTAATTGACCTAACCAAAAATCGAAAGTGTGTTGCACACCGTTTGAGGTCAGCGTTGCACCTGATAAGGCATCCACACCGTGTTTATCACCTTGTGGAGCACCACCTTTCACTACGCGAATGGCAGGTTTACCACTATCATCAAACAGTGTTTTCCCCACCCACTTTTGCCGCCAGCTCGGGTTTTCCACTTCACCACCCAGCCCCGGGGTTTCTCCCTGGTCGTAATAGGTGATGCCTTTCACTGTGCGGCCGTCGATATCCAGCGCTACAAAGGCGTACATCATGGACCAAAGACCGTTGCCATACACCGGCAACACTAATTCCTGAATTTTGTTGTCTTCACCTTTTACCAGGTAAATTTCAACCAAATTACTGCGCCGCTTAATGCCAGCCGGGTCTTGTGAAGCACTCAACGCAATACTCTGGTCGGTGGAACGCAATGCCGCAGCCTGGTCAAATGACGCAGGATCTTTGTCTGTTAACTGACCACTTTGCAAATTCAGCAACCGTGGCTCAATGCGCGAGCTGTAAATTTGCTTCACAGCGTCACTACTCATGCCCGGCTGTACCAGACCAGCAACATCCAGAATATTACGTTGCTTATCCAGCAACTTTTGTTCCTGCTGGCGCGGTTTTAACCCTACGGCAGAACCTGCCACCACAACGGAACAGGCCAGACAAAGTAGCAGCACAACCAGCAATGTCTTGCCGATGCTATCGTTACCTTTTTTCTCAGCCACGAGATTTCCTCCGTTTGATGTTAGCCTGCACTACCAGGTAGTCGAACAACGGCGCGAAGAGGTTAGCAAACAGAATTGCCAGCATCATACCTTCCGGGTAAGCCGGGTTAACTACCCTAATCAAAACACACATGACGCCAATCAGCAGGCCATAGCTCCATTTGGCTTTGTCAGTAAAAGAAGCGGAAACCGGATCAGTTGCCATGAACATCATGCCAAAAGCGAAACCACCCAGAACTAAATGCCAGTACCACGGCATCGCGAACATGGGGTTTGTGGCAGAGCCAATCAGGTTGAATAAGGTTGCGGTCGCTATCATCCCAACAAGCACACCAGCCACAATGCGCCAGGAAGCCACGCGGCCAAATATGATGATGGCCCCACCAATGATTATCATCAGTGTAGAGACTTCACCAATGGAGCCTGGGATGTTACCGAGAAAGGCGTCGAGCCAGGTGACCGGCTGACCTGTAGTGACATTAACCAGCGCCTGCCCACCGTGGCTTGCCCACTGTGAAAGCGGTGTGGCACCAGAGAAGCCATCGGCAGCAGTCCAGACCAGGTCGCCTGAAATCTGCGCTGGGTAAGCAAAGAAGAGAAATGCACGCCCGGCCAGTGCAGGGTTGAGAAAGTTACGCCCGGTGCCGCCAAAAATTTCTTTGGCGATCACTACACCAAACGAAATCCCCAGAGCCGCCTGCCACAAAGGCAATGTGGGCGGGACAATCAGCGCAAACAGAATCGAAGTAACGAAGAAACCTTCGTTCACTTCATGCTTGCGAATAATGGCAAACAGCACTTCCCAGAAACCACCGACGATAAAAACAGTCAGGTAGATGGGAACAAAGAAAACGGCTCCCAGCAGCATCATGCTTAACCAGCCAGCATCGGGTGCGAAACTCACTCCCAGCCACTGGGCGACAGTATAATGCCAGTCACTGGCAATAACCTGTTGCAGTTGTTCAGGAGAATAGAGTTTATTAAGCGCCGGGATAGTTTGCTGCCCAACGTTGTACATTCCCCAAAACATGGCTGGAAACACAGAGAACCAGACCAGAATCATCATGCGCTTCAGGTCAATGGCATCACGAATATGCGATGCGCCTTTAGTGACTGTGCCTGGTGTATAGAACACCGTTGCCGTTGCTTCAAACAGGGGATAAAACTTCTCCAGCTTGCCGCCTTTAGTAAAATGCGGCTCAATCTTTTCAAATAACTGTTTTAAGCCCATGGTTATCCTTCCTGCTCGATACGGGTTAATACCTGGCGTAATACCGGGCCATATTCATATTTTCCCGGGCACACATAGGTGCACAATGCGAGGTCTTCTTCATCCAGTTCAAGGCACCCTAACGCCTGAGCGCCGTCTGTATCGCCAGCAAGCAGGTCGCGTAACAGCAAGGTGGGCAGGATATCAAGAGGCATCACACGCTCGTAGTTACCAATTGGCACCATTGAACGCTCACCACCGTTGGTATCTGTCGAGAAGTTAAACAGTTTATGCTTCAGGAAGTGGCCCAGAGTGGTACGGGTAATTGAGAATTTTTCTTTACCCGGCATGACCCAGCCGAACAACTCTTTCTCGCGCCCTTCAAGTAATACCGATACCTGCAAATGAAAACGGCCTAACCAGGCATGTGGGCCTTGTGCAATGTGCCCATTGAGAACAGAGCCTGACAGAACACGGTTTTCACCTTCGGCCAGTTCGCCTTTTACCAGTTCTTCCAGTGATGCACCAAGGCAGGTACGCACCAGGCGTGGGTTATTCACCTGCGGGCCACCCAGTGCCACAACGCGTTCACAAGATAATTCCCCATTGATAAACAGCTTACCAATGGCAATAACATCCTGGTAATTCAGGTGCCAGACCTGTTTTTGAAGGCTTACCGGTTCAAGAAAATGAATGTGAGTGCCCGGCAGACCTGCGGGATGAGGCCCGGCGAATTCGTTAAACGTAACCTGGCCAGACGAATGCCCACCAAGTTTGCCACCACTTGCCTGGCAAACATGCACTTTGCCTTTGGTCAGGCGGGCAAGTACCGACAACCCGGCATTAAACATTTCCCGTTCACTGTGAATAATCAGTTGTGGGTCTGCGGCAAGGGGATTGGTATCTATTGCTGTAACAAAAATAGCCAGGGGTTCTGAACCAGGCGTGGGAGCTTTACTAAACGGGCGTGTACGTAATGCTACCCATAACCCAGAAGCCAGTAACTGTTGCTCAACAGCTTCCCGGGAGAGTTCGGCGAGGTCATTCGGTTCATAGCGGTTAAAGGTAACCTGCTCAGAGCCTTCAACTTTAATGACTACTGACTGCAACACGCGCTGTTCACCACGGTTAATGGCAACCACTGTGCCACTGGCAGGTGCAGTAAAAATAACCCCGGGATTTTTTTTATCTTCAAAGAGTGGCTGCCCTTTACGGACCTGATCGCCTTCTTTGACTCGCATAGAAGGGCGCATGCCGACATATTCTTCGCCGAGCACTGCCACATGACTGATGGCGGGGCCATCATAAATTTCCTGGACAGGCTGGCCTGCGATGGGCAGGTCGAGACCTTTTTTAATTTTAATCATATGGTTATCACGCAATTTTTAACGTAATTCCGCCAGCATAAAGCCACTGACGCCAGAGTAGTGATGAAAGGTGATACAGCCTGAGGGTTAAGAGAAGGAGGAATGCAATGCAGTAAAATACTCACGGCGCGCCTTTTACCAAAGGGTGTGTGCCGTTTGTGAATCCCAGGAAAGCGTCCTTTCTTATCTTATCCACCGGCTATCAATCAACTCACCGGATTTTACTATTAATCTACTTTTGACCCGCAAGATAGTACCATTAATCGCGTGCCTTGCATGCCAAAAACCCAATCCAAAATCAGGGAGTGAGAACAAACTCGCAAAGTGCAGAATAAAAATGTGCATGTCATAACAACCATTACACAATTATCTGCCAAACAGCCCTCTCCAGGGCTTGCGAAAATTAACAGTGGTGCTAATGTGAGCCCGATCAGGCAGAATAATCTGATTTTGGGTCTTCTTAGCCAATCTGGCGATGATTTTCAGGTTTATCAAGGAATATAGCAGTATGCGTAAAATCGCACTTGTATTTGCGATGCTTCTGATGCCCCTCTTGTCGTTTGCCAGTGACATTTCCAATGGCACGATGGCAAAACCAGCCAGCACAGAAATGAAAAAGCAGTTAATGGGCTCCCCGGTTTATATCCAGATTTTCAAGGAAGAACGCATTCTTGAGCTGTACGTCAAGATGGGCGAACGCTATCAGTTGATGAACAGCTACCGCATCTGCAACTATTCTGGCGGCCTGGGGCCAAAACGGCGTATGGGCGATTTTAAAAGCCCGGAAGGTTTCTATTCTGTTGGGCGCAGCCAACTAAAGCCTGACAGCCGCTTTTATAAAGCGATTAATATTGGCTTCCCTAACACCTATGACCGGGAACACGGGTATGACGGTAAGTACCTGATGATCCACGGTGCCTGTGTATCTATTGGTTGCTATGCAATGACGAACTCGAATATTGATGAAATATTCCAGTTTGTTACCGGTGCTATTATTTTTGGGCAACAGCAGGTTGAGGTGAATATCTTCCCATTCCGTATGACAGACGCCAATATGGCGCGTCATAAATATTCTTATTACATCAAGTTCTGGGAAGAACTGAAACCAGGTTATGACTATTTTGCCAAGTACCACCAGCCACCAGCGGTTTCAGTGGTTAATGGCCATTATGTTGTGGGCGCGCCCAATATGAACGCCACCCAACCGCAACTGGCCTCAAACTATACGGTCTCCCAGGCAAAATAGTGCCCATGAACCGGGCTCAATTTGAGTCCAGGTTTCATTACCGGTTAAAGGCTGTGTAGCAATAACAGTGACCACATCATTCGGTGTGGTCTCTTTTTGGAAGTCGATTTCTACATCCTGATCCAGTAAGGTCGCTACGCCAAAGGGTGCGCGCCGGGTTATCCAGTGTAACCGGGTAGAACAATAGGCCATAACATAGCGCCCGTCGGATAACAGCATATTGAATACGCCTTTTTCCCGCAGTTCCCCCGCAAGCTGTGCAATGTAACGAAACACCGCAGGCATGTTGCCAGGCGTGCGCGGGTAACGCTGGTTAAGTTTGTGCAGTAACCAGCAAAAAGCATATTCGCTGTCTGTTTCGCCTACCGGGCGAAAATGCCCTGTATCCAGCGAATGGTAGCCTTTCAGTTGCCCATTGTGTGCGTATGTCCAGTTACGCCCCCACAACTCACGGGTAAAAGGATGAGTATTCTCCAAGGCAACTTTGCCACGATTAGCCTGACGAATATGGGCAATGACCGAGCATGATTTGATGGGATATTCCTGCACCAGGCGGGCAATGGGCGAACGGAAACTGGGTTGTGGATCTTTGAAGGTCCGGCACCCTTTTCCTTCGTAGAACGTAATTCCCCAGCCATCTTTATGAGGACCGGTTCCGCCACCACGCTGAACCAGCCCGGTAAAACTGAAGCAAATATCGGTGGGCACATTCGCGCTCATCCCGAGCAATTCACACATAAAACACCTCACACCTGCCAGCGGCACAACACGAAAATGCCTGTGCCGCCACGAGCTACTGCGCCATTGCCCTTAGGCGGCTCAGGCTTTTACCATCTCTTTTTCAATTAGCTGAATCAGAATATGGATAACTTTAATATGGATTTCCTGAATACGATCAGCATAACCAAAATGCGGCACACGAATTTCCACATCAGCGCTGCCCGCCATTTTGCCGCCATCTTTACCCGTCAGCGCAATGACTTTCATTCCTTTCGCTTTTGCTGCTTCAATCGCTTTAATCACGTTGCCAGAGTTACCGGAAGTGGAAATACCTAATAATACATCCCCTTCCCGGCCAACAGCTTCTACGTAACGGGAAAAGATATACTCATAACCGAAGTCATTGCTCACGCAGGAAATATGGCTGACATCAGAGATAGCGATTGCCGGGTACCCCGGACGGTTTTCACGATAGCGCCCGGTGAGTTCCTCTGCAAAATGCATTGCGTCACAATGCGAACCGCCATTACCGCAAGAGAGCACCTTGCCCCCGGCTTTGAAGCTGTCTGCCAGCATCACTGCCGCACGCTGAATGGAATGAATATTTTCTTCATCTTTCAGAAAGTTAGCCAGAGTTTCGGCTGCTTCATTCAACTCACCACGAATCAAATCCTGGTACATAAGGAATATCCTTCAGTATTAAAAATATCAACCCGAAGTTTACCGGATAGTGCGAACAGCGAGAAGCGCTGCTGCCCGGATGTGCCCTTTTTTTTCAGGCTCTGACAATGAACATTGTGAACCAGGTTGTAATTATTTTGTAAATAGATTGATAAAGAAATGCACATCCACTACAACCATAATTACATCAAGTGGTCAGACCTCCTACAAGAAGGGAGCTTTTCTTATGTTGATATTGAGTATTGTTGCAACGTTTGTTTTGCTCGGTGCGCTGTTTTATCACCGCCTGTCGCTGCCGCTGAGTAGCCTGATTTTGTTGCTATGGACCGCAGGTCTTGCTACCGCCGGGCTTTGGTCTGCCTGGGTGCTATTACCGCTATTGATTATGCTGGTGCCATTCAATTTCTCACCAATGCGCAAATCGTTGATTTCAGCGCCAGTATTTCGCACTTTCCGTAAAGTCATGCCCCCTATGTCGCGTACCGAAAAGGAAGCTATTGATGCCGGTACCACCTGGTGGGAAGGTGACCTTTTTCAGGGAAAACCTGACTGGAAAAAATTACATAACTACCCACAGCCTGTGTTAACCCCTGAAGAACAGGCATTTCTGGATGGCCCGGTGGAAGAAGCCTGCCGCATGGCAAACGACTTCCAAATAACCCATGAAATGGCAGATCTCCCTCCAGAATTATGGGCTTACCTGAAAGAACACCGTTTCTTCGCGATGATTATCAAAAAAGAGTATGGCGGCCTGGCTTTCTCGGCTTACGCGCAGGCTAAAGTATTGCAAAAGCTCTCTGGTGTTTCTGGCATTCTGGCTATTACGGTTGGCGTTCCCAACTCTCTGGGGCCGGGTGAATTGCTGCAACACTACGGTACTGAAGAGCAAAAAAACCATTACTTGCCGCGCCTGGCTCGTGGCCAGGAGATCCCCTGCTTTGCGCTCACCAGCCCGGAAGCCGGGTCTGATGCGGGAGCAATTCCGGATACTGGCGTTGTCTGCATGGGTGAATGGCAGGGTAAGCAAGTGCTGGGCATGCGCCTGACCTGGAATAAGCGCTATATCACCCTGGCCCCAATTGCCACGGTTCTTGGGCTGGCATTTAAACTTTCAGACCCGGATAACTTACTGGGCCAGGAAAAGGAACTGGGAATTACTTGTGCCTTAATTCCAACCTCAACACCTGGTGTGGAAATTGGTCACCGCCACTTCCCGCTGAACGTACCTTTCCAGAATGGGCCTACACGCGGTAACGATGTGTTTGTCCCCATTGATTATATTATTGGTGGCCCGAAAATGGCGGGCCAGGGCTGGCGTATGCTGGTTGAATGCCTGTCTGTCGGGCGCGGAATTACCCTGCCATCCAACTCAACGGGTGGCCTGAAATCTGTTGCAATGGCTACCGGCGCTTATGCGCATATTCGCCGCCAGTTCAAAGTCTCTATAGGTAAAATGGAAGGGATTGAAGAAGCACTGGCGCGCATTGCCGGTAATGCCTGGGTGATGGATGCAGCTGCCTCATTAATTACTTACGCGATTGTACTGGGTGAAAAACCGGCTGTGTTGTCGGCTATTGTGAAATACCACTGCACCCACCGAGGCCAACGCTCGATTATTGATGCTATGGATATTGCTGGCGGCAAAGGCATTATGCTGGGTGAATCCAACTTCCTTGCCCGGGCTTACCAGGGCGCACCGATTGCCATTACAGTGGAGGGTGCCAATATTCTGACCCGCAGCATGATGATCTTCGGCCAGGGCGCGATTCGTTGCCACCCGTATGTGCTGGATGAAATGGCTGCTGCCCAAAATAATGATGTGAACGCGTTCGATAAACTGCTTTTCCGTCACATTGGCCATGTGGGTAGCAATAAAGTACGCAGCTTCTGGCTGGGCCTGACAAATGGCCGTACCAGTGCAGCACCAACACGCGATGCCACCCGCCGCTATTACCAACAAATGAATAAGCTGTGCGCTAACCTGGCGTTACTGTCGGATGTGTCTATGGCAGTTCTGGGCGGGAGCCTGAAACGCCGTGAGCGTATTTCGGCGCGGCTTGGCGATATTCTCAGCCAGTTGTATTTAGCCTCTGCGGCGTTGAAGCGCTACGAAGATGAAGGCCGTCACCAGGACGATTTACCGCTGGTGCACTGGGGAGTTCAGGATGCGCTTTATCAGGCTGAGCAGGCCATTGACGACCTGTTACGTAACTTCCCGAATAAAGCCGTTGCCCGTTTGTTGCGTGTAGTGGTGTTCCCGCTTGGCCGCCGTCATCAAGCGCCCTCTGACAAACTGGACAGCAAGGTTGCGCAAATTCTGCAACAACCCAGTGCGACCCGTGACCGACTGGGACGCGGCCAGTTCCTGGAGCCGTGCGAACATAACCCGGCAGGCCTGATGGAAGCCGCACTGCAGGATGTGATTGCCGCTGAGCCAGTTCATAAACGGATATGCGAAAGCCGGGGTAAAAACCTGTCGTTTACCCGCCTTGATGCACTGGCAAAATCAGCACTGGCAGCCGGAGAAATAACGGAAGAAGAAGCGCAAATTTTGCAACAGGCGGAAGCCAGCCGGTTACGTAGTATTAATGTTGATGAGTTTGAACCAGACGCACTGGCGACTCAGCCGGTAAAGTTTCACGAGCCAAGCCATAAAGACCAGGCAGCCTGATTTGCACTAAATCCGTTACCACTGTTACACATACCGCAAACCGCACCAGGCAACAGGTGCGGTTTTTATTCGCGGTCAAACGCGTTATTGTCTGATACAGTGTGATAATCGCTGAATAAATGTGGAGCGCTGACGGTGTCTGGTTTGAAAATTACCCTGTTGCAACAACCGCTGGTCTGGATGGATGGTTCCGCCAATTTGCGCCATTTTGATGTGGTGATGGATAAGCTGTCAGGGCGGGATTTGATTGTCCTGCCTGAAATGTTTACTACCGGCTTTGCAATGGAAGCCGCACAGCAGTCCATGCCTGAAACTCAGGTTATTGAATGGATGAAAGAAAAGGCCAGCCAGTGTGACGCAATGGTTGCCGGCAGTGCCGCCTTGCAAACCGAATCAGGGCCGGTAAACCGCTTTTTATTGGTTACTCCTCAAGGTGAAGTCAGCCATTACGATAAACGGCACTTGTTCCGCATGGCAGATGAACACCAGTATTATCAGGCCGGGAATGAACGGGTAATTGTTGAATGGCGCGGCTGGCGGATTTTGCCGTTAGTATGCTATGACCTGCGTTTCCCGGTGTGGTCTCGCAACCACGGTGATTACGATTTGGCTCTGTATGTTGCCAACTGGCCTGCCCCCCGCTCACAGCACTGGCAAACGTTACTGGCTGCCCGGGCCATTGAGAACCAGGCCTGGGTTGCCGGTTGTAACCGGGTGGGAACCGATGGCAATGGCCACCATTACCGGGGCGACAGCCGGGTTATCTCACCACAGGGGGAAATCATTGCCTCCTGCGATCCTCACCATGCGGCCCGGATTGATGCCGAGCTATCACTCACTGCGTTGCAGGAGTACCGGGAGAAATTCCCGGCCTGGCGCGATGCAGATAACTTCACACTTAACCCGTGATGCATGCCCTCTCATGTACTGGCATGAGGGGGTTTTAGCCTGCATTCAACTTCCCCGGTAGGTTGACCATGACCAGGGTGAAATCAAAAAGGGCAAATGGTAGTGCAGATTATCTGCCGGTAAAATCAGGTCAATTTGCGCTACCGGGTAGAGCGTTTCACGTTGTGTAACCGCGAAATACTCACCAGTTTGTGCAACCAGCCGGTACTGCCCGGGTCCTAATTCCCCGCCACCGAGGTTTTTCAGGCGGCCATCGGTATCTGTTTCACCCTGCGTTAACGTTACCCACTCACCAGACTGCAGCTGTTCCAGGCGAATCAATACACCCACAGCCGGTTTCCCGATAGCCGTATCCAGAATATGTGTGCTGAGCGTACTCATGGTAAGAAAACTCCTTCAAGGCGTAGTAACGTAATCTGCCGTAACTGCTCCAGCGCTTCCTGGGTTTCTTGTTCCGGGTTCGACGCCATCCGGCGCTGTAACGCCTGCAAAACCTCGTGCCCAGATAACCCTTTTGCCCGAATCAGGAAAACTCGCCCAAAGCGTTCTTCGTAATCGGCATTTCCTTTTGCCAGCGCTTGTGCGAGCGCCTGGTCTGCAGTATTCACTGCAGCCTGTTCGCCGCGAGATAGCTGTGCTTCTTCACTCTTCCCTGTTGGCCGCTCGCCAATGCGGGGGTGCGCACTTAGCGCCAGATTAAGCTCTGCGGTTTGCCAGCAGTCAGCTAATTCAACAGCATGCTTTTTCAATGCAGTAAACGACGAATAAGGGCGGCCAGCAACCAGTGCATCCTGCCAGGCCGGAATTGCCACACAAGCCTGAACCATAGCCTTTGCAGCCTGGGTATCAGCCTGGTTAAACCGCGCCAGTGGCATTGAGGTTTCTGCAACTGAGCACACCGCCTGGCTCCATGCTTTCATCGCAACAGCAACATCAGCTTCAGTTATCGATTCTGCCGGATGATGACTGATGCCTTTCTCACAGCGCACAAACAACATACCGACTGGCCAGCGCTCCGCGACAGCAATAGCATCATGCCCTGCTCCGCTCGGCAGAGAAAGTGCTTTGCCCTGTGCAGAAGCAACCGCTTCACTCAATGCCGCCTGTAATACCGGGGAACATGGTGTAGCCGGAATAGAATAGAAAGTGTCGTGGGTGAAGGACAACCCTCGCTGGCTGGCGATGGTTTCTGCCTGTGCCAGCAGTTGCGACAGCAATGCATCCCGGCTGGCATCCGATGGGCTGCGAATATCCAGTGTCAGTTCCACTGAGCCGGGAATAACATTGACGGCCCCAGGCAGACAGTTAACAGTACCAACCGTTGCTACATTGTCGCCACCGCTTGCCAGTGTTACCTGTTCCACCTGGTGGATCCACGCTGCAGCAGCGGCAAGTGCGTCATGGCGATGCGCCATCGGTACTGTACCGGCATGCCCGGCCTGGCCGGTAAAACAACAACGCAAACGGTGAGCACCATTGATTGCTGTCACCACGCCCAACGGGAGCAAAGCCTGTTCCAGAACCGGGCCTTGCTCGATATGCAGTTCAAGGTAGGCGGTAAAATCCTCCTGATTACGTGCCGCCATACCAATTCTTGCCGGGTCAAGACCGGCCTGTACCATCGCCTGCGCAACAGTAATACCTTCACTGTCCTGGCACTCCAGCCAGTTTTCCGGCCAGGTTCCTGTTATCCCCCGGCTCCCCAGCAGGGTGATGCCAAAGCGCGTGCCTTCTTCGTCAGAAAATCCAATAACTTCAATTGCCTGGTTCAGGCGCTTTCCTTGCTGGTTAAGCCAGTCAACCACTTCAATGGCTGTCAGTACCCCCAGCATGCCATCATAGCGCCCGGCATTTCTGACAGTATCCAGGTGTGAGCCCAGTAATACAGCGCTCGCACCTTCTGTTGCGCCTTCATAGCGGCCACAGATATTTCCAGTGGCATCCTGCCAGGTAGTCATACCCGCCTCTTCCATCCAACGGGCAACTTGCTGATTTGCACGTAAATGTTCAGGCGACAGGAAAACCCGGGTGAGCTGCCCCGGGGTTTGAGAAATTAACGCCAGCGTATCGCTGCGCGCCATGATGCGGCTGGCCGCCTGGCGGGATTGTTCGTCGGGCATTGCCATCACTGTCATGGGCGCGCCTCCGCGTCATAGATATCCCATGCAGCCTGCATTGCCGCACCTTGCGTGGTACGAAAGCCATAGCGGTTAAGCACGGCTTCCAGCGCTGCCAGTGTCTGTAGCACACAATCTTTACGGGCGTTATAGCCCATGGTACCAATACGCCAGATTTTGCCCTGCAATGGGCCAAATGACGTGCCAATTTCAATATGGAAGTCTTCCAACAGTGTTTTGCGTACCGCTTCACCATGAACATTTTCCGGAATAACCACACCCATTACATTGTTCATTTTATTGGCGATATCACCAAATACCGACAGACCCATTCCCTGAATGCCAGCTACCATGGCCCGGCCATGTAACGCGTGGCGGGCAATAATGTTGTCCATGCCTTCTTCCAGCATAATGCGGGCGCACTCGCGTGCGGCAAATAACATGCTGGTCGCTTCAGTGTGGTGGTTGAGGCGCTCTGGCCCCCAGTAATCCATGATCATGCCCAGATCAAAATAGTTGGACCAGATCATTTCATCGTCACCATCTTCATGAGATGCACTGCGGATCCCCTGTTCGATGCAACGGCGCTTGCTGATGACACTCGCCATTTCAGGGCTGAGCGTTACCGGAGAACTCCCGGAAGGCCCGCCCAGGCATTTTTGTAACCCGGCGGAAACGGCGTCCAGGCCCCACTCATCTGCCTGCATTGGGTTGCCACCCAGCGAAGCTGTGGCATCGGTGTAAAACAACACGCCATGACGACGGCAAATTGCACCTAATTCTTCCAGCGGCTGTAACATTGTGGTTGAGGTATCGCCCTGGACTGTCAGCAGCAAACGGGGTTTCACCTGCCGGATAGCATCTTCAATTTGATCCGGGGTAAATACTTCTCCCCAGGGAACTTCAATGGTATGCACTTCTGCATGGCATCGCCGGGCAATTTCACACAACAAATGGCCGAAACGACCAAAAACAGGCACCAGAACTTTATCGCCAGGGCGAATTGCTGAAACCAGCACGGCTTCAATACCGGCACGAGATGTGCCATCCACCAGCATCGTCCACTGGTTTTGGGTGCGGAAGACACCGCGGTATAAAGCCATCACTTCATTCATGTATCCCGTCATCACCGGATCATACTGGCCGATCAGTTGGCTGGACATAGCACGTAAAACGCGAGGGTCAGCATTAATTGGCCCCGGTCCCATCAATAACCGGTGAGGAGGATTGATTTGTGGATATAGCTGGGTGTCGGACATGATGATTCCTTTGATATAGGCAATTCGCAGTGAAACAAAAGATTCTCAATAAAAAGTTCTGCAACTAATGTGCCATAGCGAAACAAAAACAACCAGCACCATAACTATAGGTAAAATCTTTATTTTTCAGAAAAGTTATTGGCAGGAGTAATAAGAGGAAACGACCCAAAAACGAACACTATCGTGGTGCATCAGCACCACTATAGTGCAATTCAGCGCTGTTCCAGTTCATCAAGAGAACCATACAGCTCCGCAATCTGATGAATACGTTGCCTGCCATCTGCCAGGCTGTGGTGTAACAATGCATTTGCCAATAAATTTACCAGGCTCATTGCACTGCTGTAGCAATCAAATGCCGAAACACTGTCGAGCGGGGCTTCAAGGTGCCAGCCACCAACACCTTTCAGAGTGCTGGCCTGCGGCTCACTGATAACCAGCAGCGGAATACCACGCTGCGCCAGGTCATTGAGTATTGGGCGGATAATGCGTGGGCGGCGGCGAAAGGCCACCATAACAACGCAATCACCAGGGCTGATGTCCACCAACTCTTCAGACAAAGTTTGCCCAGGCTGAGGAAGTACATAGACATTTCCACGGCTTTGCAGCAATTGCTGGCGCAGGTGCAGAGCCACAGGCCAACTATTACGTAAGCCAATAATCAGAATACGTTTTGCAGCCCCCAAAGCAGCAATAATATCGCTGAATTGTGTAGCATCAAGGGTGTTAACCCAGTGCGTCAGGTTAGCCATTTCTTGTTTATAGTGGCGTGCCAGCAGGGTGTTGCCCTGTACCGCATCACGGTTTTCTGTCAGGGGCATCCCGCTTTGGCGCAAGGTACGTAATTCATCACGCATTACTTTGTAACGGTCATACCCCAGGCGTTTAAACAGCCTGCTGACTGTTGCCTTCGAAACCCCGCTCAGCCTTGCCAGTTCAGCACTGTTATAGCTTATCAAATCATCGAAGTGATCCATGATAAACCCGGCCACTCGCTGTTCCTGTGGGGAAAGCTGGGCATAGCTGGCCCTAAGACGTTCATCCAGTTGTTTCATGGATTCTCCTGTAACTTTTGTTGCAACTGACCTGAGTATAATGAAACATTTCGCGTCATTCTGGAACGCCTCTTGCTTAGTATTAATGTACCCCTGAGCAAGAGACAGAAACGATGATACAAAGCAACATGGCCCCTTCAGGTATGGCTGTTACGCCACACCACCTGGCGAGTGAAACCGCCCTGTCCGTATTACGTCATGGCGGTGACGCAATTGAAGCCATGGTGGCCGCGGCTGCAACTATTGCCGTCACCTACCCGCATATGAATGGTATTGGTGGTGATGGCTTCTGGTTAATCGTTCCACCTGAAGGCGAGCCGGTCGCCATAGACGCGAGTGGAGCTGCAGGTTCGCTGGCCTCAATGGAATTCTACGCCAGTGAAACACATATTCCGCACCGTGGCCCTCGTGCTGCACTAACCGTGCCAGGTACTGTGAGTGGGTGGCAGGAAGCACTGCTGATTTCACAGGAATTAGGTGGTGGGCAACTTCCTCTTTCCCGTTTACTGGCTGACGCCATTCGTTATGCTGCAGATGGTATACCTGTCACACAATCACAGGCGATTGCCACTCAGGGAAAATACCATGAGCTGGCAAATGTGCCGGGTTTCGCACAAACATTTCTTTCCCGGGGTGAAGTACCTGTTGCGGGAAGTCGTTTTTGCCAGCCACGCCTGGCGCAGACGCTAACCCGTTTAACTACTGAAGGGCTGGACAGCTTCTACCGAGGCCCCCTTGCCAACCAGATGGCTCAGGAGCTGGAAGAGTTAGGGATCCCTGTTACCCTGCAGGATCTGGCCTCACACCGGGCTCGCCGCCGGTTACCATTGCACCTGGCCCACCCACAAGGTGATGTCTATAACCTTGCGCCACCCACTCAGGGGCTGGTTTCGCTGGCAATTCTTGGTATTACTGCCGGGATGGAAATGGCACAGGCGAACGAAGTACAAACCATTCACCGTATTGTTGAAGCCACGAAAAAGGCATTTTCTCTGCGGGATCAGTATATTACTGATCCTCGCCATGTTACCCGCCCGGTACAGAGCCTGCTTGATCCGGAAAACTTAGAAAATATGGCAGCTGAAATAGATGATAACCAGGCTGCCCCCTGGGGAACCGGTAAAGGCCCGGGAGATACAGTATGGATGGGCGTTATTGATAATAACGGGTTAGCTGTTTCTTTTATTCAGAGCATTTACCATGAATTTGGCAGTGGCGTGGTACTGCCTCAAAGCGGTGTGCTGTGGCAAAACCGTGGGGCAGCATTCAGCCTGGATCCCCAACATATTCTGGCCTTATCGCCCGGCAAGCAGCCTTTTCACACACTTAACCCGGCAGCCGTTCGCCTGGCTGATGGCCGGGTAATGGTGTACGGCTCAATGGGAGGTGACGGGCAACCACAAACCCAGGCCGCGCTGTTTACACGCTATGTACTGCAAGGTGTACCACTTCAACAGGCCGTTTCTGCTCCCCGCTGGCTGCTGGGGCGCACATGGGGGCAATCCTCCGACAGCCTGAAACTTGAGAACCGCTTCAGCCCACGGACATTTGAAGCCTTGCGTGCCATGGGCCACGAAGTGGAAGCACTGGATGACTTCAGCGAGGCCGTTGGCCATGCCGGGGCAATTGTGCGCCATACCAACGGTATGCTGGAAGGTGCTTACGACCCACGCAGTAATGGCAGTGCTGCCGGATTTTAAGGAGAGAACATGCAAACAACCGATTTTGACTGGCCTGGCTATATTGCGTTAATGGCCCAAATACTGGATATGCCGCTGGATGATGCACGCCGGGCAGAGCTTGAAGTACAGTTGCGCCGCATTAGTACGATGGCGCAACCATTAATGGACTTTAAACTGGACCAGCGCCAGGAAGTCGCCGGGGTATATCAGTTATGAGTTTGCGGATTAGTGATATTCAACAAGGCCTGCGCGAGAAATCATTTTCTGCGACTGAGTTGGCAACACAGGCACTTGCAGGCATTGAACGCATTAACCCAACGCTCAACGCGTTTACCCATGTTACCCACCAGCGTATGCTGGATGAAGCGGCACAGACAGACCAGTGCATTGCTCGCAATGAGGCTCTCCCCCCACTTTCTGGTGTTCCTTACGCTGTTAAAAATTTATTTGATATTAGTGGGATAACCACTCTGGCCGGAGCCCGGTTATTTCGCGATAACCCGCCAGCCAGCCATGATGCTTTCGCCATCAGGCAATTGCAGCACGCAGGGGCGTCCCTGGCCGGGGTACTCAATATGGATGCATATGCCTACGGCTTTACTACCGAAAACACACACTATGGGGCAACCCATAATCCCCATGATCTTAGCCGGGTCGCCGGAGGGTCTTCTGGCGGTTCTGCCGCTGCAGTTGCTGCCGGGCTGGTGAATTTCTCATTGGGCACTGACACCAATGGGTCAATTCGTGTGCCTTCCTCGTTGTGTGGCATTTTTGGCCTGAAGCCGACCTTTGGCCGTCTTTCCCGCAGTGGGAGCCAGCCTTTTGTCGCGAGCCTTGATCATATTGGCCCCATGGCGCGCCATGTGGAAGATCTGGCCCTGGTCTATGATGCGCTTCAGGGCGATGATCCTCATGATCACTTTCAGGCGCGCCGCGCCCCGGCATTAATTGGGCAGGACCTGACGCCGGAACGGCCTTTACGTTGCGCTGTTCTGGGCGGTTATTTTGATACCTGGTGCGATAACAATGCCAGAGATGCCGTCAGCCGGGTTGCCAGAGGATTACAGGCAGCAGAGAGCATCACACTGCCGCAGGCTGAAATGGCGCGTTCAGCCGCTTTCCTGCTTTCTGCAGCTGAAGGCGGGAACCACTATTTACCTTTGCTGCGCACCAGGCCGGAAGAATTTGAACCGAACTCCAGAGACCGCCTGCTGGCAGGTGCGATGACACCTTCAGCCTGGTACACCCAGGCACAACGCTTCCGGGCCTGGTTCCGAGATGTGACACTCCCGTTATTTAATGATTTTGATATTCTGATTGCCCCGGCCACGCCTTGCTGTGCCACTGAGATTGGCCAGCAGACCATGCACATTAACCAGTGTGATTTGCCAGTAAAAGCCAGTATGGGTATGTTGACTCAACCGATTTCATTTTTGGGTTTACCTGTTGTAACCGTTCCCCTCATCACAACAGGCGGCCTGCCCATTGGTGTACAACTGATTGGTGCTCCGTGGCAGGAGAAACGCTGCCTGCAGGCTGCGCAGTCACTTGTTTTACAGAATATTTGCCAGGCAACGCCGGCACAGGGAGTGTTCCATGAACAGAGATAACATCGACAGACAGGCTATTTTAAACGAAGTCACCGCCGCGTTTTATCGCTATGAGCAGGCGCTGGTCAGTAATGATGTCGAGGTGCTGGATGAGCTCTTTTGGGAGGATGCACGCACTGTGCGTTATGGCGCAACTGAAAATCTTTACGGCATCGCCGAGATCCGGGCCTTTCGCCAGGGCCGTTCTCCCAAGGGGCTGGATCGCACGCTGCGCAATACCACTATCACCACATTTGGCGAAGATATGGCGGTAACCTGCACTGAGTTCACCCGTGAGGGCAGTGAGAGTATTGGCCGCCAGATGCAAACCTGGGTGAAGTTTCCGTTTGGCTGGCGGATTGTCGCCGCCCATGTCAGTAAAATGGGCTGAGTTGTTAATTAGGGGATGGCCGGTGAAGCCACCCCGTTTTTATTACTTCTGCCACGGATGCGTTTTTATCCAGTGGTCAGCAATATCCTGCCTGCGGCATACCCAGACATCATCGAAGCCCTGGATATAATCAAGGAAACGTTGCAGTGCCCGGAAGCGGCCAGGGCGGCCTAATAACCTGCAATGCATACCCACTGACATCATCTTCGGCGCATGTTCGCCTTCTTCGTATAACACGTCAAAGCTGTCTTTAAGGTAAGTGTAGAACTGCTCCGCTGTATTAAACCCTTGTGCGGTGGCGAAGCGCATGTCGTTCGCATCCAGCGTATAAGGCACAATCAGATGGGGTTTTACCGTGCCATCCTGGCAAGTTACTTCACTCCAGAAAGGCAAGTCGTCGCCATAATAATCACTGTCGTACTGAAAACTCCCTTGTTCAACCACCAGTCGCCTTGTATTCGGGCTGTCGCGCCCGGTATACCAACCCAGTGGCTTTTTACCAAACAAGTTTTCCAGGGTTTCAATCGCCTGTAGCATATGCTGGCGTTCTGTTTGTTCATCAATACTTTGATAATGAAGCCAGCGCCAGCCATGGCTGACTACATCATAGTCGGCATTTTTGATTGCCTGGACGACTTCCGGATTACGCGCCAGCGCCATCGCCACACCAAAAATAGTCATGGTCAGCCCACGGCGTTGAAATTCGTTGTGGATACGCCAGAAACCCGCTCGCGAACCATACTCATAGAGCGAATCCATCGACATATGCCGGTCCGGGTAGCTGGCCGCACCAATGATATCTGACAAAAACTGCTCTGAACCAGAGTCGCCATGTAATACGTTGTTTTCACTGCCCTCTTCATAATTAAGGACAAACTGAATCGCCAGGCGGGCACCACCAGGCCAGTGTGGATGCGGCGGTTTCCCTGCATAACCGAGCATGTCGCGCGGGTAGTTTTGTGTAAAAGGCCAGGGGTTATTTTCTTGTTCTGATTGCATGCCTTACTTTCCTCTTTCTACATCACAGATGGGTCATTGAAGATTGCATACGGGCCAGTGAGTGGTTTGGGATTGGGCTTTGCCAAATCCCCATGCTTGCTGGTGCCAAGCCCCAGGCCAAGCAGGGCTTCAACCATTTTGACCGCAGCACTCACGCCATCAATGACTGGAATACCCAATTCATGGCTAAGCTCACGAGCCAGGTTTGCCATTCCTCCACAACCCAGCACAATCGCGCCACAGTTATCCTGTGCTTTGGCCTGTATACAACGCTCCCGAACCTTTTGTTGAGCAAAACCCGTGCCATCCTCTAAAGACAACACCGGTAAATCAATAGCATGAACCGCCTGGCAGTGCTGTTCGAAACCATACTGGCGTAATAAATGGCGGGCGATAATCACGGTACGTGGCAATGTAGTAACAATGGAAAAACGTGTCGCAAGCAGTGTTGCCATATGCATAGCCGCTTCTGCTATGCCAACCACCGGCCCGGTTGCCAGTTCACGTGCAGCCAACAACCCAGGGTCACCAAAGCAGGCAATAATATGCCCGTCCACCCCGGCCCGCTCTCCCAGAGTAACCTGCTCCAGTACTCCCATCGCCCCAATAGCTTCATCAAAGTGGCCTTCAATAGACGGAACGCCATGAGAGGGGCAAACGGACAAAATTTCAGTCCCCGCACTGGCAACCATACGGGCCGCCTCGCCAATAGTCTGTGTCATTGCAAGGCTGGTATTGGGGTTAATCACCTGAATACGCAACGTGGTCATCTGTTTGCCTCTTGTATACCAAACAAGCGCGTGAAGTCAGGAACCGTTTCACCACTTCGTTCAAAATGCAGGCTGTGGAGGATGTCTTCGAAGTGCTGTTGCATACACAATACCAACCTGTCCGTGTCTTTTTGGCGTAACGCATTAATCAACACACCATGGTCATCACACCGGCAACCCTGTTGCCATGGTGCTCCCCAGGCCGCAATCACTAATGAGGAACGCTGGGTCAGGCGAGTCAACGTCTCGACCATCACGGCATTGCCTGAAATAGCATGGAGTTGAATATGGAACTCCGCAGAGTAACGAATTGCTGCCGCACCATCATGTTCACGATGAGCCTGTTCTTCACGCTGAGTGATGTTTTCCAGCGCGGCAATATGGGGAGGCTGAATATGTGCCACGACATCAGGCAAATTGGCACATTCAAGTAACGCGCGGGTGCGGAAGATCTGTTTTGATTCTTCTACGCCCGGGCTTGCCACAAACGCACCACGCCGGGGCGTCATCGTAACCATTTGCACTGTTGCAAGGCGGGTCAGCACCTTTCTGATCCCCGTCCGGCTCACACCAAAGGCTTCAGCCAGCGCTTCCTCAGGAAGCTTACAACCAGGGGGAAGTTGATGCTCCACGATTGCCCGCATTAGTGATTGCCATATTTCTGCTTCTTTATCTTGTTGCTCTTGCTGGGGTTGCCCCACATCCTGCTGCCTCATTCATTACTCCCGTACACAATGCATTTTCTATCTTGTATACAATATCTATAAAATAAGTACACAAAAAATGTGAACCTGGCCTGGTTCCTGCAATGGTTATCGCACAAACCATCATCACCTGCTATCAAGTAAAGGAGCAGAATCCATGCCAAACGTTCACCATACAACTGCTGATAACCCCAATGCGGGCTACAGCCCAAAATTGTGTAATGAAGATCTGGCGCCCACTCGCCAACAACGCTGGACCTGGTACAACATATTTTCATTCTGGATGTCTGATGTTCACAGTATGGGAGGTTATGTTGTTGCCGCCAGTTTCTTTGCCTTAGGTTTATCAAGCTGGCAAGTACTGCTGTGCCTGTTGGTTGGTATTTGTATTGTTCAGGTATGCGCTAACCTGGTAGCTAAACCCAGCCAAATGGCTGGCGTGCCTTATGCCGTGATCAGCCGCCAGGCTTTCGGGGTATTTGGTGCCAATATTCCGGCAGTAATTCGTGGTTTGATTGCGTTTGCCTGGTACGGCATTCAGACATACCTTGCAGCGAATGCACTGATGTTGGTTATCCTGAAATTTTGGCCTTCCCTCGCCCCAATGACACAGGATCACTTTCTGGGCCTTTCACATCTGGGCTGGATTTGCTTTGGCATTATGTGGGTACTGCAGGCGATGGTGTTCTGGCACGGAATGGATGCTATTAAGCGGTTTATTGATGTGGCGGGCCCGGCCGTATATGTTGTGATGATGTGTCTGGCCGGTTGGATCCTTTACCAGACCGGGCTGGATGGCATTTCTTTCACGCTGTCCAGTAAAACACTCAGCCCTTCAGCCCAGGTGTGGGAAATGATTACCGCAACTGCGCTGGTTGTCTCCTATTTTTCCGGGCCACTACTCAATTTCGGTGACTTCTCCCGTTATGCGAAAAACATGAATGAGATTCGCCGTGGTAACCGTTGGGGGCTACCATTTAATTTCCTGTTATTTTCCATTGTTACTGTCATTATTGTTTCTGGTACACAATCATTATTTGGCAAAATGATTACCGACCCTATTGAGACAGTCAGCCATGTGGGAAATAGCGTGGCGATGGCGATAGGTTTGCTGACAATGATAACTGCGACTATCGGGATTAATATTGTCGCTAACTTTGTTTCACCGGCTTTTGACTTCTCCAACTGCTCTCCCCAAAAAATCAGTTTTCGTACAGGGGGCATGATTGCTGCAGTGGGTTCCGTGTTATTGACACCATGGAATCTGTTCCAGTCACCAGAGTTAATCCATTACACACTGGATGTTCTGGGCTCTTTTATTGGGCCGCTGTTTGGGATCTTGCTTGCTGACTTTTATTTGATTAAGCGTGGCACAATTAATGTGGATGCTTTATTTAGCGTATCTCAGGAAGGCCCGTACTGGTACAACAAGGGGTTCAACCCGAAAGCGATTGCAGCATTGATTCCTTCCGTCGTGGTTTGCCTGGTTATCAGCTTTATCCCGTCATTACACGCGGTGGCAAATTTCAGTTGGTTTATCGGTGCGTTTTTGGCTGCCGGCAGCTACCGCTGGATTGCACGTAATGACCGTGTTGAAAATTCCGATACACTGACTAAGGTAATTACTGCACATCAGGAATAACATATCGTTGATGGTGCCAGAATAGCCACTCTGGCATCATCAACACTCTGTTTATCTGATTAACTGGCAGAATAAATTTACCTATTCAAAATATTCCCCTCTCAAAAAAGTTAACTCACCCACCTTAAAAGAAAATTTTTGATATTTATCAAACAACAACCAAACATAGCTATGTTATAAACCCTACCCGACAAGCACTCATGCATGCCGCACTCTCCTTCACTTTCAGGAAATAATTAATGGCTGTTAAAATCAATATGGAAAACCCGAAAACGGGTGAGCATTTACATGGCTTCTATGGTTTTTCATGGACAACGTTTTTCTTCGGTTGTATTCCGGCTCTTTTCCGAAAAGATTTTAAAACGTTTATAGGGGTATTTATTATTTTACTCATTCTGGCATTAGTCACTATGGGTATAGGTTCTACGGTTGCCATGATTGTCTGGGCATTTATGTATAATAAATACTACACAACAAATCTGATTAAACGTGGTTTCCAGTTCGCCGGAACACACACTGAAAATGAACTGGCTTCAAGTAAGCTGGGGCTGACACTGAATCCGGACAACTGCAAAACCTTTACGCAGAACGCCCCGACTTCACAAATTATTTCTAAATAAAACGCCAAAACCGATAAGTCACCACGGTTGTTGGTGACTTTCGTATTCTCGCAATAGTTATCTATTCAGCTAAATTGTTGTACCCATAGCAATAGCTGGCTTCTTTCTGCCTTCACACAAACTCGCTATCCAGAATAGTCAGCCTGGAGCAATCAGGGTGTCTTCAGGCAAAGCAAGATTTTGCTTCACCGGGTATTGCCTCACAATGGGAAAGTAACTCTTTGCCATAAGGCAGGCTGCAGCAAAAGTAAACGAACAAACTGAGGGATGCTTCGTAAATGAAAAAGCGCCATGTTAAAGATTAACATGGCGCTGAAATAGTGGCGGAACGGACGGGACTCGAACCCGCGACCCCCTGCGTGACAGGCAGGTATTCTAACCAACTGAACTACCGCTCCGCGATTGTTCCCCGTCGGGAACGATGCGGATATTACGGATAGCTGGCGGAGGCGTCAACGCTTTTTCTTTCTATTTTGGCTGGTTGGCGCAAAATTCACCTGAATGGCCGGTTTTTGCACATCATCACGCACGCCACATACAGCTGCCGCCTTTCTTCTGAACCAGATCCAGACGTGATTCATGCGCCACACACTCTTCATCTGTAGCTCTGATGATTTTCAACCCACCAGCGCGTACCACGCGTTGTATACCTGTTGCGTCTGCGGCCTGCCGGGCATCGCCTTCCATCGCAAATTTGATGCTGGTTTGCCCACCGGTCATGGTCAGGTAGACATCGGCCAGAATCTGGGCATCGAGTAATGCCCCGTGCAGCGTTCGTTTGCTGTTATCTATTTCGTAGCGCGAGCACAAAGCATCCAGGCTGTTACGTTTGCCAGGGAACATACGCCGCGCCAGAGCCAGACTGTCCGTGACTTTACAGAATGTCTCTGTTTTGCCAATGCCCTTATTGAGCATACCGAACTCATAATCCATAAAGCCGATATCAAACGACGCATTATGGATGACCAGTTCCGCCCCACGGATGTAATCGAGAAAATCATCGACAACATCGGCAAATACAGGCTGATATGCGAGGAACTCATCTGAAATACCGTGAACCATAAAGGCTTCCGGATCCACTAAACGGTCAGGCTTGAGATAAATATGAAAGTTGTTACCCGTCAGGCGGCGGTTAATCACTTCAACAGCACCAATTTCGATAATACGGTGCCCTTCGTAGTGCGCCCCTACCTGGTTCATACCTGTGGTTTCAGTATCGAGAACGATCTGTCTTGTGATTTCTGTGCTCATAGCGCTCGTTTGTGTCAGACTTAGTTTTTTCTTCAGACCCGGGAAGTTTACCAGAATGCGTAAACAGGTAGAAATTTTCACCGATGGCTCCTGTCTAGGGAACCCAGGCCCAGGTGGCTACGGTGCGATTTTACGTTATAAACAACACGAAAAAACCTTCAGTGAAGGATACTACCTCACAACGAACAATAGAATGGAGTTAATGGCGGCGATCGTAGCACTTGAAGCCATTAAGGAGCACTGCGATATCACGCTGAGCACCGACAGCCAGTATGTTCGCCAGGGGATCACCTCCTGGATCCATAACTGGAAAAAACGTGGCTGGAAAACTGCTGATAAGAAGCCAGTCAAAAATGTGGATCTGTGGAAACGGCTGGATGGCGCACTTAGCCAGCACAACATTAAATGGGAATGGGTAAAAGGCCATGCCGGGCATCCTGAAAATGAACGGTGTGACGAACTGGCCCGAACAGCCGCGGGTTCGCCATCACAGGAAGATACAGGCTACTTATCAGAAAACGGTTGATCCGACGAATTTCGGTACTGGCGGGATGCAGTTACCGCCGGCCGCAACGATGCCCGTGATTTTCTTGCAGACATAGGGTTCATCGTTAATGGGATGGTTCGTTTACGTGCCACTATTAACTGCATGCAACCCAGTGCCGGGAGGTGAGTGGAGAGTAACCGCCCACCTGACCGGTGCCAGGGGAGAACATGGAAACGTTTGTAATGCAGCACTTCAAAGTTAAGCAATGAAAGCCAGTCCAGTTGGCGAACCAGAGTAAACATTCGGCTCTGGGTCGCACCTTTGTTCCTGCGAAATGGCATTACTTTACCCATACCCAGCAGGCTGACAGGATTAAACCCACTCAGGATCAACCAGCCATCGTCGATCAATATACGATCGACTTCTCTGAGCAAACGATGTGGATCCTGGCACCAGGAAAGACTATGGGCTAACAAGCAAGCGTCGACAGATTTTGCGGCAAAAGGCAGTGCCAGAGGGTCTGCAACAACATGGAGTGCATGCCCCTGCATTGCCACATTCACCTGATGTGATATGGAGCATTCACTGGTATTGATTTCTGCGCTTAAATTCCCCAGTTTAATCAAATGGAATCCGAACATTTTGCCAAGCCAGGGTTGCACCTGCCGTTCAAGCGCTTCACGATAGTATTCACCCCAGGGCAATTCAGCCCATTGTCCGGGCGCCTGGAGTGGCAAAGGTGTCCTTGCCGGTTTCATTAAAACCTTCCATCTGAGAGCATTACCGAGGTCATTTATGAATCTTACCAGTATTCCTGCATTTCAGGACAACTATATCTGGGTACTCTATAACGACATGGGTGAATGTCTGGTTGTAGACCCGGGTGACGCCAGACCTGTACTTGACACAGTGGCGAAATTTGGCTGGAAACCTGTTGCGATTTTGCTTACACACCACCATGCCGACCACACAGGCGGTGTGGCTGAATTATGTGCAACATGGCCAGAGTTGGTTGTTTACGGGCCAGAAGAAACCAGGAGTAAGGGCGCCACTCACATACTGGCTGGTGGCGATAAACTCTCATTATTGGGGCTTGAGTTTGACGTAATATTCACACCCGGTCACACTTTAGGACATATCTGTTATTACAGTTCTCCTTATCTATTTTGCGGTGACACGCTTTTTTCTGGTGGGTGCGGAAGGCTTTTTGAAGGCACACCAGCCCAGATGTACCAATCCCTTAGCACATTAAACCAACTACCCCCTCAAACATTAGTCTGTTGTGCCCATGAATACACCCAATCAAATATTAACTTTTCCTTAAGTATTCTTCCGGAAGATGAAGCAATAGTTAAATACAGTAAGGAAGTTAATGAGTTACGTAAAAAAAGGCACTCTTCTCTCCCCTCCACGCTGGAAAATGAGCGGCGAATTAATCTTTTTTTACGAACGGATGATGCTGTTTTAATTGAAAAAATTAGAGATGAAACAACTTTGCAACAACCTGAGCAATATTTTGCCTGGTTACGCGCAAAGAAAGATAACTTCTAAATCCAGGGTTGAGTTATTTTGCAGTCGCAGGTATCATCGCTCGTCTTTTAAGCAACTATTGACACACACATGAAGGCAAAAGCGATTCTAATCGCCTCTGTCCTGCTGGTTGGGTGCCAGGCGTCGAAGCATGACGGGCATATTCAACAGCACGCACAGAGCCTTTCTGCGGCTGGTCAAGGAGAAGCAGGAAAGTTCGCAGGTCAGGCGGACAGCGCGCAATGGTTGAACGATGGTACTTCCTTTGCGCATGATCAGGACCTGTGGACCTTCATTGGCAACGAGCTAAAGATGGGGATTCCGGAAAACGCCCGGATTCGCGAACAAAAACAGAAGTATTTGAGTAATAAGAGCTATCTCCACGATGTAACTTTACGGGCAGAGCCGTATATGTACTGGATAGCCGGGCAAGTTAAGAAACGTAACATGCCGATGGAACTAGTACTACTACCCATAGTGGAGAGCGCTTTTAACCCCCATGCAACGTCTGGTGCTAATGCCGCAGGCATTTGGCAAATCATTCCGAGCACGGGAAGGAACTATGGTTTAAAGCAAACTCGTGAGTATGATGCGCGACGTGATGTGGTAGCTTCCACAACCGCCGCGTTGGACATGATGCAACGCCTTAACAGCATGTTTGGCGGTGACTGGCTATTGACGGTTGCTGCGTATAACAGCGGCGAAGGCAGGGTAATGCGTGCAATAAAAGCGAACAAAGCCCGTGGGAAACCAACGGATTTTTGGTCACTTTCTTTGCCACATGAAACGCGTGTCTATGTTCCCAAAATGTTAGCGCTGAGTGAGATTTTCAAAAACAGTCAGCGTTATGGTGTTCGCTTACCTACGCCGGATGAAAGCCGTGCGCTGGCAAAAGTGAAAGTATCCAGCCCTGTTCAGATGGACCAACTTGCCGAAATGGCGGGTATGTCGCTTAAAAAGCTGAAAGCATTCAATGCGGGTTACAAAGGGGAAGTATTAGGCAAGAGCGGCCCAAAATATGTCATGGTGCCACAAAAGCATGCGGATGAACTTCGTAGCTCTCTCGCTGCGAATACATTCGATGCAATGCAGTCGTCTCTGGTCGCAAGCAATAGCAGCGCCGCGTATACAGTACGCCGCGGTGATACGCTTTCTACCATTGCAGCTCGTTTGAATGTCTCCGAGCGCGATTTGCGGGCGTGGAATAACCTGACATCCAGCAAGATAAACATTGGTCAGACCCTGCAAACAGGTACGCTGAACAGTGATTCACGTCTGGTTAAAAATGACAGCATCACCTATCGCGTTAAAAAAGGTGACTCGCTGTACAGCATAGCCAGGCGGCATGGCCTCAACATTAATGATGTCATGCGCTGGAATAAGGATGTTGATGCGATTAAGCCTGGTGACCAGTTAACCTTGTTTGTTAGCGACGGAACCAAACCCGACTCCTGAGGGGACGGACTCACGGCATAAGCATCATGCCTGCTAAACCACCTGTAGTGATATTGCTGCCATGCAACGTATCAACACAGGTGGTTTTTTTATTTTATCTTGCCTGGTTTGTGTGGGTTAAATTCGACTAACAATGGGTTATGGTCAGATGCCTGAGTAACCAGAACAGACGCATTCGCCACATTCAGGCCACGATAAAAGACAAAATCCAGTGGGCGCCCAAAAGCTCTTTTCCGCTGGTCATCTTTAAAACGTACTTCTCGCAGTGACATTTCTCGGGCAAATCCATATAACGCACTGATCCTGGGGCGGCTCCACGCATTGAAATCACCCGCCATAATGACCGGCCCATTATGATGTGCCATTTGTTCCCGGATGGGGGCTAATTGTTTGCTGTACACGTCCACACCCAAAGTAAAGTTGATGGCATGAATATTAACAACCATCAGCATCCGGGTATCAGGTAGCGGGTAAACAGTGACCAGAGCAGACTTGGCAAGCCGCAGAATGGGCTCTCGCTCGCGCAGTGGGCAACAGTAAATAGGATGAGCAGAAGAGAGAGTCATCACGCCTGAAGGGTGTTGAGGCAGGATCAAGGCAGGTACCTGGTCGGCTGCAAGGTAATTCGAAGTTGCGAAATCAACCAGTTCAGGCGTTGTCTGGGCTTCCTGCAATAACACCAGGTGTGCATCTTTACCAAAATTCTTCAGTACCGACAGCCACTCATTGCGTTGTTGTTTAAAAATATTCCATACCAGAATACGTATCCGCTCCTCGCTGGTAAGCGGAACTCCGGAAGGAAGCGCCTGACCAATGCTCGAAAACGCCCCTGGCGGCAAAATTCTCTCCGCAGGCTGGCCTGCGACATAACGCATGGCATAGGTCGGTTTACGCACGTTACAACACACCTTTTCGTTTCACTGCACACAACATGTTAGCAGTCTTTTCAGTTATAGAATTTTTAGCAGTCAGTTTCAATCATCCACTGACTTTGATGCGGCAAGATACGCTATTTCAGTATTTTCATTGCCAGTCGATGCACATGCAGGGTACTTTTATCACCAAATTGCCCATAAACTGATTTAACTATTGCCATGGAGGCAATAATGAAAACAAATTCTGAGGAACTCGGGGTTTTTGTCGCAGTTGTGGAAAGCGGGAGCTTCAGCCGCGCTGCAGTACAACTTAACCTGGCGAATTCAGCAGTCAGCAGAGCAGTTAAACGCCTCGAGATGAAATTGGGGGTTAACCTGCTCAACAGAACTACGCGCCAGTTAAGCCTGACAGAAGAAGGTAAACGTTACTTCCGACGGGCTCAGCATATCCTTCAGGAGATGGCAGACGCCGAAAACGAGCTGCAGGAGACTAAAGAGACACCGGCAGGGACATTGATTGTTGATGCAGCGACACCCGTGATATTGCATTTGCTCGTTCCTCTGATTAAACCTTTTCGCGAGCGCTACCCACAAGTCACACTATCGCTGGTTTCTTCTGAAACCTTTATCAACCTGATTGAACGCAAAGTAGATGTTGCCATTCGTGTAGGTAACTTATCGGATTCAAGTTTACGCGCCCGGCCGTTGTTTAACAGCTATCGCCGTATAGTCGCCACACCAGAATATTTGGCAGTAAATGGTACGCCTCAAACGCCTGAAGATCTGGATGCACATTGCTGTATTGGATTTTCCGAGCCGTTATCCCTGAATTCATGGGCGGTACCGGATGAGAATGGCCAGTTGAGGCAAATTAGCCCGGCGCTAACCTCTAACAATGGTGAAACTATCAAGCAGTTGTGCCTGGGTGGGAATGGTATTGCCAGCTTATCGGACTTTATGGTCGATGAGGAAATAACCCAGGGCCGGTTAGTTGAGGTTTTGCAGGCACACAAATTAGCAGTACCCACACCTTTCAGCGCCGTTTACTACAGTGACCGGGCCATTAGTGCACGTATCCGTGCATTCATTGATTTTCTTACTGAGCGCTTTGCGGATAAAGCGGTTCTGAATGCACAATTATTGCAAGTGAAACTGAAGGGCTAAAATGCAGCGAAAGACATGGTGGTTATTTTGCTATTACTATGGCCACCATTTCCAGCCACTGAATAGTAACTAAAAAAATTATTGGAAGATGCAGTTGGAGATATAAGTGATAAAAACAAAAAACCCCTGAGTATCCTCAGGGGTTAATAATAATTGGCGGAACGGACGGGACTCGAACCCGCGACCCCCTGCGTGACAGGCAGGTATTCTAACCAACTGAACTACCGCTCCACCGAATTTTTCTGCAACAGCCATTAAAATGGCTTATTACTTTTTCTTTCCACACCCGCGTAACGCGAATGTTTAAATTGAAGCCTGGCAGTTCCCTACTCTCGCATGGGGAGACCCCACACTACCATCGGCGCTACGGCGTTTCACTTCTGAGTTCGGCATGGGGTCAGGTGGGACCACCGCGCTCTTGCCGCCAGGCATATTCTGTTTTATTCACCGCCTCACGGCCATGAACATTATCCGTTAACAAGCTAAAAATTTCGTCTCTCACACCAAAACATCTTTGGCGTTGTAAGGTTAAGCCTCACGGTTCATTAGTACCGGTTAGCTCAACGCATCGCTGCGCTTACACACCCGGCCTATCAACGTCGTCGTCTTCAACGTTCCTTCAGGACCCTTAAAGGGTCAGGGAGAACTCATCTCGGGGCAAGTTTCGTGCTTAGATGCTT